>CAZOOO010000061.1:0-14490 GCA_964581435.1 uncultured Hyphomicrobiales bacterium | reverse complement strand
TTGCAGGAAACCCCTGCCGCAACGGGATGCAAATGTTAGAATCGGACCACTAGCGGATCGGTGGCGCATACTGAATGCCGCCCTGATTCCAGAGCTTATTGAGTCCTCGCGTGATTCCGAGAGGGGATCCGGCGCCGACGTTACGATCGAACGATTCGCCATAGTTGCCGACGGCCTTGATGATGCGCGAAACCCAATCCCTGGTTACGCCGAGCTGCTCGCCGAAATTGCCGTCGGTCCCGAGAACGCGCCTGATTTCGGGGTTTTCGGATCTAGCCATTTCGTCAACATTCTTCTGCGTGATGCCGAGTTCTTCGGCGTTGATCATCGCAAACAGTGTCCACTTGACGAGATCGAACCACTGGTCATCGCCTTGACGCACCATCGGCCCGAGCGGCTCCTTCGAGATCACCTCCGGCAGAACCGCGTGATCGGCGGGATTAAGGAGCTTCAACCGCTGGGCGTAGAGCTGCGAAATATCCGACGTAAACACATCGCACCGGCCGGATTCGTAGGCCTTCAAGGTCTCGTCGGCCGTGCTGAACGCGATAACCTCGTATTTCATCTTATTGCTTTTGAAGTAATCGGCGAGATTCTGTTCGTTCGTGGTGCCGGTCTGGACGCAGACGGATGCGCTGTTCAACTCCAGCGCCGAATTAACCTTGAGGGATTTCCTGACCAGGAAACCCTGTCCGTCGTAGTAAGTCACGCCGGTGAAATTTCCTCCCAGCGAGGTATCGCGCGAGAGCGTCCATGACGTATCGCGCGACAGCACATCTATTTCGCCCCATTGCAGAGCAATAAACCGGTCTTTGGCGGATAGCGGGACAAACTTGACCTTGCTCGGATCGTTAAACACGACAGCCGCGATCGCGCGGCAGATGTCCACGTCAAGGCCGGTCCAGTTTCCTTTGTCGTCAGGGGTGGAGAACCCCGGCAACCCCTGAGTCACGCCACACGACAGCACGCCTCGTTCCTTGACTGCGTCGAGCGTCGTCTTCGCCTTCGCAGATTCCTGTGCGGTTGCTGGTTGTAATGAAATACCAGCAGCGATAGCGAAAATGGCAGCAAGTACGCATTTCATGGCAATGCCTTTCAAGAAGTCAATTGATCGTCAATTCGCGCCGTTTGGCCGCCCGGTCGAGTGTGGCCGATCGATTCGGTTCTCCCACCAGAATCGGGCCAAAGACGGACTTTGTCGATCAACCGAGGCTCGTTCGGCAGTGACGTTCGGCTCTGCGACATTGGGGGTTGACGAGGGTCTTTCCCTTCCTGTTACTACCCGACCGCTCCGGAACTGACATCCGACAAGTTTCGAGGCAGGTGTCAGCGGCAAAATGCCTCGTTATCAGCGGCGACGATATGACCTTCTCGAAAGGCGACAGGCCCACGAATTCGTTTCGGGCGGAAACCGGACTGGTCGTTTCCGGTCGAGATACCGAGTCGCAGAAGGGATTCGTCAACCCTCCCATCGTTCGCGGTTCGACCGTGCTCTACCCGACCGCCGACGACCTTTACGCCCATCGCGGAGAATTCCAGTACGGACGGCACGGCACGCCTTCGACCCGCGCGTTGCAGGATGCGTTGGCGGCGTTGGAAGGCCCGCATTGCGCAGGCGTGGGCCTCGTTCCATCGGGGGTGTCGGCGATCTCCACGGCGCTGTTGTCCGTGCTGAAGGCCGGCGATCATGTCCTCGTCTGCGATAACGTTTATCGCCCGACGCGACAGTTCTGCGACGGGTTTCTGGCGCGCTACGGAGTCGAAACCACCTATTTCGATCCGTTGATCGGTTCGGGGATCGCCGCGCTGTTCCGGCCGGAAACACGCGCGGTGATGGTCGAGGCTCCGGGCTCCCAGTCCCTGGAGATGCCGGACGTTCCGGCGATCGCCGTCGCCGCGCACGCGCGCGGAGCGCTTGTGATCGACGACAACACATGGGCGACTCCCCTCTTCCGCCGCGCGCTCGAACAAGGCGTGGATATCAGCATCCAGGCGGCGACCAAGTACATCGGAGGACACTCCGACGTCATGTTCGGAACCATCGCCGCCAACGCCAAGGCCTGGCCGGCGCTTGCTGAAACCATCAGGCTGCTCGGTCTATGCGTCGGTCCCGACGACGTGTTTCTGACCCTGCGCGGATTACGCACCCTTGCGGTGAGGCTCAATCATCACCAGCAGGCCGCGATGAACATGGCGCAGTGGCTTGCGCAGCGGCCGGAAGTAACGAGGATTCTCTATCCGGCATGGCCGGACGATCCCGGTCATGCGATCTGGAAACGGGACTTCACCGGCGCATCGGGATTGTTCAGCATCGTCCTCAAGCCCGCGCCCCGGCAAGCGGTCAGCGCGCTGCTCGATACGCTGAAGCTGTTCGGCATGGGTTATTCGTGGGGCGGCTTCGAGAGCCTCATCATTCCCTTCGATTGCGCTTCGTATCGGACCGCGACAAGCTGGGATCCGGGCGGGCCGACGTTGCGGCTACACATCGGCCTTGAGAACGTGGACGATCTCAAAGCCGATCTCGCGCGGGGACTTGAAGCCTTCAACGCCCGGCAATGAGCAAGGCTTGCGGCTCGCGCTCTTTCGTTGCTTCTCACCTCGATGATTGGCGTCCATTGAGAATGATGAAGTACAGGTTGCGAAAGTAAACAATGAGGCCGAAAGCCTGGCCCGCGATGAACACCGGATCACGCCGGTATAGCGCGTAAGCCAGAAGAAGCGTCCCGCCTCCGATCGAGAAAAACCAGAACGCAACCGGGATCACGCTTTTTCGCGCGCGCTCGGAGGCGATCCACTGCACGACAAAACGCATCGTAAAGAGTGCCTGCGCCACGAAGCCGAGAACGACCCAGCCGTCGAACTTGGTGACGAACACATCGTAGAGATAGCTGGACAGCATACCGACCGTATCAGTCATGACCGATGATCTCAGTTACAACGGGCGTGGATTTTTTCCGGCGGATCAGCCACCACACGCCGGCGAGGTCGATGATTCCGATCCACAGGCGATCGAAGAATCCGTAATTCGACACGCCCGAACGTCGCGGCCGGTCGGTTACGTCGACATAGGTGATGTCATAGCCCTCCCGTCGCACCAGAGCCGGGAGGAACCGGTGCAGGCCGTCGAAATAAGGCAGGGACAGAAACACCTCCCGCCGAAAGGCTTTCAGCCCGCAGCCGGTGTCGCGCGTTCCATCACTCAGCACCCGGCTTCGCACCTTATTGGCTACTCGCGACTGGAACTTCTTGAACCCGGTATCCTTGCGGCCGACGCGCTGACCGGCGGCGAGACCAATGCGTCCCTCGCCCTTCTCGATCGCCATGATGAGTTCCGGCAGAAATTGCGGATCGTTCTGGCCGTCGCCATCCAGCGTCGCAACGATCACACCGCGTGCGGCCCGCACCCCGGTCCGAACCGCTGCCGATTGGCCCGATGACTTTTCGTGACGAATCTGGCGCACAGTGTCGCGCTCGGCCATGATCGCCGTCAACCGCTCAGCGGTCGCGTCAGTTGAGCCGTCGTCGACATAGACGATCTCGTAATCCCATCGGCCATCGAGCGCCGCCGCGATCTCCTCGATCAGGGGCGCGATATTGTTCGCCTCGTTTCGCACAGGCACGACAATGGAAACCGTGGGCGCCGTCGTTCTGGTGGACATGTCGTCTCTTATCTTAACGCGTTCCCTCGGAGCGGAAGATGGCGATCGAAATCGTCTTGCCCTGCGAGAAGTTAAAACCGTCGATGCGCGTTGCAACATTGTAGCGCAACCCGATCGCCTCGGCGCGTTGCGCGAAGGCTCGTTCGGAACGGGATTCGACAAGCGCGAACCGGCAGCTTCCATGGCTGAGGAAATCGGCGGCCCCGGAGCCGTCGGTCAGCAGCGTCGACGTCCCCGTCATGAAGACCAGGCTTGGCTCATGATAGCCGGCCGCCGCGGCTTTCGGTCCGACACATTCGACGTTTCGTAGCGCGCGCGCGACTTCGGGACTTGGGAATAACGGCGTCAGCGCCGCGACGATAATCCCGTAGACGGCAGCGCTCAAAAATAGCGCCGCCAGAACCGCATTCAGCAGGGAGCGTTCCGCGTTACGGTCATCGTAAAGCCACCAGGCGAACAGTCCGGAAATCAAAGCAGCCGCGGCGAACGGCCATGCCAGGAAAACCGGCTGGCGCGTTAGAGTTATGGTCGCGATGATCGCGAGCACGAGGGTCATCGCAGGGATGGCGAACCACCATGCCGTGCCCTTGGTGAGCCATGATTGGGAAAGGACGCGGCGCTCCAGCGCCCAGACCGACAGGATCGCGACCGCGGGATACAGCGGCAGCACATAGTGCGGCAGCTTCGTCAATACGAGTTCAAACACGATCCATGACGGGACCAGCCACGCGAGCAGAAACCGCACCTCCGGCTCTCGCCGCGCGCGCCAGACCGCCGGCGCCGCCAATCCGGCGAGCGCCGCGCCGGGCCAGAACGTAATCCAGAACAGCAGGAAGTACGTGCCGGGCGGCGCTCCATGCGATTCCTGAGCCGCGAGTTTGCTCAGCATGTCGCCGCCGATCGAGTTCGTGAAAAACGCGTCGCCGGCACGGAGGAAGATCGCAACGAACCACGGCATGATGAGGATGAGCATCCACATCAGCCCCCAGACCGACCGTAGACGCCAAAGCCATGACGCGGAGCGATCGAGAATGGCGACGGCCCCGATCGTCAATCCCACGAACATCAGGATCAACGGGCCCTTCAGCAGGATTCCCCCGGCGAGCGCCGTCCAGAAAATGGCCGGATGTATCCAGGACGGATGCTCGACGTTCTCGCGCCGCTGAGACGACAGATAGATTCGCGCAAGCGCGCCCATCGCCGCAACGATGGTCAGCAACAGCATAGCATCCGTCTTCGCGAGCCGCGCTTCCACGCCGAGCAGAACCGAACTGCACATGATCAGTCCGGCCAGAACAGCGCCGCGCCGCGTCACGAAAGCTAGCGCCGCCCAGTAGGTCAGAAGCACTGCGCCGACCGCACCGATCAGGGAAGGCACGCGATACAGCCAGATGCGGATTTGCGCGCGCGGCAGTCCGAGAGATGACGCCGTCTCGACAGCGGCTGCCTGCAACCAGTAAATGCCGACCGGCTTCTTGTAACGCACCTCGTCCTGAAAGCGGATGTCGACGAAGTCGCCGGTCTCGACCATCTGTTTAGTCGCCTGGGCGAAACGGGCCTCGTCGCGGTCGATCGGCGGGATGTTGAAGAAACCAGGCAGAAAGAACAGCAGGCCGACGATCGTCAGGAACAGTGCCGATCTGATATGACTGGCGGCGACAAAGTCGATCACGTTCACCAGACCCCGTCCCATACCCCCGGGGTTCTTCGGCTCGCGCGGTTGTCCAAATCGGGAACGGGGAAAGGTTTCAGCCATAGGATTGCGCATACGCTGAACCCGAGGCAGGGACAACCGCCGAGCCGGCTGCTATTGAATTCTGACCGTAACTGTGTCCGCGGTGCCAGCCGCGTCCATCACGGTCAGCCGGACAAAGCCCGGCCCGGGAGGGTCGATCGTCCGCTGGCGACGACTGTCGATCGCTCCGACCGCTTTCCCGTTGACCAGCATCGTCATCGGCAGGCTGCCGCCTGTCACCTTCACCGGCAGCGGAGACAGCGTTCCCTGCCCTGCCCCGGCATCGATCCGCGAGCCGTTCAACGGGAACTGGATATGGAGCCCGCGCACGTTATTGTCGGTCCGGATGAGTTCGCCGGCGGAACGAAACCGCCGCAAGGGAAGCGGAAGTTTCGCATTGGCGGCGATCAGGGTTCCGCGCGGAGCCTTGGGGAGCGGCGCCGGCAGTCTGCCGGTGCGAGCGAAGGCATCGAACAGAATGGGGGCGGCCGCGACACGCCCGATCAGACCGGGAACCGGCGCGCCGTCGGGGCGTCCGACCCAGACGCCGATCGTCATGCGGCCGTCGAAGCCAACGGACCACGCATCGCGATAGCCGTAGCTCGTGCCGGTCTTGAACGCGATCCGGTTCCGGATCGCGTTTTCCGGCGGAGGCGTTCCCAAAAGGACATTGCCGACCTGCCAGGCGGCTGCGGGATCCAGCAGCCGCAGAGGCGCGCGGACGCCGGAGTCGTCGTGCTCGATTTCGTGCAAAGGCATCACGCTGCCCAGTCTGGGAATGCCGGAATAGACCTGCACCAGGTCATGGAGCGTCACGCCGACGCCGCCCAGTCCCATCGCCAGGCCCGGAGCCTCGTCCTTGGGGAGCACCAGACCGGCACCCGCCTGCTTCAGCCGCGACGACAGCCGGCTGGCGCCGACGCGGTCCAGCAGTTCGATCGCCGGGACGTTGAGCGATAATTGCAGGGCCCGGCGCACCGGGACAGTCCCCTGAAACGTCATATCGAAGTTCTCCGGCGCGTAGCTGCCGAACCGGACCGGACGGTCGTCGATCAGGCTGTCCGGGTGAACGAACCCGTCTTCGAACGCCAGCCCATAGATAAACGGCTTCAGGGTCGATCCCGGGGAGCGCACCGCCCGCGTCATGTCCACCTGCCCGGCGCGCCGCTCGTTGAAATAATCCGCGGAACCGACATGGGCGACAACGTCGCCGGTGGCGTTGTCCACCGCGACGATGCCGACCGAAATGTCCGGACCCAGCGCGGCCGCGCGGTCGTGCGCCAATGCTTCGAGTTGTCGCTGTAATCCGGACTCCAGCGTCAGCCTGATGGAACTCGAATCCTTGTCGGTGGCCAGCGCCTGATCCGCCGAATGCGGCGCCAGCATTGGAAACGGCCGGCGCGTGCGCATGACCGGCACCGCCTTGGCCTGCGCGGCATCTTCCGCCGAGATGCGAGATTCCTCGACCATGCGTTCGAGCACGCGGTCGCGGGCCGCGCGCGCGGCCGCCGGATGCCTGTCGAGGCGTCGCCGTTCCGGCGATTGAGGCAAGGCCACCAGCAGCGCCGACTCCGCGAGCGACAGCCGCTTCGGCTCCTTGCCGAAATAGGCAAGGGATGCCGCGCGAATACCTTCGAGGTTGCCGCCGAACGGCGCGAGCGTCAGGTACAGGTTGAGGATTTCATCCTTGGACAATTCGTGCTCGATTTGGAATGCACGTACGATCTGATGCAGCTTGGCGTAGATCGAGCGGCGTTGGCGCGGCTCGATCAGCCGGGCGAGCTGCATGGTGATGGTCGAGCCGCCCGAGACGATGTGGCCGCGGATCAGGAGTTGCCGCGCCGCGCGGCCGAGTGCGAGCGAGTCGACGCCCCCGTGCGAATAGAACCGCTGGTCTTCATACCCCAGCAGCAGATTGAGATATCCGGGATCGACATCGGTCGTGGCGTCGACCGGCAATCGCCACCGGCCGTCGGCCATGGCGAACGCGCGCAACAGTTTGCCGTTGCGGTCGAGCACCGTGGTCGAGACCTCGCGCGCCTTCGCCAGCGGCAGCGGACCCAGCGCGACGATCCAGCCGGCAGCCGCGCCGACGGTAACGATAGCGACGATTGCGAGGACCGCCGCCGCCAGCTTCACCCGCCGCCAGCGACGCGGCTGCACAATCGTTGCAGGGGTGCCGGGTGGGGTCATTTCGCCGAACGCACCTCGACGCGGCCGGTGCCGGTGCGCCCGTAGCGCGACGGATTGTACATGTCTTCCACGTACGCTTGCGGCAGAACGTATTTTCCGGGCGATACCGCGCGCACGACATAGGCCACCGTGAACACCGCCTTGTCATTGGCGGCGCGATCGAAGGCCGCGGTGAACCGGTCGTCGCGGAATTCGGTGTTGACCGGCTCCTGGCCGTCCTCGATCCAGTCGAGCGTGCCGGTCTCGCCGGACGAAACCAGGTGGGGATTGTCAATTTCGAATCCTGCCGGAAGATAGTCGGCCACCATGACGTGGCCATAAGCCGGCCTGGCCTCCGTGATCCTGAGCACGACGGCGAGCCGGTCGTTCTGCTTGGCTTGAGCCGGATCAGCGGGCGTCCCGTCGAGATTGAAATAGCTGCGCTCGATCACGAAGCCATTCGAGACAGCCGGTTCGGGAGTAGCCGGCGCGCCGGCCACGGAAATCACCGCCTGCACCGGCGCTGCGCCGGTGTTGGTGATCCTGATCGGCTTGTCGGCCAGCTCGGCCGCCTTGTGGCTGCGATAAAGCGCGGCTTTGACGGGCGCGCCATTGACATCGAGCGACATCGACTCTTTCGCAAGCGCCCTCGCCGCCAGAACCAGCCACGCGTTCTCCTGCGTCGAGGTACGGGGCGTCAATCCGCGCGCCGCTTCCACCCGCTGCACCGCTTGCGTGAGCGTGGCTCGCGGGGCGTTGCCTTCGCCCGCCAGTGACACCAGCGCCGCGGCATCGCGAAGCGCCGAGCCGTAGTCCGTCCGGCCGAATTCGAGTACCGGTTTGGGCGCCAGGCTTTCAGCCGCAGCAGTATAGACGCGTTCCGCCCGCGCCCGGTCGCCGACCAGCGCCAACGCCGCCGCCAGTTGAGCCTTGGCGATCGGCGTCGCCAGATTGTTCAGCTTCGTATCAGCGAGATAGCGCAGATCGCCGATCGGGGCGGCACCGTTCCTGGCGAGAACGTAAAGTCCGTACGCCAGATCGCGACCGCCGTCCTTCTCCGGCTCGGCCGCATTCACGACCGAGTTGCGGATGCGATCGAGCGCGCTCTTGAACAAGGGATCGGGGACCGAAAATCCCTTTTCACGGGCGCGGGTCAGGAAATCCGTGACGTAGGCGTCGAGCCAGGAATCCTCGCCGCCGGACGACCACAAGCCGAACGAACCGTTCGAGCCTTGCCTCGCCAGCAGACGATCGATCGAACTCTTGATGCGGTCATCGACGCCGGTATCCATCGCGAGATGAGCCCCGGCGGCGAGATCGTTGACATAGAGCAGCGGCAAAGCCCGGCTCGCGATCTGCTCGGAACAGCCGAAGGGATAGCGGTCGAGCGCCTTCAGGACGGTCGCCGCGTCCAGCGCCGACGACAGACCGACAGACATCGATACCCCGCCCGTCCCCGCCACGAGGTCGGAGAACATGTCCGAGGTCAGCGTCAGGCTCTCGCCCTTCGCGAGCGTACGGACCGAGCGGCGCGCCAGGATCTGGGTCGCTGGCTTGACGTCCAGATCGTAGTGCCGGGCCAGCGTTAGGCCGTTCGGTCCCTTGATATCGACGTCGAACTGCGCTGTGCCGGCGGAGCCGCCGGCATTGAGCGTCAGCGCCGTCGAGCCGCGCTGCCCGGCCGCGAGCGTGAGCGTGGTCGCGGGGTCGCCCGCCACCTTCACCGGCCCCCAGGTTTTTACGTTCACGGTGTAGTCACCCGGCGCGCCCTCGACGTTGTCGAGGTCGAGACTCATGGTGCCCAGATCGCCGGTCAGCAGGAAGCGCGGCAGGGTCGCCGTCAGCACCACCGGATCACGCACCGTGACATCGACCGTCGCGCGCCCGAGCTTGGTCGCGGTCCAGGCCACCGCCATCACGCGCGCCGTGCCGGCGAACTCCGGAATGTCGAAGCTGACCTCGGCCGTGCCGTCCGCGGCCACCGTGACGATGCCGGAGTAGAGCGCGAGCGGCTTCTGCGTCGGCGGGCTGCCCTGCAACTCCGCTCCCGCGAAATCGCCGCCGGTCCTGAGCTGGCCGCGCGTTCCTTGCATGCCGTCGATCAGTTGTCCGTAGAGATCACGGATTTCAGACGTCAAGCGACGCTGGCCCAGGTAGTAGTCGTCGGGTGCTGGCGGCTTGTAATTGGTGAGATTGAGGATGCCGACGTCAACGGCGGCGACGACGATCTTGGCGTCTTCGCCGGGACTTAGGCCGCCGACCTTCACAGGCAGCTTAAGCGGCGCGGATGGTCGTGCCAGTTCCGGCGGCGAGAGGTTGACCGAAAGGGTACGCGCGCTCCTGTCGATGCCGAACCATTTGATGCCGATCGCGCGGCCGGGCATCCGCTGCGCGGCGACATCGAGCGGCCGCCGCAGTGTCGCCACCACGTAAGCCCCGGTGCCCCAGTCCTTGCCGACCGGGATTTTGACCTGCGAGGTGCCTTCCTTGATGTCGACGGTTTGGGTAGTCAGCAGCCGGTCACCGAGAACATTGATCGTGAGCTTGCCGGCGGTCCGGGCATTGACCGAAACGACCATGGTGTCGCCGGACTGATAATCAGGCTTGTCGATCGAGGTTTCCAGCAGGTCAGGCGTATCGGCGCTGCCGTCGGAATACCAGCCGACGTCAAACTGGACGGATGTCAGCGGACCGTCGGGATCGGAGGATTTGACGTCGAGCCGGTAGCGTCCCGGCTGGGGAGAAAATTCGATCCGCGCGGGCTTGTTCGCGGCGATCGAGAGGTCGCCGTCCGCCACCCGTCGGGTCGATTTCACCGGTTCGTATTCCCAAGATGAATCCTGACGATACCATTGATACCTGCTTTCGAGCTTGAGCAGTTCATAGCGCAGGCCCTTGCGGGCAAGCGACGTTCCGTCCGGGGCGACGAAGGCGACATCGAAACCGGCCTTGTCGCCCTCGGCGACGTTCTTGTCGGCAAACAGCGGCTTGACGCCGATCATGGCGGCGGCGGGGGCGACCGGAAGCACGAGCTTGCGCTCGACCGCGCGTCCGCCGGCTTCCGCCATGCGAATGAAGATCTGCGCTTCCTGCGGCCGGGTCGATGACGGCGGCGCGGCAAGACCGACCGGGAACGTGGCGACGCCGTTTGCATCGGCTTCAGGCAGATTCTCGATCGACGTGCGCTCGTTACTGGCCGTCTCATCGTCGGGCACGCCGAATTGATATCCCGCGTAGCCTGGTCGGCTCTCGGCGGGCGCCACCAGCAAATCGCCCTCGAGCTGCAACCCGGATGCGGGAGCGCCATAGAGGAAACGGCCGTCGACCTTGAGTTCTACCGGAGCATCAGCCGCGATCTGCTTCGCCTTGGTCGTTAAGTCGAATTCGATCCGGTCCGGGATATAATCCTCGACCATGAAGGTGGTTTCGCCGACAGATGGTCCTTTCGGGTCCGTGAACGCGCGAACCCGCCAAGTCCCGGTCGGAACCGCTGAGTTGAGCGGCAGGGTCAGGCTTCGTCCGCCCGCGCCCTGATCCGAAAGGACAGCGCGACGATACTCGACGCCATCGGGCCGTTCGACGACCAGCGTCAGCGGCCCGCCGGTTACGGCAACGCCCTGTCCGTCCCGCAGCAATGCCGTGAGATACACGGTCTCCCCCGAGCGATAGACGCCGCGCTCCGCATAAACGAAGGCGTCGGCTCCGGACGGCACGGCGCGGCCCGAAACGCCGCGATCGGTCAGATCGAATGCGTTCGACTTCAGGCTGAGAAACGCATAATCGGCCTTGCCGGCGCTGACCGTCAGCAATGCCGGCGACAGTCCGCCTTCGCCGCGGGCGAGTCCCGGTTCGAACAGCGCGTGACCGGACTCGTCGGTCTTGCGGGTCGCAAGGATTTCATTGTTGCGGGCGATCAGGCGGACCTCCGCCTTGTCCACGGCATCGGTTGTCGCCAGCGAATTGACGAAGACGTGGATGCCGTCGTTGCCTGAATAGGCGGTCAGGCCCAGGTCCGAGACGATGAACCACTGGGTCGCCAGCGAGCCGGACTCCTCGTCATCCGTCGAGCCCGGCCCCTTGGGCGCGGCCGTCATCGCATAGACGCCGGGCTGAAGGTTTCCGAGCGCCTCATCGACTGGAAAGGCGGTGGTTACATCGGCGTTCAGCGTGGAGGCCGTCGCAACCTCTCCCGACCAGACCTTGACCCCGCGTTCGCTACCGAGATCGAACAGCTGATAGCCGCTCAGCGTCTTCTGAAAGTCACCGTCGATCACGGTGTTGATGAGATTGCGGTCGCCGATCCGGAACACCTTGACGGCCACCACCTGGGTGTTGACGCTGACCAACGGGATGCCGCGCTGGCCGGTGCGCGGCAGCACATAGGCCCGTCCGGTGAAGCGGACGAACGGTTTGCGGTCTCGCACATAGACGTTGAATTCGGCGGATTTCGGCAGACCTTCCTTCACGGTCGACGGCAGGCCGGCGCGCAAATTGATATTGTAGCGCTCGCCGTGCTTGAGACCCTCGACGCAAAGCTGCCTGTCCTCCGAGGACAGCGCCGGCCGGTCGGCGCCGGCCAGCGTCACGAACGGTGAAAAGTCGGTCCGCTTGGCAAGGTCCTCCGAGAACTGAAAACAGACCCGAGGCGATGCCGAATCCGAATCCACCGTGTAATCGAGCAGCCGGAAGCCGTGATCGTCGCGCATCTTTTCGTATTGCTCGCGAACGTCGGCGACCTCGCGCAGATCGAGCGAGAGCCGCAACGTGTCGAGCGCCGGCCGCCACAGCTTTCGATCCGAGAAAGCGCGGCCGAGAACCGCCAGTGCATCAGCCTCGGCGGCAGAATCGCTGGCCCGCTGGTAGGCGAGATAGGCGGCGGTGGACGCCCGCTCCAGCAAAAAGGTCTGCTCCTGACTGGTGGCGGGCCTAATCTGGAAAATCGTGCGCGCGAGGCGCAGCCAGTTGCCGCTGTCATCAGGTGCGACGGTCGCGATCTGGCCGAGTATCTGAAGACCGCTGCGAAAATCGGCCCGCCTGAAGGCCGCGTCGGCATCGATGCGCAACGTCGGGGCCGATTTGGTGACGGTGCCGGCTTCGCCCTTGATCTGAGATTCGAGCTTGATCGCCGCGTCGGCAAGATCATCGCGCCTGAAGGCTTTATCCGCCGCCTGGAGGCTTGACCCAAACCCGATTAGCAGGGTCGCACAGAGCGCTACGGCGCTAACCACCCTGATCATAAAATGCTCCCTGCGCGCAACTGTCGCTTACGTTCCCGGATCCCGTTCTGCGTTGTGCTGCCGACTTGAATTTTGGCACTCGTAATCCCTAAACTGCGAATCTGGGACGGTCGCGGCCAACACTCCACCTACAGCTTATATTCACTATTGGTCATTCGTTTAACTGCGTGACACGGACCTGAATGGGATGCGAGTATCAGAATCGAACCATTTACGCCAATACCTGCACTAAAATATAATAGATTCATTGCCTTACAACGTGTTGTTACAGTACAAGGCCCGCACCATCAAAACTCGATCCATCGGACTTGCCCGTACGAGGCGTCTATATCGGTCACTCGAGATGAGCAGAAACGCTCGTGTTCGTCGCCCGCCCGATCGAAATGGTTCGGATCGGACTTGGCGTGAACGCGGTTTTTTCATATTGCGGTGAGGAGAAGCCTTAACGGTCCCGTAGCTCAACTGGATAGAGTAGCGGATTTCTACTCCGCGGGTTGCAGGTTCGAATCCTGCCGGGATCGCCATCAAAAATACCCGTCAAATAAGGGTTTCTTGCATTTTCCACTTTGTTCTTTTGCCAGTTTTCGTGTTGCAGACTGGTTTCGCATAATCCTCGATAAATCAAGGCTTTCCCGATTAGTCCCGACTGTTGCACGCAACACGGAAGTTCTGCCTCTGTTCACGAATCGGGGCATGAAAAACCCGCCGGCTCATCACCGGCGGGTCATTGCAGGGACTACTTTCCCGCGTGTCAGTGCTGAGCGCGCCAGCGTCGAGCGTCAGCGACATCTCGAGCACTTCTGTAAGCTGGCTGATCGCCTGCTCCGACAGCGCGTCCAATATGTTGATGATGCGCTGCTCGCAGGCTGTCAGGACGCGCGGGAATCGGGTCGGCGGCAGTCGCCTGGATGCGCTTGCTTCTGCTCATAGCGTCACCTGCCCGATTTCGAGGTCGTCGGCAGTGCCCCATGCCCCGCTACGGGTCCATCCGAGGTCCGTATCGTGGAAGGCGTCACGCGCGTACCGTCGAGCTATTCCATCGCGGCAATGGCGTCGCGATCCACGTGCGTTCATCGTCGAACCGTAAACACACGACCGTGCGCGAGCCTACCGCCTTGCGCTCGACGGTCCGTCAATGCGTTATCCGAAGACGTCCAGGTCGGACCCCGCGGGACCGGTCGCGGAAATGGCGGATGCGACGGCCATAAAGCCGGCGAAGGCCGTCAAAAAATGACCTCCGTCACCAGCCCCGCCCGAGCGCGGCGCTGCGTCTGACTCGCGGCGGTCACTCCGCGCCGCGCTTGGGCTCCACCTGACGTTTGACCGAAACCACGAATACTGAGATCAAAACCTGCATCCAACGGCGCTATCCCGCTCATGCACCGCCCTGGTCGTCATCGACCGGATCAAGTGGTCGCCTTCACCGGAATGCGCACCGATGACTGTGCCGCCTCGGTATTTTTGCTTGGAGATGCAATCGGCCACGTTCGACAGATGGTGATCTCCGGAAATTTTGCTCCGGGCAATGCGGGCTTGCCGTTCTACATAGACGTTGTTTGCCCACTGCTGGCGATCGCCCTTATTTTCGTTTCAACGGCGGACGCCCACAAGCTAAAGTCGATTCGTTCGGATCTAGTGGTCCGATTCCAACATTTGCATCCCGTTGCGGCAGGGGGTTCCTGCAAAT
>CAZOOO010000060.1:0-14565 GCA_964581435.1 uncultured Hyphomicrobiales bacterium | reverse complement strand
CGACCTGGCTGACGATCCGCTGGCAGATGTTGAGCAGTTGCTGGTTGTCGCGGAACCGGATTCCGGTCCGCTGGATCTTTCCCGCGACTTCGATGAAGACCGTGCCGGCGCCGTTGACCATGATATCAGCGATATCGTCGCGGGACAGCAGCGGCTCGAGCGGGCCATAGCCGAGAACGTCGTTGCAGATGTCGTCGAGCAGTTCCTCCTGCTCGGCGATCGACATCACGATATTCTTGATCGCGATGATCTCGTTGACGATGTCGCGAATTTCCTCGCGCGCGGATTCGCCGTCGAGCTTGGCGAGCTGGGCGAGATCGATGGCTTCGATCAGGGCGCCGAAAATCGTCGCCTTGACCTGATAATAGGTGTCGGATCTGCGGGCGTCGACGGTCGGCGCCTGGGTCGCCGGGCGCGCCGGCGAGAGCGGCGGCGAGGCGACTTTGGGCGAAGTGATTTCCGCGGATGCTCGCGTGTCCGGAGCGGGCGGTGCGACCTCCGTCAGGCCGGTCAGCTTCCGGGCGTTATCCTCTGGTCCGCTACGCTTGCCAAACACGACTTACTCCGCAGCAATGACTTATTTTGCCCGCAGCTTCTCGATGAACGGCGGCAGGAACGATTTTCTCGGCTTCTTGGCTTCGCCGCGTCCGGTCAGGCGCTGGGCGATCTGGAGGAACATTTCCGTGGTACGGTGGCTCGGCGCGATTTCCGCGATCATCTGGCCGTTGTTCGCGGCCGACCCGAATATCTGGGGATCGAACGGTATGCTGACGACCGGCTGGCTTTCGACCGCCTTGGCGAATTCACCGCCGCTGATTTCCGGCCGCTTCGGAATCCCGACCTGGTTGAGGCAATAGAGCGGAGGCCGGTCGTTCGGCCGCGCCGCCTTGAGCAGGTCGAACAGGTTTTTCGTATTGCGAAGGTTCGCGAGGTCGGGCGTCGCGACGATGAGGATGTCGTCCGCCCCGATCAGGGCTCGCTTGGTCCAGCCCGACCATTGATGCGGGATATCGAGCACGATGCAAGGCATCGTCGCCCGCAGCGTATCGAGCGTCGAGTCGAATGCTTCCGTCCCGAAGTCATAGACCCGGTCCAGCGTCGCCGGCGCGGCGAGCAGGCTCAGGTGATCGGTGCATTTCGACAACAGGCGATCGACGAAAGCGGTGTCGATGCGGTCCGGCGAAAACACGGCGTCGGCGATGCCTTGCGGCGGGTCCTGATTGAAGTCCAGCCCGGCGGTGCCGAAAGCGAGGTCGAGATCGGCGACGACGGAATCGAGCGCCAGATCGCGTGCAATGGCCCAGGCGACGTTATGGGCGATCGTCGAGGCGCCGACGCCGCCCTTGGCGCCGGCAACTGCGATGACCCGGCCGCCCGCTTTCGCTTCCGGAGCTGAAAACAGGCCGCAAACGGAGCGTACGATGTCGATGGGGACGGCCGGTGCGATGACATAATCGCTGACGCCGCGCTTGACCAGCTCGCGATACAGCGTCACGTCGTTGACGCGGCCGATGACGATAACGCGCGTGCCTGCGTCGCACACGGTCGCAAGTTGGTCGAGCGCGGCCAGAATATCGCCGCGCTCTTCGGCCTCGAGAATGATGACGTTCGGTGTCGGCGCCGATCGATAGGCTTCCACCGCAGCGGTCATGCCACCCATCTGGATCCTGAGGTGGGCCTTGGTCAGGCGGCGGTCCTCGCCGGCGGCTTGAACGGCCGTGGCTGTTTCCATCGTTTCGCAGAAGGCCTGCACCGATACGCGCGGCGCCGGCGCGATATGATCGTCGGCCTGCGGCGAAGGAGAGGACGTTGGTTCTTCTGCGTCCTGGCGAGCGTAACTGATCATTTGCCTGTGTCGCTGAGTTTGGCTTTTTCGGCTTCGGGATAGTTCGTGGTCGTGGTGGCGCCCTTGCGATATTTCTCGAAACTTTGGGTGCGGCGAGCCGTATAGGCCGGGGTTTCGGGTCGCGGCTGGACGAGGTCCGATGGATTGTCGATCATCGATGCAAGGTTGCGTTGGGTGGCGCACCCCAAATTCCAGTAGGGCTTGTTGTCGAGATAGCCCTTGTTCTTGATCGAAGGGCCGAGGTCCTCAGGCCAGACCCCGCAGGGGCCCGCCACGGCGGCGATCCGCGGATAGGTCAGGCGAATGGTTGCGAACAGGCGCGGATCGGCGGGGTGGTAGTGCCGGACGACAATCCCGCGCGGCGGCACGCCGGCCGCGGTCAACAGCGAGCGCACTTCCTTGAAGGAATCCGCCGCCGCTCGGGCATTGCTGGTGCCCTCCGGCACCTCGGCGACAATGGCGCCGGTCCCCTCGCGGAGCCAGACGCTCGCAAGCCCGACGACATCGGCGCGCTGCGGCGCCGTCAGTCCGCCGCGTGTGTTGCCGACGAAGATATTGACGGTCCGGTCGGCTTCCTGGATCGCGATGGGATGCCGCAAGCGATAATCGTTCGGAATGCTCGCGGTGGTGTCCACCCGGTCCGTATGGGTGCAGGCGCCCAGCGCGGCGGCGAGGACGGCGACGAGGACGGCCGCGCGAAGTTTGCGGCGCTTGGCGAAGGCTGCGGATGTCATCGTTTCGTTCCTTGCCCGCCTCAGTCGGTGATGAAGCCATAGGTGCCGCGATAGTGACGCGCGGGTTCGGCACGACCCGGCGCGCCGTAGATGCGGTTGATGCTGCCCAGGAGGTCGGACTGCGGGTCGGATGCGTCGGCGAAACCGTCATCCGGCCGCGACAGATCCTTTTGTGCGACGGCGCGCACTACATAGGGAGTTACAAGGACCACCAGCTCGGTCTGTCCGTTGACATAGTCGCGGCTGCGGAACAGCGCTCCGAGGACCGGCAACTGGGTGAGTCCAGGCAAGCCGTTGATGGCCTGCTTGGTCTGCTCCTGGATCAGGCCGGCCATGGCCATCGAGCCGCCGGACGGAATCTCCAGTGTCGTTTCCGCGCGCCGGGTCCTTATCGAGGGCACCGTGAGCGAGTTGCCGAGCGTCTGGGTTATCGTCATCGCGTTCTCGGTCGACAGTTCCGAGACCTCTGTCATCACCCGCAGGCTGATCCGGCCTTCGGTCAGCACCACCGGCGTGAAATTCAGCGAGATGCCGAACTTCTTGAATCTGATCTGCGTCAGGCAGACCCGGGTGGCGGGGTCGCATGAATAGCCGGCCGGAATGGGAAACTCGCCTCCCGAGACGAACGTCGCCGATTCACCCGATATCGCGGTGAGGTTCGGCTCGGCGAGCGTCCGGATCACGCCTGCGCTTTCCATGGCGCGAAGCGTCGCCTGTACGCTCGGAACCACCCCCGGATAGCCGGCCTGCCCAGGTATAAGATTTGTCAGGCCGGCGGATCCGCCAAGGCCATTTCCACTGACAAGCGGCCTGCCGAGAGCGGTGAACGGATTCGAATTGCTGAAGTTCACGACCGCGGTGCCGTAGTTCATGTTGGCGCTGAGGTCGATGCCCATCTGCTTGATGATGGTGCGAGCGACTTCGGCCACCGTGACCTTGAGCATGACCTGGTCGCGACCTCGTACGGCGATATTGTTGACGACTTTTTGCGCGCCGCCGGCGAGGCGTGCGGCGAGATCGCCGGCCTGTTGCGCCTCGATCGGGCTCGACACCCATCCTGAAAGCATGACTCCGTCGCCCAGGCCATCGACCTTGACAGCGGCGTTCGGCAGAAGCTGCTTGAGCGCGGCGCGCAAGCCGTTCAGGTCGCGCGTGACGGCGATGTCGTAGGCCGAAATCTGCTCGCCGTTGCTGTCGAAGAAGATGATGTTGGTTTGACCGACCGCGGCGCCGATGATGTAGGCGCGCTGCGCCGATCTCACCACGGCGTTCGCGATCTTCGGGTCGGCGACCAGCACGTCCTTGACGTCGCGGGGCAGATCCACCACGACCGACTTGCCGATGCCGAGCGAAAGAGATTGCGCGCGCATCTTTGCGCCGGACACCCCGTAATCGCTCGCGAACGCCGGCGTCAGCGCCGGGTCCAGCGTGAAAGCGCCGATTGCCGCGAGGGCGAGCGACCGCGCCACGAACGCCCGCACCGATGTGGGTCTTGTCGTCCTTTTCATGGCCGGCGTCCTCGATTACCTCTGTACCGTGGTCTGAGTCGGAACGCCGTAACGGACGACATTGATGCTGTCGCGCCTCCGATCATCGATGTCGCCTTCCGGGGCATTGGCGTCGGCGAGGCTGCGCAGCGCGAGCGACAGCGTTCCCATCTGGCGCGACCGCGCCAGCGTCTCCGCCTGCTCCGGTTTCAATTCGAGCGTCGCGGTCCTGCCGACCACGACCTTCTGTCCGTTCTTCTCCTCGATGGTCTGATCGACCGCGAGAACGCGCACGTTGGTGAGGATGGTCTCCGAGTTGACGGAATCTCCGCTCGGATGATCGGCGTTTTTCTCCCGCCTTGAGAGGATCACGTCGACGCGGTCATTGGGAAGGATGAAACCGCCGGCTCCCGTTTCCGGTGAAATCTCGGTCGAAATCGCGCGCATTCCCGTTGGCAGGATCGCGGCCATGAAGCCGGATCCTTTCGCGCTGACGAGCTTGGGTTCGCGAATGGGCTCTCCGGCGATGAAGGGCGAGCGGGCGATCGACCCCGCGAGTTGAGCGGTGGCGTCCGGTTGCCGGTCACGGCGAATGAAGTGGCTGCTGGCGCTATTTGCCGGCCAGGCCTGCCACGCCACGTCGTTCGCGGTGACCGCCTGGCCGAGTTGGATGTCGGACTTCGCAACCAGCACATCGACGGTCGGAAGCTGCGCCGTCTGGACGGGTTGGGGCTCCTTGTCGGATCCGCTCGCGAGGTAGGCGGCGAGGCCGCCGGCGCCGACTGCGATGGTCAGGACGACGATGCGTGCGGTGTTCATGCGCTTGATTGTCCACGTTGCGACGCGGCGCTTGCGTCGCCGTGACGCGAGTTGAACATTTATTCGTCAAAGCATGGTTAATAAGGCGTATCCAAATCGCGTTAACGCGATGTCGCTCGTGCGCGATCAGTGGAGGCCAAACCGCGTCAGATCGACCGCACGTATCCATTCGGTCTCCGGATAGATCAGCAGGGCGGCGAACGCGAGCGCGATGCCATAGGGGATGCCCGTGTTCTTGCCGTGCAGCCGGAGAAGCCAGTCCTGACCGTAAAGCGATGCCGGCAAAGGCCATTGCCGGAACTGGAGCAGCAACAGCGTCAGAACTCCGCCGAACAGGGAGGCATAGATGAGGTACTCCAGCGTATGCCCGAAGCCGAACCAGAGGGCGGCCGCGGCGGCCACCTTGGCGTCGCCGCCGCCGACCCAGCCCATCGCAAAACACGAGAAGGCCACGACGAGAACCACGAGCCCCGCTCCCGCATGGGACAGCATCTCGTGAAGTCCCATGCCGCTCAGGGGGGCCAGCACGAGGAAGCCGGCCGCCAGAAGCAGCGAGACCCGATTCGAGATCGTCATGGTGAGCAGATCGCTCGCGGCCGCGAACGCCATCAAGGCGGGGAATAACAGCAATCGTGCGACATCGAGCGCCATGGAAATACCAGTCCCGCTTCCTCTACGGCGTGATCCGTTACGGGGTCCGATCGTATCCGGCCGATGTGAACATTCTGGAAATAAGAAAGGTCATGGCCATACGGCGATTATTCTGGCCGCGACGGCAATGACGGCGACGGTCAGCGCCATGCAGACGATTTGGATCGCCAGCCGCGTCGGCTCGTCACGGGACGGATAATACGTCTCGGGCACGGAAGGTTTGGACATGGTCATGGCGGCCCGGTCAGCTTACGTGCGCGAATGGGATGGAAGCAGAAACGGAAAAGGCCCCGGCATACCGGGACCTTTTCGATCGCGGAACGAACGACTTTCGTTTATTGCGGCTTCTTCAGATCTTCCTGGACCTTCGTGAAGGTGGTGTTCAGCGAAGTGCCGAGCGTATTGACAGCGGTGATGATCGCGACGGCAATGCCGGCGGCGATCAGGCCATATTCGATCGCGGTTGCGCCGGACTCATCCTTCAGAAAGCGCGAAAAAACGTTCTTCATAACGGGCTCCATGTGTTCACGTGGCTGTCGAACTGTACTGGTCCTAACGGCGTTCTCAGCACCGTGACCATGCCCTTACCGTAAGCGGGGAGAATTGCAGCGCAGTTAATTCGATTGCAGAAACACGGTGCTAACGGGCCGTGTGTGCGTCACGGTGAATTTATATTTAAGGGAGATTTATAAAAATGCGTTCTATCCAAAAGCCGCTCGAGCGCTCCTAATTAGCGGCGGCGGCTTTCTGAAAATCGTGCACCCGTTCGGAAGCGAGGCGCCGGACGCACTTCCTCCAGGCGCGCGTTTGCGGTTCATTCATCAATTAACGGCAGATTTCATGTCGTGGACCGGCATTGTCGGCATTGCCTTTCCGGATCTCTGCGTTCCCGAGTAGAGTATAGAGTATGTGGTTCAAATTCCTGCGCGGCCGGTCGCGTGTCTCGGTCATCGGCATGTCGTTCGCAACGGCGATCTTGCTGGGTCCGGTGACGGCTCACGCCGAGGCGACGAGTGAACCGATCTCGGTCAATGTCGACCAGGCGAAGCTGGTCAGGCTGCCCGAACATATTGCGACGATCGTGGTCGGCAATCCGCTGATCGCCGACGTCACCCTGCAGCCTGGCGGCCTCGTCGTCGTGACCGGCAAGGGCTATGGCGCAACCAACGTGATTGCGATGGACCGCGCCGGGAGCATTCTGGTGGATCGCATCATTCAGGTCGAGGGACCAAGCGATCAGGTGGTGACGGTCTATCGCGGCCTGGAGCGTGAATCATATAGCTGCATGCCGATTTGCCAGAAACGGATCACCCTCGGGGACAGCCCTGCTTACTTCAAGGCGACAATGGACCAGGCCGGCAATCTGAGTTCGCAGGCCGGCGGCGTTTCCTCAAGATGAAGCCGCCGATTGACGACGGGCATCCGGCTCTGCCGGCGCAGCACGGCTTCACGATCCAGTGTTGTTAGTATTTGGTATACGGGGAGGGGCATTCTGCTCCTATCGGACGAAACACTTCGACAATCAGTTTCGGCTAGTCCTTGACGGTAGATAAATCCCGCCGTGTGCAAGGATTTCATGATGTCGCCGTTCCCCCCCTTCAGGGCCGCAGCCGCAAGCGCGGGTCATTTTCGCGGCAGTCAGCGCGGGTCCGTGGCGGTGGAGTTTGCTCTTGTCGCGCCGCTGTTCTTCGCGCTGCTGTTCGCGATTATCGAAACCGGCATGGTGTTCTTTGCGAGCCAGAGCCTTGAGACCGCCTTGCAGGACTCCGCGCGCACCATCATGACCGGCGAGGCGCAACTCGCCAATCTCACCAAGCAGAGTTTCAAGACCAACATCGTTTGCGCGAACGTCAATGTCCTGTTCGACTGCGCGAACGGAATCTATGTCGATGTCCGGAGTTATCCCTCCGGCTTCGGGAGCGTGACGATCTCCGACCCGATCGCGGGAGGAAGCTTCGTCGATAACACCCAATACAATCCGGGCGGACCGGGAGATATCGTCGTCGTCCGGCTGTTCTATCAGTGGCCGCTGTTCGTCACGGGGCTCGGCTATAACATCGCCAACCTGAGCGGCGGCAAACGGCTGCTGGCGGCGACCGCTGCCTTCAAGAACGAGCCCTATCCGGTTCCGACACCATCATCCTGATGATCGGCATCCGGGAAACGGCAGCGTATGCGAGTTGAGAATATGAAGCCGATGTCCAGAGTGTTTTCGAGCGAAGTGGACGCCGGTTCGCGTGAAGAAAACGCGTCGAAACAGAAATCTGGCGCCTCGTTCCGATTTGATCGGAACGGAAACGGCTCCGGCATCTGGTCTTGCCTGAAGGGTACGGCGGCGGCGCTGCGGCGGGATTCGCGCGGCATGGCGGCGACCGAGTTTGCGATGATCGTGCCGCTGATGCTGGTGATGCTGTTCGGGACCATCGAGGTGTCATCAGGTGTCGCGGTCAATCGCAAGGTCACGCTGGTTGCGCGAACGCTGTCCGATCTTACTTCGCAGTCCAAGGTGGTGAACGATGCCGACGTGACGAATTTTCTGGCTGCCAGCTACGGCATCATGTGGCCCTATCCCTCGGCAGCCGTCCAAGCAACGATTTCGGAAGTGTATGTCGATCCCGCGACCTCGGTGGCGCGGGTGCAATGGAGCAAAGGCACGGCGCCGCGAGGCACGGGGTCGACAGTCGGCATTCCCTCCGGGCTCATCGGGCGGGATTCGTCGGGCAACGTGCTTCCCGGCCAGTACCTGATCTACAGCGAGGTCAGCTATCTCTATCAGCCGATACTCGGCTACGTCATGTCGAAAGCCGGCATCAGGCTGAGCGACACCGCCTATACTCGCCCGCGTCAGTCGATGTGCGTGTTTTTTGGCAATCCGAACAGCATCATCTGCCCGACGACCTGACGGGGATACGCCTGCTCCCCGCGCAAGATCGCGAGACAATCGCTATGGGATTTTCCTCGTTGCCGCTCTCGGAACCCTGGCGCCAAATAAAAGGCCGCGCTGAGGGCGCGGCCTTTCTTTCGATGTGATTTCTTCTTCAACAGGGACGCAAGCCGCTGCCTAGCCAGCCGCGCGGAGATTGTCGGCTGAAGATTTCCCAGAACGGCGATCAGCGACGATTTCGTAGCTGATCTTCTGTCCTTCACGCAGCGTTCCGAGTCCGGCACGCTCAACCGCGCTGATGTGAACGAACACGTCGTTGCCGCCATCGTCGGGTTGAATGAAGCCGTAGCCCTTGGTTGCGTTAAACCACTTCACGGTTCCCATGCTCACGGGTAGTCCCTTTATCAAGTACGTCTATCGAAGCCCGCTTTTGGCGGGCTGGTGAGATCGGATTTTTGGAAGGGTCGTCAGCGTCTAAACCGGCTGTACCGGTGGTAGCTAATGTCGTCCGGCCGAAAATCGCTATTCCAATGTTATTCGAAGGCAGGCTCCAAAACAATCCTGACGTGCAGGATTTTTTAAGGGGTGGGTTTGACCGGGCTTTGGCCCCGCAGGGCGCAAGGTCTTTCCCACGCCGACGACTTACCTGCGGCGAAACTGACCCCCTCGCGGCGGTCCACTGCGCGGCGGCCCGCCGGGGCGCTCGTCCTTATGCCGGAAGATCAGGCGTCCTTTCTCCAGATCGTAGGGGGACATCTCGATGGTCACGCGGTCGCCGGCCAGCGTCTTGATCCGATTCTTCTTCATCTTGCCGGCGGTATAGGCAACGATCTCGTGCCCGGCATCGAGCTGCACCCGATACCGGGCGTCTGGGAGGATTTCGGTGACCAGTCCTTCGAACTGGATCAGTTCTTCTTTCGCCATAAGGTTCTCCGGATCGAGTGGCGGTTCACTGAATTACGATGATGGTGGATCGAAGCGATCCAGGATCATGCGTGATAGATTTCAAATTTCGAGAAGCGGGAGACCGGCGAAAAATCGCCACGTCACGCCTGTTCTGCTCGTCCAATTCTAGCATCCGCATTCGTCAGACAGGAGTCCTGCGGATGAACTCTGGATCCGGCCCTCGCTTGTCGACCTGTTGCAAGTGGATAGCAAACGTCACATTCACCCGCTAGCGTTGAGGCGGCCGGTTGGATTTCGCGCGGGCTGGATGGCTTTTGCGGTGCAGGAACGCTACTCCCTGCATTCCCTCAGCCTTGTTTCCCGGCGACGAGCGGGATGGTTCTTGCCGGCCGGCTTCCGCTCGGCGGTTGGTTTGCTGAGTCGCTTTGCCACGGCGACTGCGACGGCGTGGGTTTTTCGTGCCGGGAGCGGCGGCTTCCGCTCTGGCCGCATGACCATGGGGGGCGGGGCGTCCGCTGCGATGCGGCTGGGCAGCCGGCGCGGCCTCGCGCTGTCCCGGTGTCCGGCGATCTTCTTTTGGCAGGACCACGCGGATCAGCTTTTCGATATCGCGGAGATAGGCCATTTCTTCCGCTCCGGCGACCAGCGAGATCGCCGCGCCCTCGGTGCCCGCGCGCGCGGTGCGGCCGATGCGATGGACGTAGGTCTCCGGGACATTCGGGAGGTCGAAATTGACGACGTGGCTGATCCCGTCGACGTCGATGCCCCGTGCCGCGATGTCGGTCGCCACCAGGGTGCGGATCTCGCCGGTCCGGAACGCCGCCAGCACGCGCTCGCGGTGGTTCTGCGATTTGTTGCCGTGGATTGCGTTGGACTTGATGCCGGACTTGGCAAGGCTTTTCACGACCTTGTCGGCGCCGTGCTTGGTTCGCGTAAAAATCAGCGCCCGGTTGACCGGCTCCTGCTTCAGAAGCTGGGCCAGGAATGCGGGCTTGCTGGCATGATCGACCTGGATGATGCGCTGGGCGATGCGGTCCACGGTCGAGGCGACCGGCGTGACCGCGACGCGAGCCGGATCGCGCAGCATCTGGTTGGCGAGTTCTGCGATGTCCTTCGGCATCGTGGCCGAGAAAAGCAGCGTTTGGCGCTTCACCGGCAGCTTGGCGACGACTTTGCGGATGTCATGGATGAAGCCCATGTCGAGCATACGATCGGCTTCGTCCAGCACGAGGAATTCGACCTGGCCGAGCTTCAGTCCGTTGCTTTGAACGAGGTCGAGCAGGCGGCCCGGCGTGGCGACCATCACCTCGACGCCGTGCATGACGGAGCGGACCTGACGCCCCATCGGAACCCCGCCGATCGCGAGAGCCGAGCTCAGGCGCAGGTGTCGGCCGTAGGCGTTGAAGTTTTCGAGGATCTGGCCTGAAAGCTCGCGCGTCGGGCTGAGCACCAGAACCCGGCAGCTCTTGGGCTGCGGCTTGATGCGATTCTGGAGCAGCCGATGCAGGATCGGCAACGCGAAGGCCGCGGTCTTGCCGGTGCCGGTCTGGGCAATTCCGACAAGGTCGCGTCCGGTGAGGGCAATAGGAATGGTTTGAGCCTGGATGGGCGTGGGCGTCAGATAATTCTCTTCTGCGAGCGCACGTGAAATCGGATCGGCGAGGCCGAAATCCTGAAAGGAGGACAAAAGGTTGTTTCTTTCCATTATGCGACCCGGCGCTGGGACCATATCGGCCGGAGCGTGCCAGGGCGTCTGTGACGCCCGCGTGTTTGGGGCGTCGATGAGGTCATCTAGATGGAGGGCAAGCCAGAAACCGTCGGACGGGCTCAGAACACGCGGCTCGCGGTGACCCGATGTCTCTCAGGGTCATGCCATCATATGACGCAGGAACGCGGCGGATTCAAGATGAATTGTCGCGGCTCGCACGCCCACGGCTCTTCCGGGACGCTTTAGCCTACTCTCCGTTCCAGCCGCACGCCGTGAGCAGCGCGTGCAGATGCGCGGGCGCGGGTGCGGTGACCACGACGGGCGGCTTGTTCCTCGACAGCGGAACCGCGATCTGGCGTGCATGCAGATGCAGGCCCGGCTCGTCGGGACGCGGGACGTATTGTTCGTTGCGCTGGCGGCGTAAACTGGCCCGGGTTCCGTAGATGCTGTCGCCGACGATCGGCCAGCCCATCGCCGCGCAATGGACGCGCAGTTGGTGGGTGCGGCCGGTCACCGGCTCCAGCGACAGCCAGGTGAACTGGATTCCCACTCCCGCAACACTGGAGGCGTGAAGAGAAGATCGCCCCAGCACCCGCCATTTCGTCACCGACGGCAGCCCGTCCGGGTCCGGCTTCTGCCACCAGCCGCGCTCATGGTTCAGCCGTCCGAGCGGCATGTCGACGGTGCCCTCGTCATCAGTGGGACCGCCTTCGACCACCGCCCAGTAGGTTTTTGAAATCTTGCCGTGCTTGAACAGCAGGCCGAGCGACGCCGTCGCCTTGCGATGGCGTCCGAGCACCAGGCAGCCCGAGGTGTCGCGGTCGAGCCGATGGGCCAGCACCGGCGGTTTCGGCAGGCCGAACCGCAGCGCCTCGAACGAAGCCTCGAGATTGGCGCCGCCCTTGGGGCCGCGATGCACCGGGATGCCGGCCGGCTTGTCGATCACCAGCATCAGCCCGTCGCGGTGAAGCACGCGAGCCTGGATTTCCTCCGGCGTCGGCTGGGCCGTATCCATGAACAGTTCAGGTCTTTCGTTCGCAGGTCGAAACCGCTAACACACCTCCACGATGAGCGACAGCACCGACGACAAACCGAAACAGAGCTGGTGGCGCAGGCTGTCCGGCGGCCTCAAGCGGACTTCGGCCTCGATCGGCACGGCGGTGGCCGATCTCGTCACCAAGCGCAAGCTCGACCGCGCCATGCTCGACGATATCGAGGACGTGCTGCTGCGCGCCGATCTGGGAACCGCGGTTGCCGAACGCATCGCGGCCGCCGTCGGCGAGGGGCGCTACGACAAGGCGATCTCCGCCGATGAGGTGAAGGCCGTCGTCGCGGACGAAGTCGAAAAAGTCCTCGCGCCGGTTGCGCAGCCGCTGGCCGTCGATGAGACGGTCAAGCCCTTCGTGATTCTGGTGGTCGGCGTCAACGGCTCCGGCAAGACCACGACCATCGGCAAGCTCGCGGCGAAACTGTCCGCCGAGGGCCGCAAGGTGATGATGGCGGCCGGCGACACCTTTCGCGCCGCGGCGATCGATCAGTTGAAGGTCTGGGGCGAGCGGACCGGATCGCCGGTCATCGCGGGCGCGCAAGGGTCGGATTCGGCCAGCCTTGCGTTCAACGCGCTGACCGCGGCGCGGGACGACAAGCGCGACGTGCTGCTGATCGACACCGCGGGCCGCCTGCAGAACAAGGCGGAGCTGATGAACGAGCTGGAAAAGATGGTTCGCGTCATCCGCAGGGTCGATGCGTCGGCTCCCCATGTCGTGCTGCTGGTGCTCGACGCCACCGTCGGACAAAATGCGCTGTCGCAGGTCGAGGCGTTTCATCGCACCGCCGGCGTCACGGGACTGGTGATGACCAAGCTGGACGGCACGGCGCGCGGCGGCATTCTGGTGGCGCTGGCGGAGAAGCATAAGCTGCCGGTGCATTTCATCGGCGTGGGCGAAGGAGTGGACGATCTCGCGCCGTTCACCGCAGGTGATTTCGCGCGGGCGGTCGCGGGGATCGAGGATTAAAGGCGCGGGCATCCGGGCAATCGGGCATCCAGGGAATTACCGAAACCGTTCGGACGGCCGGGCCATCCGCTTTCGCGGAGGAAACCGGTCATAACAGGCAGGACGATGAATAAGTGAACAAATCCCAACCGCACCCGCTGTTCAAGCTCGCGACCGAACTCGGTCCGCTGCTGGTGTTCTTCGCCGCCAATGCGAAGTTTGGCCTGTTCGTCGCAACGGCCGCCTTCATGGTGGCGATCGTGGCCGCGATGATCGCGTCCTATGCGGTGACGCGACATATCCCGCTGATGGCGCTGGTGACGGGGGTCGTCGTCATCGTGTTCGGCACGCTGACGCTGGTGCTGCACGACGAGACCTTCATCAAGGTCAAGCCGACCATCATCTATGCCCTGTTCGCGGCGGTGCTCGGCATTGGATTACTGTTCGGCCGTTCCTTCATCGCGATCATGTTCGATCAGGTGTTCAACCTGACGCCGCGCGGCTGGCGGCTGTTGACGCTGCGCTGGGCGCTGTTCTTTGCCGCGATGGCCGTCCTGAACGAATTCGTCTGGCGGACCCAGAGCACGGATTTCTGGGTCAATTTCAAGGTTTTCGGAGCGGTCCCGCTCACCATGATCTTTGCCATGATGCAGATGCCGCTGACCCGGCGCTATCATCTGGAACCGGCCACCCTGGAAGCCAGCGATGCCAAGGAAGGGGACGTCAGCGAAGGCTGATCACGTTCACCCTTCCGCCGCCCGCGGGGCGAAGCAACGGTCGGTTTACTTCGGCTGTGAAGCTATGATCCGGCCCGAAATTTTTTTGTAGGTCGCTTCGGGAAGAATCTTCTTGGAGACGAGTTGATCCTTTTTGGCGTAAGGGCGGCCGGCGATGATCTTGTCGGAATATTTGTCGCCGATGCCCTTGAAGGCCATCAACTCTTCCTTGGTGGCGGTGTTGATGTCGAGCTTGGCCGCATCGGACTTGGCGGGCGCCATTTGCCCCGCCGGAGCCATTCTGCCGGAGTGGGGAGCGGGTTGAGTCGACTGGGCCATCGACGGTGAGGAAGCAAGCAGGCCGAGCGCGAGCGCGGCTGCGGTGATCGAGGCGAGCGTGAAACGGCGCATGACATTTCCCTCCAGGCGTTGCTATCGCGTTTTCGAGCGAAGCATGTCCTCGGGCTTGGCCCGAGGATGGATACCGGTTCGCGGGAAGAAAACGCGTTAAATCAAAAACATGGAGCCCCGCTTCTGATTCCGTCAGAAGCGGAAAGGCTCTGACGGTGCGAAGGTAGCTGCGAGTTTGCGGCGGCGGCATGGCCGTCAAATGAACGGCAGATAAATGCTTCGAATATTTTGGCGGGTCCTCGCCGCGACAACAACCGATATCAAGAGCCCGCCTTCAGGGCCTTCTCGATTTCCGGCTTCAGCACCGCTTCGATATTCTCGGGCGTGATTTCCCCGACCAGCTTGTAGGCGATGGTGCCGTCGCGCGCGACCACGAAGGTCTCGGGCACGCCGTAGACGCCCCATTCGA
>CAZOOO010000059.1:0-14584 GCA_964581435.1 uncultured Hyphomicrobiales bacterium | reverse complement strand
GACGACGAGACCGAAACCGCGGAGGACTATCGCGCCCTGATGATGCAGGCGCGCGAGCGCAAGCTGCCGCTGATCTGCGCCAATCCCGATATCGTCGTTCAAAGCGGCGACCGGCTGCTTTATTGCGCCGGCGCCATCGCGGAACTTTATCGCGAACTCGGCGGCGAGGTGATCTTCTATGGCAAACCGCACCGGCCGATCTACGACAGCGCCATGGCCCTGGCGCGAGAACAGCGCGGCGAGGACACGCCGTTGAACCGGGTGCTGGCCATCGGCGATTCCGTGCGGACCGACCTCATGGGCGCGCACGCCTTCGGCATAGACCTGCTGTTCCTGACGCGCGGCATCCATTCCGAGGAATTCGCCGGCGTCGACCAGCTCGATCCGGCCTCGGTCAAGGAATTGTTCGGCCGCCCGCCGCGGGCGCTGATGCGCGAGCTGAAGTGGTGAGGGACGCGAGGCGCGCTCCGGACGCTGTGCAGCGCACAGCGAAGCGGCGTGATACGCAGTGTTTATTTAGACGAAATCAGCAACCCGTCATGCCCGGCTCTATGCCGGGTATCCACGTCTTTGGAGTCTCAACGCAAAAAGACGTGGATGGCCGGAACAAGTCCGGCCATGACGGAACAGTTTGTTTCCGTCAAAACGCAAACCACTCTACGCCGGGACGTTGTCGGGAAATACCGCCTCGATCTTGTTCTTCAGCGTCGCGGCGTTGAACGGCTTGACGATGTAGTTGTTCACCCCGGCCTTCTTGGCGGCGATGACGTTCTCGGTCTTGGACTCGGCCGTGACCATGATAAACGGCGTCATGGCAAGATTGGGATCGGCGCGGACTTCCTTGAGCAGATCGTAGCCGGTCATCGGCTCCATGTTCCAGTCGGAGATCACGAGACCGTACTTCCTGGTGCGCATCTTGTTCAGCGCCGCCGAACCGTCGCTGGCATCGTCGATGTTCTCGAACCCAAGCTGCTTGAGAAGATTCCGGATGATGCGAATCATGGTGTTGTAGTCGTCCACGACCAGAACCGACATTGACAAATCAACCGCCATCATGAGTCCCCCGCACGCACGTTCCATGCATGCCGAAAATCGTCCAAAGCCCATCGGAGCAGGCCATCCTGGAGTGGCGGTATCCGGCGCTCGCCGATTCCGCGCCCCGCTGGTCGGCGCTCATGATTAGCGCGGGCCCTTAAACAGCGCGTTAACCGGCCCGTCCGTCGAAATACTGATGTGCCGACGGCGCGCCGGTCGCCGGCTTGACTTCAATCCGGCCGCCGCGCCACGGTCCGCGGGCCGAAACCATTCAATGAACTCGAACAATGCCTTCCCCATTCATAATTATCCGCGACAGCGCCCCCGCCGCCACGATCCCCAGAGGAGCGGTCGTGGCGATGGGCAATTTCGACGGCGTCCACCTCGGCCACCGAGCGGTGATCACGGCCGCGCTCGAGATGTCCCGCTCCCGCGGAAAGCCCGCCTTCGCGGTGACCTTCGAGCCGCACCCGCGGAAGTTCTTCAGTCCGAATACCCCGCAGTTCCGCCTGACCGACGAAACCAACAAGCTACGGCTTTTAGCGGGCACAGGCCTCGCCGGGGCCGTGGTCATGACCTTCGACGCCGCGCGAGCCGGCACGACGGCGCAAGATTTCATTCATCATGAGTTGATCGAACGCCTTGGGGTCAGCGGCATCGCCGTCGGATACGATTTCCATTTCGGCAAGGGCCGGGTGGGCTCGCCGAGCCTGCTTGTCAGCGAGGCCCCGCGCCTCGGAATCGAGGTGGACGTGCAGCCCCATGTCGACATCGACGAGCGCCCGGTCTCTTCCAGCGCGATCCGCATGGCGCTGGCCGAGGCCCAGATCGCGGACGCCACCGTAATGCTGGGCGGGCCGTGGTTCGTGACCGGCGAGGTGATCCACGGCGAGAAACGCGGCCGCGGTCTCGGCTACCCCACCGCCAACATTCGCCTCGATCAGGATTGCGGCCTCAAGCACGGTATCTATGCCGTGCGCGTCGGCCTCGGCGGGGGAAAGGATCATCGGCGCTTCGACGGCGTCGCGAGTTTCGGCCGCCGTCCGACATTCGATAACGGCGCGCCGCTGCTCGAGGTATTTCTGTTCGACTTCCAGGGCGACCTCTACGGGACCATACTGGATGTCGCCTTCATCGGTTTCATCCGCGACGAACAGAAATTCGACGGCATCGAGGCGCTGGTTCACCGGATGGACAGCGATGCCGCCGAGGCTCGGGCCATGCTCGCGGCCGAGCCGGATGCATTTCCGAGACTCGGTACCATCGCGTAATGTCCAAGGCTTTGCGATTCCCTCGGCCGCCTGCTATGGACATTGCCATGTTTGCGCGGCGCACCATCATAAGCATTAGCGGCCCGGCTTTCGCCTGAGCTTCGCTCGGCGCAAGACCGGGATCGACCTTCTTTCCGCGCCACTCAGCAAAAGCCAGAAGCCTTATGTCCGACAAGCCGCAGAAGTCCGTCGCGAAACCCGACGCCCCCGATTACGCCAAAACCCTGTTTTTACCGCAAACGGAATTTCCGATGCGCGCGGGACTGCCGCAGCGCGAGCCGGAAATCCTGAAGCGCTGGACCGACATCGATCTTTACGGGCAACTGCGCGAGCGCGCGAAAGGGCGGCCCAAATTCGTGCTGCATGACGGCCCGCCCTACGCCAACGGCAGCATCCATATCGGCCACGCGCTCAACAAGATCCTCAAGGACGTCGTCACCAAGAGCCAGCAGATGCTGGGGCACGATTCCAACTACGTGCCGGGATGGGACTGCCACGGCCTGCCGATCGAATGGAAGATCGAGGAGGAGAACTACCGCTCCAAGGGCAAGACGAAGCCGAACTTCAAGGACCCCGCGGCGATGGTGGCGTTCCGCAAGGAATGCCGCGCCTATGCTGAGCACTGGCTGAACGTGCAGCGCGAACAGTTCAAGCGTCTGGGCATCGTCGGCGACTGGGATCATCCCTACGCCACCATGACCTATCCGGCCGAAGCGCAGATCGCGCGCGAACTGATGAAGTTCGCCGCCAACGGCACGCTCTATCGCGGCTCAAAGCCGGTGATGTGGAGCGTGGTGGAGAAGACCGCGCTGGCGGAAGCCGAGGTCGAGTACGAGGATCACACCTCGGACACGGTGTGGGTGAAGTTTCCGGTGACTTCGCCTGCGCACGGCGCGCTGGCGCAGGCGAGCGTCGTGATCTGGACCACGACGCCGTGGACGCTGCCGGGCAACCGCGCCATCAGCTTCTCGTCCAAGATCGCCTACGGCCTCTACAAGGTCACCGATGCGCCCGCCGACAACTGGGCCAAGACCGGCGACATGCTGATCCTTGCCGACAAGCTCGCCGAAGACGTCTTCAAGCAGGCGCGGGTTACAGCCTACGAGAAGTTTCGTGACATTCCCGCCGACACGCTGGACGCGGTGGAATGCGCGCACCCGCTGAAAGGCTTGTCCGGCGGCTATGAATTCACCGTGCCGCTGCTGGAAGGCGATCACGTCACCGACGACACCGGCACCGGCTTCGTCCACACCGCGCCCGGACATGGCCGCGAGGACTTCGACATCTGGACGGCGAATGCGCGCGAACTCGAGGCGCGCGGCATCAGTTCGACCATTCCCTACACCGTCGACGAGAACGGCGCGCTGACCGCGCAGGCCCCCGGCTTCGAAGGCCGACGCGTCATCGACGACAAGGGCAACAAGGGCGACGCCAACGAGGCGGTCATCAAGGCGCTGGTCGAACGCAACATGCTGGTCGCGCGCGGGCGTCTGAAACACCAGTATCCGCACTCGTGGCGCTCGAAGAAGCCGGTGATCTTCCGCAATACGCCGCAGTGGTTCATCGCGATGGATAAAGATCTGCCCGAGGAAGGCATTGATCTCGGCCGGCTAGCTGCTCTTGGCCACTACGGTGGTAATACGTTGAGAGGAAGGGCGCTCCTTTCAATTGATGAGACTCAGTGGGTCCCCGAGCAGGGGCAGAATCGCATCATTGGCATGATAAAGAATCGGCCAGACTGGGTGATCTCGCGACAGCGAGCCTGGGGCGTGCCGATTGCGGTATTCATAAAGGAACTGAAAGACGGCTCAGTCAAAATAAAGAAGGACAAGAGAGTAAACGAACGCATCGCAAAAGCCTTCGAGAAGGAAGGGGCTGATTGTTGGTATGCCGAAGGCGCAACGGAACGTTTTCTTGGGAGGAAAGCAGCCGCCGAAGGTTGGCAGAAGGTCGATGACATTCTCGACGTCTGGTTCGACTCCGGCTCGACGCACGCTTTCGTGCTGGAAGATCCGGTACATTTTCCCGGCCTCAAGGACATCAAGCGCAAGGCCGACGGCGGCCGGGATACCGTGATGTATCTGGAAGGCAGCGACCAGCATCGCGGCTGGTTTCATTCCTCGCTGCTGGAAAGCTGCGGCACCCGCGGCCACGCGCCTTACGACGTGGTGCTGACGCACGGCTTCACGCTCGACGAGAACGGCCGCAAGATGTCGAAATCGCTCGGCAACACCGTCGATCCGCAGAGGGTCATCAAGGATTCGGGCGCCGACATCCTGCGGCTGTGGGTCTGCGCGACGGATTATGCCGACGATCAGCGCATCGGCCCCGAGATTCTCAAGAATACCATCGAGACCTACCGCAAGCTGCGCAACACCATCCGCTGGATGCTCGGCACGCTGCATCACTTCGATCGCGGCGAGGCGGTGGCGTTCTCAGACATGCCCGAACTTGAGCGCCTGATGCTGCATCGGCTTGCGGAGCAGAGCGCGGTGGTGCGCAACGCCTATGCGGAATTCGATTACAAGACGGTGGTCGCAAGCCTCGCGGCCTTCATGAACACTGAACTGTCGGCGTTCTATTTCGATATCCGCAAGGATACGCTTTATTGCGATCCGCCGTCGTCGCCGGCGCGCAAGGCGGCGCTCACCGTGATCGACAAACTTTGCGATGCGGTCGTCAAATGGCTGGCGCCGGTGCTGTCGTTCACGACCGAAGAGGCGTGGCGGCTGTATCGGCCGGATGCGGAGCCGTCCGTGCATCTGACGCTGTTCCCGGAGAGCTTCGACAATTTCCGCGACGACGCCCTGGCCGCGAAATGGGAGACCGTCCGCGCCGTGCGCAGCGCTGTCACCGGCGCGCTGGAACTGGAGCGGGCCGCCAAGCGGATCGGCTCATCGCTGGAAGCCTCGCCGATCGTCTATGTCGCCGACCGCGCGATGCTCGGAACGCTGTTCGACGTCGACCTCGCAGAGGTCTGCATCACTTCGAATTTCGAGGTGCGCGAGGGCGACGCTCCGGCCGACGCGTTCCGCTTGCCGAACGTCCAGGGCGTCGCCGTGGTGATCGAGAAAGCCGCCGGCACCAAGTGCGCCCGGTCGTGGAAGATCCTGCCGACCGTCGGCAGCGACAGCGAGTACCCCGACGTGTCGCCGCGCGACGCGCAGGCGCTGCGGGAATGGAAGGCGCTAGGGGTCACCGTGTGACCCCGGCGGTTCGCTCCGGCATCATTGCGGCGGTCGCGGCGCTGATCGCCGATCAGGCGTCGAAGCTCTGGCTGTTGTTGGTGTTCGACATCGAGCATCGCGGCGCGGTCAGGGTTACGCCGTTCTTCGACCTGGCGCTGGCCTGGAACACCGGCATCAGCTACGGCTGGTTCCAGACCGACAGCCCGGCGGGCGCCACGGTCCTGCTCGCGATCAAGGCCGTCGCGGTGGTCCTGCTCGCGATCTGGATGGCGCGCTCGCACACCCGCATGGCGGCGATCGGTCTCGGCCTCATCATCGGCGGCGCCATCGGCAACGCCATCGACCGCTTCGCCTATGGCGCGGTAATGGATTTCGCCCTGTTTCACCTGCAATTCGCAGGTAAAACCTATAGCTGGTACGTATTCAACCTTGCCGATGTGGCGATCGTTGTCGGGGTGATGGCGCTGTTGTATGATTCTTTCTTCGGGGCGTCGGCCGCAAAAGCGCCCTGATCACGGACGATAGGGGCTTACTCCGGATCATGGCGGCTTTGGCTGCAATCCGTTAAGAAAGCTGAACAGGATGAATACGATGCGCAACACCGAACGAAACGGTTGGGAGGTGCTCAGGGCCGCGGCGCTGCTGCCGCGCAGCGTTCGTCTGGCCGCGGTCGCCGCGGGCATCGCCGTCGTGGCGTCGGCCGGCATGGCCCGTGCCCAGGACGATGACAACTCCACCTTCGAAGAGAGCCTCATCAAGAAGCTCATGCACGGCCTCGGCGCCACCAATATGGAAAACTCAAGCATCGAGTATCGCGAGCGGTCGCCGCTGGTGATTCCGCCCCGCATCGAGTTGCCACAGCCAGGCTCTGGCTCGGGGGCGGCCGAAGCCAGGGACCCGAACTGGCCGAAGGACCCCGACGTTCAGCGCCGCAGGGAGGCTGCCGCCTCCGGCAAAGGCAGCAAGCTATTGCCTTGGGAAGGCGGACAATCGATTGTGCCGAGCAAGCTCGCGCCGAATGGTTCGGCGGCCGCCACGCAACGGGCTGAGACGAATCCGGCGGGCAAGCCGGATTTCGAGGATCCGTCGCTCAGCCCCTCGCAACTCGGCTTCGCCGGCAAGCTCAGCAATCTGTTCGGCGGCAACAAGACGGAAACGGCCCCGTTCAGAGGCGAGCCCGAACGTGAAAAACTGACGCAGCCGCCGGCGGGCTATCAGACCCCGTCGCCGAATTATGCGTACGGCACCGGACCGAAGGAAGCGCTCGGCAGCACCCATATCGATGTCAACAGCGGCAAGGAACGTACCGACTAGATCACGATGATCCTGGATCGAATCGACCCAGGATCATGAACGTGATCGATTCCAATATTTTGAGACGCGGGATGCGGGCGGAAAACCGCTGCACACTTTTCCTCATCCCGCTCTAGTGTGGCGGTTCAGAAGTTCGCTTCATTGCCCCACCGAGTCCGTCACGCGAACTTCGGAATCGGGACACTAGAGCGGGATCGCTGCCGGGCATCGGATCACGCGACCGGACGCGGAGTTTCGAGTTTTGACATTCGTGTCCGAGACCCGCGGCCCGGCGGGACACGAATGTCAAATTTACTTCCACCGGGAATCCCTTTTGATGGGAATTTGAAGGGATATCTCCGTTTTCAGTTTGACGGGTTTTCCATCTCAACCATATACGCAAAACGCTCCAGCAAAGGACCGACGGCAACGTGACCCCTCAGACAAATTTCCGTCGGTGCGCGCCTTTGGCGGCGCGACGGGTGGCCGTTTCCGCCCTCGCTGCACTGGCCGTATGCCTCACGGCCTTGCTGGCCTCGCCCTCGGCGCGGGCGCAGACCGTCACCTCCCCGCCTCCCGTCACGTTTACCCTGGCCAACGGGCTCGCGGTCGTGATCATTCCCGATCACCGAACGCCGGTGGTCACTCAGATGATCTGGTACAAGGTCGGTTCGGCGGACGAAACGCCCGGCCAATCGGGGCTCGCGCATTTCCTCGAGCATCTGATGTTCAAGGGCACCGCCCGGTATCCGGCCGGCGAGTTTTCCCAGACCGTGCTGCGCGTCGGCGGCGAGGAGAATGCTTTCACCAACTTCGATTACACCGGCTACTATCAGCGCGTAACCCGCGATCAACTCGCGACCATGATGGCGTTCGAGGCCGACCGCATGACCGGCCTGGTGCTGAAGGACGAAAACGTGCTGCCTGAGCGCGACGTCGTGCTCGAGGAATACAACATGCGCGTCGCCAACAATCCGGATGCGCGGCTCACCGAACAGATCATGGCCGCGCTTTATCTCAACCATCCGTATGGCCGTCCCGTGATCGGCTGGCGCCATGAGATCGAGAAGCTCACCCGGGAAGATGCGCTTGCCTTCTACAAACGATTTTACGCGCCGAACAATGCAACGCTGGTGATCGCAGGCGACGTGGACGCGCAGAAGATTCGCCCTGAAATCGAAAAGACGTTCGGCCAGGTGCCGCCGCAGCCCGCCATTCCAAATGCCCGTATCCGTCCGCAGGAGCCGCGGCCGGTCGCGCCGCGGACGATCACGCTCGCGGACGCGCGCGTCGAGCAGCCGATACTGCGGCGCTATTACCTCGTGCCGTCCGCGACCACCGCTGCCGCCGGCGAAAGCCCCGCGCTGGACGTGCTTGCGCAATTGATCGGCGACGGCAGCAACGCTTATCTCTATCGCGCGCTGGTCGTCGACAAGCCGCTCGCCGTCAGCACCAACGCCACCTATCAGGGCACCGCGCTCGATCCGAGCCAGTTCTCGATCGCTGTGGCGCCGAAGCCGGGCGTCAGTTTCGCCGAGGTCGAGCAGGCCGTCGATGCCGTGATCGCAAATCTCATCAAAAACCCGATCCCCGCCGAGGATCTCGAACGCGTCAAGACCCAGCTGATCGCGCAGGCGGTCTACGCTCAGGACAGTCAAACGACACTGGCGCGCTGGTACGGCGCGGGCATGACCGTCGGACTGAGCGTCGACGAGATCAGGAACTGGCCGGACCGCATCCGTGCGGTAACCGCCGCGCAGGTTCGGGACGCCGCACAGAAATGGCTGGTAAAGACGCGCTCGGTCACCGGGTACCTCATCAAGGACTCAACACCGGTGCATGAGGAGAAGCGATCGTGAGGCGTCCCCGGACCGGTGCGGCGCGCGGCCTGCTCGTCGCCGTATGTTTCGCATTGATCTGCTGCGCCGCCGTTCCCTCGTTGGCCGCGACGAAAATCCAGCATCTGGTGACGCCTGGAGGCATCGAGGCCTGGTTCGTTCAGGACGCGACTGTTCCGTTGGTGGCGATGGAATATGCGTTCGCTGGCGGCTCCGCGCAGGACCCGGCGGACAAGCCGGGCGTCGGCCACATGGTCGCAAGCCTGCTCGACGAAGGCGCCGCCGATCTCGACTCCAAAACCTTCCGTGAGCGGCTCGACCGCCACGCCATCGAGCTGAGCTTCAGCATCGAGCGCGACCGCTTTCGCGGCTCGTTGCGGATGCTCAAGGAGCACAGCGGCGAGGCATTCGACCTGCTGCGCATCGCCCTGACCTCGCCGCGCTTCGACGCTGATGATGTCGAGCGCATCCGTTCGCAGATCCTGTCTCACCTGCGCCGCAACTCGACCAATCCGAACGCACTTGCCGGCCTCAATTTTCTCAAGCTGGCGTTCGGTGATCATCCCTACGGCCGTCCCTCGCACGGCACGCTCGAAAGCATTCCAACGATCAAGACCGACGACCTAAGAGATTACGTGCGGCGGGTGATTGCTAAAGACAAGTTGAAGATCACGGTCGTGGGCGACATCGAACCGCCGGCTCTCGCAAAGCTGCTGGATCAGACCTTCGGAAGCCTGCCGGCGAAGGGAAACCGCAGGCCCGTTCCCGACATCATCGCCGCGAAGCCGCCGCAAAGCGCATTCGTTCCGCTCGACGTGCCGCAGACCGTGGTCATGTTCGGAGGCCCCGGCATCAAGCGTCACGATCCGGATTTCATGGCCGCCTACATTAACAACCACATTCTCGGCGGCGGCTCGCTGTCGTCGCGACTGTATCGCGAGGTGCGCGAAAAGCGCGGCCTCGCCTATTCCATCTCGCAATCTCTTTTGTGGATGGACCACTCGGCGCTGTTCGTGGGCACCACCGGAACCCGCGCCGACCGCGCCGGCGAAAGCATCGAGGCCATCAACAAGGAAATCCAGCGCTTTGCCGAAAACGGGCCGACGCCGAAAGAACTCGACGAAGCCAAATCCTATGTGAAGGGATCGCAGATGCTGGAGCTCGACACCTCCTCGAAGCTCGCCACCGGCCTGTTGCAATATCAGACGGACGGTCTGCCGATCGACTACATCGAGAAGCGCAACTCCCTCGTCGACGCCGTCACCCTCGACCAGGCGAGAGCAGTCGCGAAGCGGTTGTGGGGACAGGGGCTTCTCACCGTGATCGTGGGACGCTCGCCTCAGGCGGCAGCGCACCCCGCCGAAACGCAGCCGACGACGGACCAGCCCGCGCCTCACCCCGCCGCGCATTAAAAACTCTACGCTTTCGTGGGCCGGATGAGCCTGGTGAGTGCCATGCTGCGGATCACCCGCACGATCGTCATCGACGAAAACGACATTGAGATCAGCTTCGTTCGCGCCTCGGGTCCGGGCGGCCAGAACGTCAACAAGCTCTCGACCGCCGCGCAGTTGCGCTACGATACGCGCCGCCTGACGCTCGACCCTGATATCGCCGCGCGGCTCGCCCAACTCGCGGGGCAGCGGATGACCAGGGACGGCGTGATCGTGATCCATGCCCAGCGCTTTCGCACCCAGGAGCGCAACCGCGCTGATGCCACCGACCGCCTGATCGAGTTGCTGCGCCAGGCCGCGATCCGGCCGGCTCCGCGCCGCGCCACCAAGCCGACCCTCGGCTCGAAGCAACGCCGGCTGGAGAGCAAGAAGCGCCGCGGCGACGTGAAGGCGAAACGTGGGCGAGCGGGCGAGGAGGATTAGATATCGGCTAGAGCGGGATGAGGAAAAGTGTGCAGCGGTTTTCCGCCCGCATCCCGCTCTAAAATATTGGAATCGATCACGTTCATGATCCTGGATCGATTCGATCCAGGATCATCGTGATCTAGTGTTGAAAATCTCTTCAGGCACGCCTCTCCCAATTCTTGTCATGGCCGGGCTTCGTCCCGGCCATCCAGGTCTTTCTGGCTGAATGTTCGCAAAGACGTGGATGCCCGCGACAAGCGCGGGCATGACGGCGGCAAGGGCTGGGCCTACAGGGACAAACGCATCAGTTCGGGATATCGGTTTTGCCCCCATGCAATCGGGGCCGCGAACGCCTAAACTCAGTCGCAGCCCGAATCGAGCCGCGCCATGCCCGTCCGCCAGCTCCCAGAGACCGTCGTCAACCGTATCGCCGCCGGTGAAGTGGTCGAGCGTCCGGCGAGCGTTGTCAAGGAACTGGTGGAAAACGCGATCGACGCCGGCGCAACCCGCATCGATGTCTTCACCGATGGCGGCGGACGGCGGCGGATCGGAGTCACCGACGACGGGGCCGGCATGGCGAAGGGCGACCTCGCGCTCGCGGTGGACCGCCATGCCACCTCGAAACTGGACGACGAGGATTTGCTGGGCATCCGCACGCTGGGCTTTCGTGGCGAAGCGCTGCCGTCGATCGGAGCGGTGGCCAGGCTCTGCATCACCACGCGCTATGCCAGCGAACCGCATGCGTGGTCGCTCACCGTCGAAGGCGGACGAAAATCCGCGATCATGCCGGCCGCGCTGACGCAAGGCACGCGCGTCGAGGTCGGCGACCTCTTTTACGCCACGCCCGCGCGGCTGAAGTTCCTCAAGACCGACCGCACCGAGGCCGAGACAATCCGCGAGGCGGTGCGGCGGCTGGCGATGGCGCGGCCGGATATCGGCTTCACTCTCGCAGGCGAAGAGCGTGCGCCGGTGACATGGACGGCGGCACTCCCCGGAGCAGCGGGACGTTTGACGCGACTGGGCGACATTCTCGGCGGAGATTTCCGCGCCGCCGCCATCCCGGTGCGCGCCGAACGCGAGGGCGTGATCGTCGAGGGATTTGCCGCCGCGCCGTCGCTGACCCGCGCCAACGCGCTCGGCCAGTATCTGTTCGTCAACGGCCGTCCAGTGCGTGACAAGTTGATCCTCGGCGCGGTGCGCGCGGCCTATTCCGATTACCTGCCGCGCGACCGTCACCCGGTGGCGGCGTTGTTCGTCACAGCCGATCCGCGAGAGGTCGACGCCAATGTCCATCCCGCGAAGACGGAAGTGCGGTTCCGGAACGCCGGGCTGGTGCGCGCGCTGATCGTGCACGCGCTGAAGGAAGGGCTGGCGCGCGAGGGACGACGCACCGCCGCGAACAGCGACGGCGCAGTGCTCACGGCTTTCCGTCCCGCTCCCTCCCCGCGTCCCGTCAACTGGGATTGGCGGCAATCGCCCGCCGCGCCTGCCGACGCCCGGCCATGGGGCAACGGACCGCCCGCGGCAGCCTTCGCTGAAGCCGGCCAGACCGCGCTCGATGTCGGTGCGCCCAGCGCCGACGTACGCTTTGACGCTTATCCCCCTCTTGATCTGCTCGATCGGCCGCTCGGCGCGGCGCGCACCCAGATCCACGAAACCTACATCGTGTCACAGACCCGCGACGGCCTGATCCTGGTGGACCAGCACGCCGCGCACGAGCGCATTGTGTATGAGCGGCTGAAGGCGTCGCTTGAGCGCGACGGCGTGCAGCGGCAAATCCTTCTCATTCCCGACATCGTCGAACTGGATGAGGCGACCGTCGAAAAGCTGATCGACCGTGCGCGTGAACTGGAGAAGTTCGGGCTCGCCATCGAGTCGTTCGGCCCCGGCGCGGTCGCCGTGCGCGAGACGCCGTCGCTGCTCGGCAAAATCAACGCGGCCGCGTTGCTGCGCGATCTCACCGAACACATGGCGGAATGGGATGAAACGCTTCCGCTCGAACGGCGGCTGATGCACGTCGCGGCCACGATGGCCTGTCACGGTTCGGTGCGCGCGGGACGAATCCTTAAGCCGGAAGAAATGAACGCCCTGCTGCGCGAGATGGAGGCCACGCCCAATTCAGGCCAGTGCAACCACGGCCGCCCGACCTATGTGGAATTGAAGCTCGCCGATATCGAAAAGCTTTTCGGGCGGCGGTGAAGCTAACCCGCGCGCAAAAACACGAACTCGGTATCGTCATAGACACGTCGTTCGAGCTGCTCGAATCCCTCCGGCGGAGCGAAGTCCGCAGCCGCGGCCTCCTCGACAACGAGCAGCGCCTTGTCGGTCAGCCAGCCGCCATCGCGCAGCGAGGCGAGCGCCTTGTCGGCGAGCTGCATCCGATACGGGGGATCGAGAAACACCAGCGAGAACGGTGTGAGGGGATGCGCAGGCCCGAGATTGGTCGCATCGCGGCGATAGACCTTCGTCACGCCGCCGAGCCCGAGCGCCTCGACGTTGTTGCGCAGCAGCGCGCGCGCCTCGGCGCCGTTATCGACGAACAACGTGAAATTTGCCCCGCGCGACACCGCCTCGATGCCGAGCGCGCCGGTGCCGGCGAACAGGTCGAGCACCCGCGCATCCGCGACCGGATCGTCATAGGCGTGAGCGAGAATGTTGAAAAGCGACTCGCGCAGCCGATCGGCCGTAGGCCGGATCTGTTGCGTCGATGGCGACGCGAGATTGCGGCCTTTCAGCCGTCCGCCGACGACGCGCATCTCAATCCCGTGGCGTCAGGTCGCGCTTGCCGTGATAGCCGCGCTTCGGCCGGCGCGGAGGTCCGTAGCCATTGGCCTCCGCTTCGTTGCGCGCCCGCGCCTCGTCGCTCCCGGTCCGTTGCACCGTGACGCTGCGCCCCTTGCGGTCCTCGATCAGCGAACGCTTGGCTCTCTCCTTGTTGTCCTTCTTGGAGCGCAGCGGGGTCCCGTCACGGCCAAGCCTGGCGGCCCCGGCTTCGGCCATGGTGCCGGCGGGATCCATGTTGGCTAGCGCTGCGATTCTGTCGCCGAGCTGCTCGCGCAGCACGCGCGTCTTCACCTCCTCGACCTCACCTTCCGCAATCTCGGCCAGCTGGAACGGTCCGTACGAGATACGGATCAGCCGGTTCACCTCGAGCCCGAGATGCGCCATCACGTTGCGCACCTCACGGTTCTTGCCCTCGCGGATCGCAAAGGTCAGCCACACATTCGCGCCCTGGTCGCGCTCCAGCGTGGCGTCGATCGAACCATATTTGACGCCGTCGACCTCGACGCCGTTCTTGAGCGCATCGAGTTGCGCCTGCGTCACCTCGCCGTGAGCGCGGACGCGATAGCGCCGCAGCCAGCCGGTGTCGGGCAATTCCAGCGCGCGCGCCAGGCCGCCGTCATTGGTCAGCAGCAGCAGTCCCTCGGTGTTGAAGTCGAGCCGGCCGACGCTGATCAGGCGCGGCAAATTTTCCGGCAGATGATCGAACACTGTCGGCCGCCCTTCGGGATCGGCGTGGGTCGTCATCAGGCCGCGCGGCTTGTGATACAGGAACAGCCGCGTGCGCTCGCGCTCCGGCAACGGCTGGCCGTCAACCGTGATGACGTCGCGCGTGGTGACATCGAGCGCCGGCGAGTTGATGACGCGGCCGTTGACGGCGACGCGGCCCTGCGTGACCATCTCCTCGGCGTCGCGACGCGAGGCGAGGCCGGCGCGCGAAATCACTTTCGCGACGCGCTCGCCGGGCTTCTTCGGCTTTGGCTCGGCCCGTGCGCCGCGCCGGTCGTCGTCAGGCTTGCGTTCGCGATAGGCGCCGCGTCCTCCGAACGCCGGACGTTTTGCGAAGACTTTGCTGTCGTCCTCGTTGTCGCGGCGCGGACGATGGTCAAGATCATGGCGACGGGGGCGATCCTCGCGATCATCCCGGCGCGGACGCTCCTGCCACGCATTGCGTTCGCCGCGAGGCCGGTCGAATTTTGGACGATCCTCGCGGTCCTCACGCGGGCGATCGAATCGAGGATGATCATCGAAGCGACGATCATAACGTGGACGGTCGCCTTGCGGACGATCAAACTTGCGGGGACCGCGATCGGCACCCGCAG
>CAZOOO010000058.1:0-14814 GCA_964581435.1 uncultured Hyphomicrobiales bacterium | reverse complement strand
CTCGCGTTCGATGCAAACTGGGTAGCGAATGTCAAATCCACTCCACTAGCGATGCGAAGCGGCAGCGGATTGAGCCTTTGTGACCGCGTGGGGGGCGCGGCACGCATCGGGTCGATGTCGCCGGGCGGTCGGCGTCGTCGTCCACATGTGCGCCGCGGAGCGCGCCGACGCGATTGCCCGGAAGTCTGTTAGGTCTTACACGGTGGAAGAGCCACGGGTCGGACCGCCTGCCTCGGGGTTTATCTTCGAGGCGGAATCTATGTAAGACTATGCTGAACGATATTGTTATTGTTGCCACGTCCCCGGCCAGAGCATTTCCGGCGAGACCACAATCGCCTCCGATGTTCTATCTCTTTAATTTTCACGAAATTCCGGACGCAGACCCGCTGCGCGCTTTCGCCGGAATGGCTCCAATGTGAGGTTCGAATGCCGTCGTCATATCGCTCCGGCACGGTTGCCCGACGTCGTGCCTGCCTGTCGCTCGCGGTTGCTCCGCTGCTCGTCGTGATGCTGTCCGGCTGCGGGCGCGAGGTCGCCGAGGAAGCGCCGCCGCCGCGACACGTCCGCACCGTGGTCGCAGAAAAGGGTGGCCTGAGCGAGGCCATCGTCTTGACCGGACAGCTTCAGGCGGAAAAGGAGGTCGCGCTCGCCTTCCGCATCGGCGGCCGGATGATCGAGCGCCTGGTGGATAGGGGCGATCGCGTCACGCCGGATCAACTGGTGGCCAAGCTCGATCCGCAGAACGAATTGAACGCGCTTCGCTCCGCGCGCGCCGGGCTCGCGGCCGCCAACGCCCGGCTGGAGCAGGATTCCAATCATTTCGACCGCCAGGAGACACTGCTGAGGCAGGGCTGGACCACCCGCGCCAATTTCGATCAGGCCCAGCAGGCGCTGCGCACCGCGCAGGCCGCGGTGGATGACGCCAAGGCCCAGGTTGAAATCGCCGAGGATCGCGTCGGCTATACCGAACTCAAGGCGGGCCTCACCGGCACGATTACCCGCCGCGCGGCGGAATCGGGCGAGGTGGTGCAGGCCGGGCAGACGATTTTCACCGTTGCGCGCGATGCCGGCTGGGACGCTGTCTTCGACGTTTCGGCTCAAGTGTTGCGGACGGCGCCGGGCGACGCCGACGTGACCATCGCTCTGACCGACGATCCGAGCGTGACCGCGAAGGGGCGGGTGCGGCAGGTCGATCCGCAGGCCGATCCGGTCACGCGCACGTTCAAGGTCCGCGTGGCGGTCAATGATCCGCCGCCGGCCATGCGGCTCGGTGCGACCGTATCGGGCCGGGTGGACGTCAACCAGGGCCACGGAATTTCACTCCCCGCGAGCGCTTTGACGGCCACAGACAAGAGTCCGGCGGTTTGGGTGGTCGATCCGGACAGCTTGACCGTCACCCTCAAGCCTGTCGAAGTCGTGCGCTTTGACCCCGGGACGGTGGTGCTTTCGGGAGGTCTCGACGGCGGCGAGATCGTCGTCACCGCCGGTGTGCAGGCGCTGCATCCGGGCCAGAAGGTCCGGCTGGAGGGCGCCCGGTCATGATCGGCCCCAATCTTTCCGAATGGGCGCTGAAGCATCGCTCCTTCGTCATCTTCATGATGCTCGCGATCACGATCATCGGTCTGGCGTCCTATTACCGCCTCGGCCGCAATGAGGACCCGGCCTTCACCTTCCGCACCATGATCGTGCAGGCGGCCTGGCCGGGCGCGACCATGGAGGACACGCTGACGCAGGTCACCGAACGGATCGAGCGCAAATTGCAGGAGACCAGGGGCCTCGACCACCTGCGGTCCTATACGACCCCCGGCCTGACGACGATCTTCGTCGATCTCAAGGGCTCGACCTCGCCCAAGGACGTGCCGGACATCTGGTATCAGGTGCGCAAGAATATCGGCGATATTCGCGGCACGCTGCCGCAAGGCGTGGTCGGTCCCGGCTTCAATGACGATTTCGGCGACACCTACGGCCTGATCTACGGCTTTACGGCCGACGACGGCTTCAGCCACCGCGAATTGCGCGACTATGTCGAGGACATGCGCTCGAAGCTGCTCCAGGTTCCCGACGTCTCCAAGATCGAGATTCTCGGCGCGCAGAACGAGCAGATCTATGTCGAATTCTCGACCCGGCAACTCGCCGGGCTCGGCATCGACCGCGCCGCGCTGATCGCGGCGATCCAGGCGCAGAACGCGGTCATTCCGGCCGGGTCGATTCAGACCGGCGACGAGAAATTGTCGATCCGCGTCAGCGGCGCGTTCAAATCCGAAAACGACCTGCTTGATCTCAACTTCCTGTCCAACGGCCAGTTGATCCGCCTGCGCGACATAGCCGAGGTGCGCCGCACGCTTTCGGACCCGCCGCAGCCGATGTTCCGCGTCAACGGCAAGTCCGCCATCGGCCTCGCCATCGCCATGCGCGACGGCGGCGACATTCTCGGCCTCGGCGAGAACGTGAAGAAGGCGGTCGCGGAAGGCGTTCAGGAACTGCCGCTCGGCGTCAATGTCGCGCTCGTCTCCGACCAGCCGGTCGTGGTCAAGACGGCGATCGGCGAATTCATGGAATCCTTGTGGCAGGCCATCGCCATCATCATGGCGGTGAGCATCATCAGCCTCGGCCTGCGGCCGGGAACGGTGGTGGCGCTGACCATCCCGCTGACGCTCGCCATCGTCTTTCCGATCATGGACGCGCTGCACATCGATCTTCAGCGCATTTCGCTCGGCGCGCTGATCATCGCGCTCAGCCTGCTGGTCGACAGCGCCATGACGACCATCGACGTGATGATCGTGCGCCTCGGCCTCGGCGACAGCAAGGAAAAGGCGGCGGCCTTCTCCTACGACAGCGTGGCCGCGCCGATGCTGACCGGCTCCTTCGTCACGGCGGCTGGCTTCGTCCCGATCGGCTTCGCCCAGTCGTCGGCCGGCGAATATACCTTCTCGATCTTCGCGGTCGTCACCATCGCGCTGATCGTCTCCTGGTTCGTCGCGGTGATCTTCGCGCCGCTGCTCGGCGTCTGGCTGCTCAAGCCGGAGGCGAAAAAGGACGAAAAGCCGAGCTGGGTGATGAATGCTTTCCGCTCGATCCTGCTCGTCGCCATGCGCTATCGCTGGATCACGATCGGCGTCACCGTCGGCTGTTTCGTCCTGTCGCTTCTCGCCATGCCTCTGGTGCCGCGCCAGTTCTTCCCGGCCTCGGACCGGCCGGAATTGGTGGTCGACCTCACCTTGCCGCAGAACGCTTCGATCTTCGCCAGCGACGAGATCGCCAAGAGGTTCGACGCCGTTCTCAAGGAGGACCAGGACGTCGCCAGCTGGAGCACCTATGTCGGCCGCGGCGCGATCCGGTTCTACCTGCCGCTCAATGTGCAATTGGCCAATGATTTCTTCGCCCAGGCGGTGGTCATCGCCAAGGACGTTGCCGCGCGCGAGCGGCTGCACGCCAAGCTGGAAAAGACGCTCGCCGAGGATTTCCCCGGCGTCGTCGCGCGCGTTTCGCCGCTGGAACTGGGGCCGCCGGTCGGCTGGCCGGTGCAGTATCGCGTCAGCGGCCCCGATCTCGGGCAGACGCGCGCCATCGCCTTGCAGCTCGGCGGGATCCTCGGCAATGAAAGCAGGCTGCGCCGCGTGAATTTCGACTGGATGGAGCCGGCGCGCCAGGTGCGGGTCGAGATCGACCAGGATCAGGCGCGGCTGCTCGGCCTGAGTTCTCAGGCCCTGTCGGCCTTCCTCAATACGGTCATGACCGGCGCGCCGGTCACGCAGGTGCGCGACGACATCTATCTCGTCGACATCGTCGCCCGCGCGCAAGGGGAGCAACGCGTCTCGCTCGACACATTGCAATCCTTGCAGGTGCCCTTGCCGACCGGCCAAACGATTCCTCTGAGCCAGATCGCGCGTTTTGAGTTTGACCAGGAGTATCCACTGGTCTGGCGTCGCGATCGCGTGCCGACGCTCACGGTTCAGGCCGATGTCGCGCCCGGCGCGACGCCGGAAGGCGCGGTCGCGGCGCTCGCGCCGGCGATCGCCAAGCTGCAGGCGGACCTGCCGCGCGGCTATCATATCGCGGTCGGCGGCACGGTCGAGGAAAGCGCCGCGTCCCAGGCTTCGGTCTATGCGGTGGCGCCGGCCATGCTGTTCCTGATGCTGTTGTTCCTGATGGCGCAACTGCACAGTTTCAGCCGCCTCGCCATGGTGCTCTTGCTCGTGCCCATGGGGCTGATCGGTATCGTGCTGGCGCTGCTGCTGTCCGGCCGTCCTCTCGGCTTCGTCGCCATCCTCGGCATCCTCGCCCTGATGGGCATGATCGCGCGCAACGCGGTCATTCTCATCGAGCAGATCGAGGCCGAGCGCAAACAGGGCCGCGATCTATGGAACGCCATCGTCGAAGGCGCGGTGTCCCGCTTTCGGCCGATCATGCTGACCGCGATTTCGACCGTGCTCGGCTTCATCCCGATCGCGCCGACGGTATTCTGGGGACCGATGGCCTTCGCCATCATGGGCGGCCTGTTCGTCGCGACCCTGCTGACGCTGATCGTCCTGCCCGCGCTCTATGTGATTTTCTTCCGCGCCAAGGAAGTGGAGGGCCAACCAGGTCCTGCACCCGTTGAATGAGATGGAGCGTGATCAATTCTCATATTTTGAGAAGCGGGAATGCTGACCTTGCCGGTACGATCTTATGCCGATTGGTGGAATCGTCGGTATGTGGAACGGTGCAATTGACGGTGCCCCGAGCGGGCAGAACGCATGCGGCTATCGCCGTCGATGATGCTGTCCGGTAGGTGATTGTTCTGGCGAGTGCAGGCAACCAGCGTGACAAGCGTGCCGCCAAGGGACGCCTGAAGCTTTGAAGTCGTTTCGCTTGATCCATGGCGTTCCACGTGCCGTCGGGAACCTTGCGCTACAACAAAAACAGTCATGCGGTATACGTTGTATAATCAATCCAACTGGCGCCATTTTTTCGTTCCTTGGTGCCGGTGACGGCCGCCAGGGTGTTCGCCAACGCCTTGGCGGTCTTTGTCTTGGCAGCAGAGTCTCGGCAGCAGAGCGTCTCACGGAACTGGATCAATGCGAGCGTGACGAAGCACGGCGATGGATGGCGTTTCGCTCCCTCGCCGGCACGACGGCGCGGTCTAAGCTGTAGCTCAAATGTCTTCTCAATCGGTGACACGCCGCCGCGGTCAGCCCGATACGGCGTCCGATAGGCATCGTGCGGCTGTTCGCCCTGGTGACGTTTTCCTCCGGCCTTTGAGTATTGAGCCATATCGTTCGAGCGAGCAGCGTCGATGGTCATGTCACGACGGCTCGGTTTATTTTTCGGTCTCACTCTGTGACCAGCGATATCCGATACGGCATGGCCGCATATCGACCCGGAGCGCATCCGGACCGCCGGAGCGGATTTTCCATCCGAAAGCCGGGCGATACGCTTGCACATTATAGCCATACGAGGCTCACCGAATGAGCGCAGAAACCTCCGGCGTTCGACATTTTTCGACGATACATTTCATCCGTATCTTCACCTGAACCGGAGCGGATCATGCGCATGTTTACATTATCCACAGTCGGCGCTTTGCTTTTATCTGGATCGCTTTTGACGGCAGCGCAAACCTCGCCTGCGCCCGCACAATCCCAGACCCCACAATCCCAGACTTCGCAGCCCCAGACGAAGTCCGACGAAGGTGTCGCAATACGAAGTATCCAGGTCATCGACGTTGAAGAACTGAAGGCGGACCTGCGCTCACAGGTTGACGCCATTGTCACAAATACGAAGCAGGAGGAAATCAAATCCCTGCGGGCCTCCATCGAGGCGATCCCACAGGCGGTGTCTGCACTAAAGGCAAAAGGCCGCAACTCGACACAGGTCGTCGCTATCAATATTGACCAGAACGGTGTTCTGACCATGTTTACGAAAAAGACCACATGATCAAACGACGAGCGGGATCGTTATCGAGGTTGGCAACGAACAAGATTTTGAACCAGCATGGGAGCAGCCATGAAACTTAATGCGATGCAGGTGCGGCAAACCCTGACCCAGATGAATGCACAGGTTCTTCCCGAAGATCATCCGGCAGCTCGTCAATTGGGCGAGTTATTCGGTGATCATACCTTCTTTGTCGATGAGAGCGGCCTGAAGGTTTTGGAATCGACCGAGCCAGTGGCCGCGGAAGCTCAAACGGGTTCGGTGGTCAGTCTCGCCAACTGGAACGATGGAAAATTCAGCAGCCTGAAGCCACACGACCCGGTGCTGACGGGCACCGTGATCGTCTTGGGGCAGTCGAAACAGTGACGTGACGGCCGGCCCTGCACGACAAGCAGATGTTGCTCGTCGGACTGGCTGTGTTAAACAGCATTCCTAACGATCGATAGGAGTGTTGATTTGTCTAAGAAGACAAAGACGATTCGCCGCGAGTGGACTAAGGACGACGTGAAGACCCTCAAGTCACTTGCAAAGCAAAAGGTCGGCGTCGCGAAGATTGCAAAAACGCTGAGACGCACTCCCGGCGCAACGGCGGCGAAAGCTCATTTACTCAGAATATCGCTAAGTACGCAGTAGCGGGTTGTCGCCATAGCGCGACCTCTATAGCGTTTTCGAGCGAAGCAAGCCCTCGGGCTTGACCCGGGGATGGATACCGGCTCACGTGAAGAAAACGCTATAAACAATAATCCAGAGCTTCGCTTCTGATTTCATCAGAAGCGAAAATGTTCCAAGCGCCGCCCGGTATCGACCCAATCTCACTCATCGCGTGGCCGGACGGCATTCAGCCGAACCGGCAATCTCTGCCAACGTTGGGTTCGCGGGTGCGATTTTGCTGAAAGCGCCATGCCCGCCGGCAAGATTTGGTGAGGTCGGCCTGCTTTTTTCATCGCCGCGATCATTATGTGCATTACGCGCGCGGGAACTCATCAATGGAAAAGCCAGCCGGCACCGTTCACGGGCGAATACTTGATGGTGTCCGATAAACAAGGCTGACAATTGAGTTCGCTATCCGCAAAAAACTTTTCCCGCGCGTTCGGCTCGTTTCTATTTCGTCCGGGACGTCTCGCCAGAGGCGACCGGGGCTTCCATGCGGGCTGCCTTCACGGCGATGTCGATCAGATCCTCACGGCGATGAACGCCATTCGCCGCGGCCTTCAAAATCTGCTCGGCCATGAATGCCTTGGTCGAGGAATCTGACTGGATTTGGAGAGCAGCATCATCAAGAGCTGCGCACAATATTCGGGTCAATTTCGATGAAAACTGCGACACGCTGTTCCTCCGCTTTCGTGTTCTGGTTTTGGTGCTCCATTCGTTATATTCAATATAATATATCGTATCCGGTGCCGCGCTGTCTATGCGTAAAAGGGCAGGGCGCGATCCTGATCGTGGCGGCAATGACGTGTTCGTGCACATCAGCGCGGTTCAGCGCGCCGGACTTAGGCGCCAAGGTGAGGGTTTTGTGACATGTCAGGCTGAGTAAGGTGCGGTTGCCGCTATCACTGAGATCTACATAACGCATTGAAAATAAACGAAATTACTGTCTTTATCGGGTTGACATGCATTCGGCGGCATACCAATGTTTTCGGCAAGGACGGAGCCTGCCGGAGCGATCCTGGGGGTAAAAACATGCCGGCTCGTCGGCTCGCTGAGGAAAGTCCGGAGAGACGGCATCATAAGGAGATGACCGTCGAACAGAGCAGACCGCATGACGAAAGGAAGCCCCAATGGCCACCACCGCGGAACTTGAGCAGCTCCTCACGCAGCGCTCGCTGACCGACGCGCAGCTTCTGGCTGCTGCGGATGCGTCGGCGGATTTTCGAATCCTGCCTGACGCGACGGTTCTCAAAATCGGCGGACAGAGCGTAATCGACCGCGGCCGCGCGGCGGTCTATCCGCTCGTGGACGAGATCGTCGCCGCTCGTAAGAATCACAAACTGCTGATCGGGACGGGCGCGGGAACCAGAGCCCGGCATCTTTACTCGATTGCGGCCGGGCTCGGCTTGCCGGCCGGTGTGCTCTCGCAACTCGGGGCGTCGGTGGCCGGCCAGAACGCCGCGATGCTGGGTCAGCTGCTCGCGAAGTACGGGATCTCGGCGGTCGACGGCGCCGGGCTCTCGGCCGTGCCGCTTTATCTCGCCGAAGTGAACGGCGTCATCTTCAGCGGCATGCCGCCTTACGGGTTGTGGATGCGTCCCGACTCCGAAGGCGTCATTCCTCCTTACCGTACGGATGCGGGATGCTTTCTCGTTGCCGAACAGTTCGGTTGCAAGGCGATGATCTTCGTGAAGGATGAAGACGGCCTTTACACCGCGAATCCCAAGACCTCGAAGGGCGCCACCTTGATATCCAAGATATCGGTCGCTGAAATGAAGGCGAAGGGTTTGCAGGATTCGATCCTCGAATTCCGGATGCTCGATCTGCTCGAGTCGGCGCGCCATGTCCGTGAGGTGCAGGTCGTGAATGGCCTTGTGCCCGGCAACCTGACCCGCGCACTCGCCGGTGAGCACGTCGGCACCATTATCACCGCGAGCTGAAGGGGAGGTCACGATGGCTGACACAACCGACAAGATCAAACACGTCGCTTCGCCGCTCGCGCGCCAGACCCTGCTCGACGGAGCGCTTACCACTCCCGTCGCCGGCAAGCGGCCGATCCGGCTGCTGCCGTGGCTGCAAGTGGTGAAGATCGGAGGCCGCTCCATCATGGATCGCGGCCGGGACGCGATCCTTCCGATCGTGGACGAGATCCGGAAACTTCTGCCCGAACACCGTCTGCTCATCCTGACCGGCGCCGGGATCCGCGCGCGGCATGTCTACGGCGTCGGCCTCGATCTCGGCCTTCCGGTCGGGTCGCTTGCGCCGCTGGCCGCGAGCGAGGCGGGCCAGAACGGCCATATTCTCGGTGTGTTGCTCGCCCCGGACGGCGTCTCCTATATCGAGCATCCGACCATCGCGAGTCAGTTGGCGATTCACCTCTCGGCAGCCCGCGCGGTGGTGGGAAGCGCATTCCCTCCCTATCACCATCACGAGTTTCCAGGCTCTCGTATTCCTCCTCACCGGGCTGACACCGGCGCGTTCCTGCTTGCCGACGCGCTGGGAGCTGCCGGTCTCACGATCGTGGAGGATGTGGACGGGGTGTATACCGCGGACCCCAACGGCTCCGATGGAAAGACGGCGGAATTGCTTCGCGAGACCAGCGCCGCCGATCTTGCAAAATTCAAGGGCACATTGCCGGTCGACACCGCTTTGGTCGAGGTCATGGCGACGGCCCGTCACATCGAGCGCGTGCAGGTCGTAAACGGGCTTGTGCCGGGACGGCTCACCGCCGCGCTGCGCGGCGAGCACGTCGGAACGATCATTTATACCGGTGCGCATCGGGCCTGAGCCCGGATCGGGCGTATCGATCAGTATCGGAAAGACGGGCTGGAGCAATAGCTCCGGCCCGTTTTGTGTTTGGATGAGTGTGCCGCTGATTTCGAAGCCGCCGCTCGGAGGCCCCAACCCACGCTGCTGATATGAACGACGAGCGGCGCGGCACGTACGCGCGCCATCGTGTCGGTGCGCAAATTCGACTTCCGCCGCGGCGTATCATCCGATATATATTTTTATGTATATAACGGGGGCGGGCGTGAATGGCGATTGAAGCGCTGGTCACCTTGAAGGGCGAGAACGTTCCGGCGGTCGGGCGGGAGCGGTTGAGGTTACTCGAGGCGGTCGCGCGCGAGGGTAGCATTTCGGCCGGGGCTCGGGCGGTCGGCATCACCTACAAGGCGGCATGGGACGGTCTTGATGCGATGGCCAACCTTTTCGGCAGGCCGTTGCTCGTCGGGCGTGCCGGCGGCCGCGCCGGCGGCGGAGCGACGCTGACGGCGGCCGGTCATTCCGTCATCGAGGCGTTCAGAAGAATGGAAGCGGAGATGGCTCGCGTCTTGCGGATGATCGAACCCGAGCTTGCCGAGGCCGGCGTTTCTCCACTGGATCTCGTCTCAGGATTTCTTATGAAGACCAGCGCACGCAACGCGATCCGCGGCAGCATAGTCAATATCGCCTCCGATACGCTGAATGCCGAAGTCGAGGTTTTGGTCTCACCCCAGACGACGATCTATTCGCTTGTCACGCACGCCAGCATGGAAGAGTTGGGACTATGCTCGGGTCGGTCGGTGACTCTGCTGATCAAGGCGCCGTTCGTTGCTCTTGCCATGGGCAAGGCAGCGCCGAAGACCTCCGCACGCAATTGCATCAGCGGGATCGTCAGCCGGTGCGAGACCTCCGCCGTAAGCGCCGAGGTCGTTCTCGATATCGGCGCCGGTAAGACGCTTGCATCGAGCATCACTGCGCACAGTGCCAAATCGCTTCGCCTCTCTCCAGGAAAACCCGCATTCGCCATTTTCGATGCAGCGCACGTTATCATCGCCATCAACTGACGAAGAAGTCGTTCTGCACGGATGATCGCTTTCAGTAGGCGTCGGCCCTGCGATAAGGCGTCGAGATTCAAGCTCAAATCGTCTGTGGCGTTTTCGAGCGAAGCAAGTCCTCGGACTTGGTCCGGGGATGGAAACCGGTTCGCGTGAAGAAAACGCGTCAAAACAACAATCCGGAGCTTCGCTTCCGATTCGGTCGGAAGCGAAAATGCTCTGGGTCTTGCAAGAAACGCGACGGCGCGTTCGAACAAATCCTGGAAGGTTTAGCCGAGGGTCGGGCGCGGCCCTTTAAAAGAAGATGCTGGTCTGGAGATAGCCGTAGACGGTGTCGGCCGTGTCAGGCGCGTTGGGAGCATCCCTCAGGAATCTGCCTTTGAACAGGTAGGCTGCCCCGGTTTCGAGCAGCATGGCATCGGGGACGACCCAGTATCGCAGGCGAGCCTCAACCTGTTGGCCGGCGAAGTTGCCGGATCGGCCGGAACGGTCTCGCACTTGCGTGCCGCCGAAGCTGTCGGTGCGATCCGCCAGGAAAAGCGCGCGGTAAGCGACGAAGACATCCCAGACCGGGCTCGGCGTCACCTCGAAGCGTATCGCCGGTGAGATCAGGTTCGCCCGCGCGATCGGTCTGTAGATAGCCATCGGGTTGTATTCGCGCGCGACGCCATACAGAGTGTCGAAACGGGTGTAGGTATTGGGGTTGGAACTGTTGCCGCTAGCGTGATCGTATTGCAGCGCGACCCGCGGTTGCCAGTTCACAGGGAAGGTGTAGCCCGCCTCGCCATGGACGAAGAAAGCCGAGACGCTGAGGTCGCGTATATCGGTGACGGCGGTCGTTCCCCGGGCGAGACCCATCTGATAGATCGCCTCGAAATCGTAGTCCAACTCTCCGGGCTTCCTCTTCCGTGCCAGCCGCACACCGGGGATAAACAGGCGACGGTTCCGGGTCTGCACCGATCCCGGACCCGTCCCGGTATCCTGTTCGTACAGGCCGTAGCTGTAGAGCTCCAACGATCCGCCGAATACCTTCGCAAAAGTATAGGAGCCGCCGAACAGTTGCAGGTCCGGGCTCTCCGAGTCGAGCTCGATCGTATTGTTATGGATGCCGCGCGTGTCATCGGGAAGCAGCCTATGCGGCATGGTCCAGAGCAGTGTCATCTGATCCTTGTTCGCGCCTTTCCAGTCGTAGGAGAGGCCGGTGAAGGCGTTCATGGTGTTGCGGAATATCGGACGCGCGATGAGGCGGCGGGAGCCCATGTCCTTCGTGAACCGGCCGGCGGTGAGGCTGCTCTTCGATCCATCCTGCAAGATGCCGGTGAGATCGACGTTAAGATAGGCCTGGCCGAGTTGAAAGGCATTCACGTCCGTGGTGGAGACCGCCGAGTTTGGCGGTGCGAAATAGCCGCGGCTGTCGAACATCTCCGCGCCGATCTTCACCGTACCAAGATTGTACTCGGCGAAAATGTCGGTGAAGAACGAGGCCAGATAGTCGTCATGCGCGAAAGGCGCCGGACGGAACGTATTGGCGAGTCCTTCGCCGCGGGCGCGGAACACGCCCTTGACCGTAAGATTGTCGGGTCGCCCGAGTGCGTCGTAGAGCGAGAACACCGGCTTTGACGTGGTCGCCTTGAAGGTCGGCCAGGTTTGCGGCTGTGCCTCGGTGTGAGCATCTCCGTTCTGAGCTATGGCATGGCCATGGCCGCGCCCCTGGCCTTCGTCGCCCTGTGCCTGCGCAACATTCGGAGCGATGGCGGCAAGCAGCGCCGCCGACAGGAAAACCGGCCTTGCCGCCGAGCCGAGAAAAAGGCTCTTCATCATTTCTTCTCAACCCCAAATTGCTCTGTAGGCAGGTTCGGATCCGCCAAGCGCAAGCGCTTGGAGGAGGCGTTTCCCGCAGCCCCCGACTGAACACAGCCGCCCGCGCTCGCCGGGCGTCCCTCATCAATGGGGAACACACCCGACCGTTCAGAACAGCGATCATTAAAAACAGGACGACTCGGGATGCCCCCCGGTCGACAGCCTATCGATATGTTTATCTATATACATCGTAATGCATGATGTCAACATGCGGTCAAATCGAGGTGGGATGAAAGACAAAATCAAGGCCGGCACATGCAAGCGATGATTGCCCCCTCGCGATCGATGAAACGGCCTTCATTCGCGCGAGATTTGTTGTTCCGTCGTGAGATCCAACAGGTTGGCCGCCTGTCGCGTATGCGCTCAAAGCATTGCGATATATATGATAATATACGATGTTGAAACCAGGGCCCCGCTTCTGGATGAGAGAACCAATAATCTGAATAAGAGGCAATAAAGATCAGGGAACGGTGGCCCATGCCCCCACAAGGCGAGGATAGAAAACGCAATGTTCGCCGGCTGCGGCTTGCTGCAAGAGCTGCTGGCGGAGCGTATCGATCCTGACGGTTTCCTCGGTCGCTATGCCCAGCTTTACGATCGCCGGAAGCAGGCTGCGCACGGAGTCGACCAGGAAGTCTATTCCCGCGTCGTCGTTAGCCGTCGTAATCTTGGTGAGCCCGGCCATCAGCGGCGTCAAGCCGGCGGCGCGGAAAGCACCGAACAGCGCCACCCCCATATCGAACTCGTGCCCCATCCGGCGATAGACTTCACAGATCCAACCGTTGCACTGTTGAAAAAGCGGCAGCGGCGGATAGACCGCTGCCGTACTCAGATCGAATTCGATAAATGACATGATCGCACCCGACCGCAGACGGTTGCGCAGCCCGCTTAGCGCCTCGGCCGGATTTGCGAGATGGATGAGGATGAAGCGGCCGATGGCCGCGTCAAATAGGGAGCAATCCTCAAGGCTCTCAAGCGTGCCCTGCGAAAAGCTGGCCCACGTCTTGCCGTCGGCATCAAGCCGCGCCCGCGCGATCGCCAGCGCCTCCGCGGCGGGATCGATTCCTTTTACTGTTCCCTCCCGGGAGACAAGGTCCGCAGCAATCAGAGAAACGTCGCCGACGCCGCAACCGATGTCGAGGACCTGCATCCCCCTTCTCAATCCGGCGCGCGCGAGAAGGTCACGCGTCAGATCGGAGAATAGGGTGCTCTGACGGCGAAGCCTCTCAAGTTCTCGATCGGAATGGCCCAGCACATAATCCGCACGGGTCTTGCCATCCTGATCTTCGACCGCCGCGGAGTCGGCTTCGGAAGAAGGCCGATTACTCACAGATCTCTCCTAAATCTTTAACGCCTTTTACATTTTATCGTGCCTAGTCTGGGACCGGAGGTAGGAAGATGTTGTCGCGCACCGTCGATACGTCACAAGGGCGGGTGGCCTTCCTGGAAAGTTCAGGAACCGGCATACCTGTTGTTTTTATACATGGAAACTCCACCTGTCGTGACGTATTTCGGTATCAGTTCGAAACAGCGTTGGCGACGACGCAGCACATCATCGCGATCGATCTGCTCGGGCACGGACAATCGGATGACGCGCTGGAGCCGCGACAGGCTTACACCATTCCCGGTTATGCCGCCACGCTGATCGAGGCTTTGCGATCCTTGAACATCACACGCGCGGCGCTTGTCGGCTGGTCGCTGGGTGGACATGTCAGCCTCGAAATGATCGGACAGGGGTTCGACGCTACCGGCGCCATGCTCGTCGGAGCACCGCCCATCAGGCTCGGCATTCTGGGAATGGTCCGTGGCTTTCAGACCCAGCTCGATCTGTTGCTTGCAACCAAAAGCGTGTTGAGTGCGAATGAGATCAGCCGATTTGCGCGTGTCTGCGTCGGGAGGGAGCACGCGGCGCAACTCCACGATGCCATCGCTCGCACGGACCGTCGCGCACGACCGATCCTGGGGCGTGGATTGATGACGGGGCTCGGCGTCGATCAACGCTGGATCGTCGAAAACCTGTCAACACCGATTGCAGTCGTCAACGGCTCCGACGAGCCGTTCGCACGTCTCGACTACGTGGCAAACATCTCCTACGAATCACTTTGGGATCGTCGCTGTCATATCATTGACGGTGTCGGCCACGCTCCCTTCCTCGAAGCGCCCGAGCGGTTCAATCCGCTGCTGTCCCGCTTCCTGAGTCATATCAATGACAGCCGTATTGACGATACAACCCGGCGACAGGTCCATAACGTCGCTTGAGCGCGCCAAGCCAAGCCAAGCCAAGCCAAGCCAAGTTAAGCAAGCCAAGTTAAGTCAAGCGTCCCGAGCGCCTGAACCCTTGAAAGGCGCGTCAAACGGCATGGACTTCGCGTAAAGCTCTCCGCCTCGCGTCTCCTGAAATATGCAGCGATGGAGTCGTGCGATGCTAGATCACGATGATTTTGGATCGAATCGATCCAAAATCATGAACGTGATCGATTCTAATAGCTTAGAGCGGGATGCGGGCGGAAAACCGCTTCGCACTTTTCCTCATCCCGCTCTAGTGGTCCGATTCTAACATTTGCATCCCGTTGCG
>CAZOOO010000057.1:0-15342 GCA_964581435.1 uncultured Hyphomicrobiales bacterium | reverse complement strand
CGGAAAACCGCTGCACACTTTTCCTCATCCCGCTCTAGAAACCCATATTTGCTAGTGGTCCTTTGATTATAACATTTGCAGGAAACCCCTGCCGCAACGGGATGCAAATGTTAGAATCAAAGGACCACTAGACACGTTCGTAAATCGTGAGAGCGTCCTGATCCAGCGTCTCGCTCGCACGCATTCCGAACCGCGGCGAGGCGGTTATGGCGGTCAGCGGCAAGGCCCCGAGCGCGGCCACGCCGTCGTCGCCGATCGGATCGGGACCGCGCAGCAGCCACGCTTCGTCAACCAGCTCCGCCGCGACAAACGACCCCGCAACGCGCGCTCCGCCTTCCACCACCAGCCGGGTGATCCCGGTTTCCGAGAGCGCGCGGAGAACCGCCACGAGATCGAGCCCGGCCGCGCCGGCCGCGACCGGAACACGCATCACCTGCACGCCGGCCGCGCGGAGCTTCGTCGCCCTCGATGCTTCGGCGAAATCCGATGTCATGATCCAGAGCGGCGTTTCGCGCGCGGACTGAACAAGGCGGCTGCTCTCCGGGATGCGCAGCGCATGATCCAGGACCACGCGCAGCGGCGAGCGCGTTTCCATGCCGGGAAGCCGGCAGGTCAGGAGCGGATCGTCCGCCAGGACGGTGCCGATGCCGACCAGGATCGCGCTGCATTGCGCGCGCAGCAGATGCACCCGCGCCCTCGCCGCCTCGCCCGTGACGGCGACCGGCACGCCTCCGGCGGCAGCGATCCTTCCATCGCTGGACACCGCGAGCTTGAGAATGACGTGCGGGCGTCTGTCCCGGACCCGCCGGAAATGCCCGGCATGATGGTGAGCCGCCTCGGCCGCGCAAAGTCCGACATCCACCGATATGCCGGCAGCCCGTAACCGCGCATGGCCCTGCCCTGCGACTTCGGGGGTAGGATCCTCGATCGCCGACACAACGCGCGTAATGCCGGCTGCGATCACGGCGTCCGCGCATGGCGGGGTTTTCCCGACATGGGAACACGGCTCCAGCGTGACATACAATGTCGCACCGCGCGCCGCCTCCCCCGCGCGCCGCAGCGCTTCAGCCTCGGCGTGCGGACGCCCTCCCGGCCGGGTCCATCCGCGCCCCACAATCACACCGTCTTTCACGATGACGGCGCCCACGGCCGGATTGGGCGCGCTCGCGCCCAGGCTGCGACGGCCCAGCGCAAGCGCCAGTTGCATGAAATGCAAGTCGGCAACTTTCTCCGTCCGGAGATCGGCACCGTGCTGCTCCTCCAGAATGCGGAAGATCATTTGCGCAGCGGTACCCGCCGCGCATCGTCCTCGCTGGAGAGTTCGCCCAGCACCGCCTCGAAATCCTTGGCCTCGCGGAAATTGCGGTAGACCGAGGCGAAGCGCACATAGGCCACGTCGTCGAGGCTCCGCAGGTGTTCCATGACGATCTCGCCGATGGTTTCGGACGAAACTTCGGCCTCGCCGCCGCTCTCCAGTTCGCGAACGATGGCGGAAACCATGGTTTCGACCCGCTCGGGCTCAACCGGCCGCTTGCGCAAGCTGATTTGCAGCGAGCGCACCAGCTTGTCGCGGTCGAACGGCACCCGCCGGCCGTTGCGCTTAATGACCGTGAGTTCGCGCAGTTGCACCCGCTCAAACGTCGTGAATCGGAAATTGCAGGCCATGCAGACCCGCCTGCGCCGGATGACGGCCGAATCCTCGGTCGGCCGGGAATCCTTGACCTGCGTATCCAAACTGTTGCAGCTCGGGCAGCGCATCTCTCAACTCACCTTATCACCACAGGGAACGGGCGCTCCAAGCTCAAGGACTGCTTGGCTCTCTTCCATCCGGGTAACTTATCGTTTTCAATATGATGAGTGCGTCAGCTAATCCAGCAGGTGACGCCGAGAGTTTCGACGTCACCGAGCTTCATACGCAAGTTCATCTATCCTGATAGATCGGGAACCGATCCGTCAGCGTCTTGACCTTCTCCTTCACCGCCGCCTCGACCAACGGAGCCTTGCCGTCCTCGGCCTGTGCGATGGCCGTGAGCACTTCCGCTATCAGGCCGCCGACCTGTTTGAACTCGCTCACCCCGAAACCGCGCGTGGTGGTGGCCGGCGTGCCGAGGCGCAGGCCCGAGGTCACGAACGGCTTTTCGGGATCGAAAGGAATGCCGTTTTTATTACAGGTCAGCCCGGCGCGAACGAGCGCCTTTTCCGAAACGTTGCCCTTCAGTCCCTTGGGCCGCAGATCCACCAGCATCAGATGGTTGTCGGTGCCGCCGGAGACGATGTCGAAGCCATGACCGCGCAAGCTTTCGGCCAGCGCCTTGGCGTTTTCGACGACGTTCTTCGCGTAGACCTTGAAGTCCGGTCGCAGCGCCTCGCCGAACGCCACGGCCTTGGCGGCAATGACATGCATCAGCGGACCGCCTTGCAGTCCCGGGAAAATCGCCGAATTGAACTTCTTGGCGAGCGCCTCATCGTTGCACAGGATCAGGCCGCCGCGCGGACCGCGCAGCGACTTGTGGGTCGTGGTCGTCGTCACATGCGCGTGCGGCACCGGCGACGCATGGACGCCGCCGGCAACAAGGCCTGCGAAATGCGCCATATCCACCATCAGATAGGCGCCGACGCTGTCGGCGATCTCGCGAAAGCGCTTGAAATCCCACGGCCGCGAATAGGCCGAGCCGCCGGCGATGATCAGCTTCGGCTTCACCTCCTCGGCGCGGCGAGCCACCTCGTCCATATCGATCAGGTGATCGTCGCGCCGCACGGTGTAGTGCGCGACCTTGAACCACTTGCCGGACATGTTGACCGGCGCGCCGTGCGTCAGGTGCCCTCCGGCAGCCAGGTCGAGGCCCATGAAGGTATCGCCCGGCTGCAGCAGCGCCAGAAACACCGCCTGGTTCATCTGGCTGCCCGAATTCGGCTGGACGTTGGCAAAACGGGCGCCGAACAGCTTTTTGGCACGCTCGATCGCCAGCGTTTCGGCGACATCCACCCATTCGCATCCGCCGTAATAGCGCGCACCCGGATAACCCTCCGCGTACTTATTGGTCATCACCGAGCCCTGCGCCTCCAGAACCGCACGGCTGACGATGTTCTCCGACGCGATCAGCTCGATCTCGTGACGCTGACGGCCCAATTCGCCGTTGATGGCGGCGGCGATCTCCGGATCGGCCTCGGCCAGGGTGGCCGCAAAGAAAGGATCGGGGGCGGAGGCGGTTTTGGCGGAAGAGTCCATGCAGGGAATACCCTCGGCAGCGCAACCCGCGATGCACGGGTGCGAACAGCAATAGCGGATGGTCGAAGCGGCCTCCGCCAGATAGCACATCGAATCCGGGCGGCCAAGGTGTTGCGCCTCGGCTCCGATGCTCAGGCAATATATGGTGGATGCGCGGCGCGAAATCCCCAGCGGGGAATTTTTTATTTTTCGAGGTGGTGCCGCACGGCGGCCAGCGAGGGCCCTACCTCCGAAACAGCTTCCAGCAGCCTCTCGCGGGATACGTTCAGCCGGCTCGCCCAGAGGTCGGTCTGGACGTTGTCATTCGGATCCACCGTGCCCGCCGGTTTCTGGTAGGTGGATATTACGGAGGCGACTGTGACAAGCCGGATCATCCCGTAATTCTACCACTTGAGCGACGTCCCGCCACTCCACGAAGCGGCAACGGTTAAAATTCGGTATCTATTTCGGGAAACAGTAGCCAACCGTAAGCCAGAACACCCTGGCCAGTGATCCTCTCGCGGTTACTGGCCTTGCTGATCCTATATCCAGTAAGCCACCATGCCGGCGACCGTGCCCGGCACAGCAATCAAGGCCGTCGTCGACCAGCCCTCGTGAAGAGGTATATCGGCCTCGGGCGCGGCGCTCGTTAATAAGCGCCCGCTCGTACTCGTCAGACGATGAAAAGATACAAGCGAAGCCGCCACGAGCCACCGTCGCGGCGGTTTCGAGCGACAGGATATCGTTTCGAGTGTTGCTGCGTGAGATCATCATGAGCGAAGCCTATGAATCGCATGGTAAGCAAAAGATTAACCCGCATCGGGCTGGATCGCGACCTGCCTGAAACGCCTTCCACTTATTCCAGCCACATGACAGGTGATTGACAAATCCGGGTGCCGGCGGCGCAGGGTCAAGTCCGGCGATGAGGAAAAGTTCAAGTGGATCGGGTTTTTCAGATTTTCATCACTTCGACGGATGCCGACTTGAAGGACGAGCGTCAGGCCGTCGGCAACACGTTGGCAAAGGCGGGATACATGCCCGCCGGCATGGAATCGTTTCCGGTCACCGATCAGCAGCAACTGGACTATATCAAGCGGATCATCGACCGCAGCGACTATTACATCATGATCGTCGGCCGCCGTTACGGCGCGCTGTCCGGCAGTGAACTGACTTTCGCGGAAGATGCGTTCGAATATGCGCGATCAAAAGGCATCCCGATACTTGCGTTCCTTCCGGAAAAACCGGACGACATGGCAGTCGGCGCGATCGAACCGGAAGCGTCGCTAAAAGAAAAACTGGATGCTTTCAAAGCCCGTTTAAGCACCGGCCGCATCGTCGAATTCTGGAGCAACGAAAACGATCTTTGCATGAAAGCCATGATGGCTGTCGCGACTGCCGTGAACCTGAAACCCGGCGTGGGCTGGATACGCGGCGACCAGGCCATCAATCCAAAGCTTTTCCAGGAACTGGAAAAGCTGCGGATCGAGAATGCGGATCTGCGTCAGAAGCTGGCCGATCTCGAGAAAGACAAATCATCGTCTGGCCCTGCCGCGGAGGCGGACAACTCAGTTACCGTGGAACTCCTGGTCTATCGGTCGGAGGAAGGGGCGCCGGACTCGATATCGCGCTCGATTTCATTGGGCGACCTCTTTGCCGCGCTCCATGGCCATCTCCTCAAAAGCCCATCGGAAGCCTACGTCCGGGAGCTTGTCGGGTATTGGTATCGACAGAAACTTCACGTTTCCGATTATTGCGAACTTAGCGAAAAGAGCACGATCGTCATCCGGGACAAGCTGGAGGCTCTGGGGCTGATCAAGCCTCGGTCGATCATGGCGGGTTTTTCCAATCACATCGCCTGGTCCCTGACGGAAAAAGGAAGACGGTTTTCCGAGTCGGGGCACATACCGAGGATCGGTCACTCGGGCTCCGCCGCGACTTGATAAGCCGCACATGGCATTTTGACCCGTGACCTGAGCCCCAAAGATCATCCCGCGATGGGAAGAATCCGTTTGTCATTTGATCCTGTGTGGCTCGGTGATGCAACGGGACGGGGCGCGGAGCCATCGTCATTGGCGACGCCGGTAAGCGAGTGGAGCCAGGCTTCCGGAAAAGTTTGTCAGAGATAGCGTGGCCGCTTGACCGGCGGAGTTGTGCTGTCTGCTGCCGTATATCCACCATCATCGAGCGGGGAGGAGATGGCGTTGATGTCACTGGCAGCACGCCCGCCGTCGTCGGTAATCACTATCGACCCATGACGTGCGCGCCTATACATCTCCAGCAGTCGCGCAGAATTCGAAACCGGATTAAAATTCTTCTCTGCGAGAAGACGCGCGTTCCGCCCCATCTCTATGGATATGGCCCGGTTATCAGCGAGGTAGCAGATCGCCTCAGCGATCGACTTGGGAGACTTTTCAGGAATCGACAGACCTGTTTCGCCATGGACCAGCGTATCAGGCTTAGGATTTTCGACCGCAACAATGCTCGGTCGTCCTGCGAACGCGGCCTCAAAGACAGGCCGCCCGGCGGCCTTGAGGTGTGAGGGAAACGCCAGAACATCGAAGGCGTCATAGGCGACCGAGATATCACGGGTCGGTCCAAGAAGATGAAAGCGCGCTCCGATCCCATACTCGCTTATCTTGCTCACAACATCTGACCCGATATTTTGAGCTAAACCGAGCGCACCCAATACTTTTGCTCTTAAACTGCGATCATCGCCCGTCATGCCGCCAACGATGGCGAACTGAACATCACTTCGCTTGTCACAAACGATCTTTGCTGCCTCCACCAAGTCCAAAATCCCCTTAGATGCGTGCAGGCTTCCAACGTATCCAACCGTGAATAACCCTTTTTTCAGCGTCTTGTCTAACCTCTCCTTAAAAAGGAGATCGGGTAGATCGGAACCCGGAGAAAAGGAATTGTGCAAGACTTCGACGTTAATGTCCTGTGGCAGCGAAGACCGCACGGTCTCATCGATCGCGATCACGAGGTTAGCCTGGGAGCGTAACACCGATCGGATCAGCTTCGATCGCTTACTGCTAACGACATTACTCTGCGGCGATCTTACATGAACGATCATCGGTGCCCTGAAGATCAGGCGCGCGATGAGCCCAGGTATGATCTCTGTAATCTCGTTGACATGAATGACGTCAATGTTGCGCCACTTACGTTTCGCTTGAATAATACTCGCCAGGGTATATGGTACATGGAATGCTTCCCGAAGCAGGACCAGCCAGCGAGCGCCTCTGTAATGGCTATACTGAGTATTATCGAAACGCGTTAATCCGTGGGTGACAACCACATCCTTCGCCAGCTTTCGATAGTATTCCAGAGCCGAGCCATTGGCCGCCAAGAAGTACCCTTCAACAGAGCCAGGCGGCAGAGATCTGATCGCCTCATACAAGCTCCGCGAAGCTCCGCCAAATGGACCTACCCCGTCAAGGTAGAGCACCCGAATGATTTGGCTATCATTCGCAGCCATCTGTTGGTTCGACATAAAGTCTGCTACTCGTCGTAGACGAGTCCTTTATTAAAGCCGCTTGGAAATGACCAGAGCGGAAACACCAAGCCGGACCGAAGTCCTTGCATCTGCCTTATAGTTTTTCCGGGTGACGTGCACCCCCAATTCCTGCCGGTTTACTCGAAGAGGTTGTGGCGGCGCGGCTTTAGTTGCCGCAACGGGAGGCCGAATTGACTGTCACCAGTGACATAGAAAGCTCGCACCCGCCCGTAAGAGCGGGCGCAATTACAAGGCTTATCTTTTTTATCACCGACGCGCGTAATTCGGGGTACTTCTTCGCGGCTGCCATACTTCTGGTTTACGGCGTTGCGCCGCTGGCGATACACACATTCGTCCAGCAGGATGACAATATGCTCTGGCTGGGCGCCTTGTCCTGCATCGCAGTCACGATGATCGTGGCCGGCTTTAACCTGCCGGTGTTTGATTGGATGATCGCGCCGCACCGATGGCGTATTCCTGTCAATGAGCGGGCCTTTCATGCTGCGATCTGGACAATATTCATCGTGTTCTGCGGCGTTGCCTTCGCAACCGCTGAATCTATTCCGATCATCTCAGCTTTGGTAGGCGGGTTTTCGCAAGAAGAACTGGACATTCAAAGAGGCGCATTCCTCAAGACGCGCATAGGTTGGGAAGCCAGCCTTGGCTACGTCAGCGCCGTGCTCGCCGGAACGCTGCTCCCTTACAGTCTGGCACGTCTATTCTGGACCAAGAAGCCTGCGGCTGGTTTTTCTGGTCTCACTCTTTTTGTTGCTTATTCGATGAGCTATCTGCAAAAGGCGCTCATCGTCTATCCCGTGGCGCCTCTGCTGTACCTGTCAGGCCGGCGCCTGATATGGAATTATCTCGGACTTGTTGCGCTCATCGTCGCCACATTCGCTATTTTCTATGGGAATACGCTATTGGCTCGAGGGGTTCAGGACAAGGAAACAATACAAAAAATACTTGAGGAAAGAAAGGCAAAGGTCTCACATAATTTGGAGGCCGAAACGTCTGCAGGCAATCTGTTTCCACCCGATTTTTTTAGCGCCAATTTCCAACCTGCCTCAATCAAGGAATATCTGATCTGGCGCGCTGCCGCCGTTCCTATTTTTACTGCGGCTGACGCCGTGAAAGTGTTCCACACTAAATTTGATAGCAATCCTCTTTTTGGCGCAACCAGCACACCTATCGCCGCGATCTTCGGAATGAAGCACGTAAACTTCGACGCCGAAGTCTACGCATCCGAATGGGGCCCTACAGATGTGGGTAGGGCCAACTCGGTGTATATAACTGACGGTTACGTCAATTTCGGATGGATAGGTGTCGTCGCGTTCTCAATCATCGTTGGCCTCGGATTCCGCGTTCTGGCACTTTCCAGTGACGAAGCAGTTCGCGCAATGTGGCCCTTGTTCGCGTTTAACATCCTTCAGGCCAGCCTCATCGGGAGCCTTTTATCAGGAGGGTTTATTTTGTTGTTCTTCATCGCTCTCTTTGTAAACCTGAAAGACGACTACCAGCCAGAGAGCAGCCCGTAGAGCTTCCTTCGAATCTGGTACATCGCGGCATTGGTCGACGAAAGCGCTCTCAATCTATCAACCAACGCCGCTTCGCTTTTTAAGACTCCAACCATATCGCCAGCCGCGCGCGCCCTTTCGCACATGACCTTCGCAGCCAGACGACGGAGACTCTCCGGAGACAATTCGCTGCCGTGCCTGTCCATAAAAAGCGGGAGCGCTTTCATTCGCCTGGTTATCTTGTCATTGTAGCTCGAGAAAGGAACGAGCATGTTGACAGAATTCCCCTCGTGCACTCGCCACTGACTGCCGATAACGCCAGAATGGACGATTTCAAGGTCGAAATGCAGAACACACGTCTCCAGCCAAGTATCCTCGTTCGGCAGTTCTTCTGGAACGGGGAAGAATTTCGATACGGCGCGTCGATCCATCAAATATGATGTTCCTGTGAGACCGCCCCGGTTTGGGTCTTTTGGGACCGTGATCCCATTCTGCTTTTTTATCTTTGACATCTGAATCAAGCGGGAAAGCCCGACAACCGGCTTATCGGATGACGCAGACGAAACAGCGTCAAGCCGCTTGGCCAAGCTGTTCGGTGGCATAATATCGTCACCCGCGAACAAGCACACCCATTTGCCGGTCGACTTCTCCACGCCGAGATTGAAGGCTCTTGCCTTTCCCGGCCTCGGGTTCTTGTATGCCTTCAGTAGCGGGCTCTTGTAGCCCTCCAATATAGACATCGTGCGATCGCTCGACCCGTCATCAACCACGATGACCTCGTGACTGACTCCGGTCTGCCCTAGTACGCTATCAAGCGCCTCGGACAAGTATTTCTCCTCATTTTTAACAGCAATAACGACAGAGATTTCCGGCATCGGCGTCCTCGACCTTTAATTCCTGAGAGATGTAATAGCGGGGCACAACCGATTTCGCCAAGAACGATCTTACCTCAGCGTCCCAGACACCTCCGATTCAAGCGCAATCGTCTCGGCTCCATACTTCAAGGAGCCGCCACCTGTTCCATTCCAGCGCGCAAAGCCGTTGTTTGTCGACGATTCTGGCCCGACGACGCCACCGTCGCCTGAGACCACCGCGGCCGTCGTCGTCTTGACTGCCTTCTGCGACGGGATGCGCGTGTCGCTATTCGCAGCAAAAGTGGCATCGCGATCGACGACGTTCGGCGCGAACATCGCCGTCGTCAGTCCGCTGATCGTGTTGCTGGTGGCGTTGATCGTCTTGTTCGTGAACGTCTGCGCGAGCGACGCGAGACAGGTCGCGATCGATGACACGAGAATGCCAAAGTTGCTACCGCCCACGGCTGCGGCGAGTTTCTCGTTCCCGTTGACGACCTTAGCCGGATCTTCCGATATCTCTCCAGTCATGCTGCTTCTCTTGTGTAGAGCGATCCATCTTCGCGTGACAGGTTCATCGCGGACGACAATCGAAATCCCTTTCCATCGTCATGGTTTTCAAAGCTCAACGCCTGGATGCTGGATATTGAGTGCCAGCACCGACGTCGATTTGGCGAGGCCGAGCAGACAGACACTCTCTCTCCGCCCGCCCCATATCGCGACCGCAACGATCGGCGCCCCGTTTCGTTATGGCGTCCAGTGCTTCGCTCGAAAGCACCTTGGGTTTTCCGCCTGAGCGCCGTTATTGAGGCCGAGCCGGAGCAGCAGTCGCCGCCGCGTGGCCCGCGGATTCCGCTTCGGCCGTCTTGGTCGGCTGGCCGGTCATCGTCGCCGCAGCGGGCGCGTTCGTCATGCCAGGAAAGCGATCCTGTACCGGCTTTGTGACGAGATCGGCAACGGGAGCCTCGGCGACCTCCCCGGTTGGCAATACATCCGCGACGCGGTCCGTCGTCACCAGACTGGTGGAACGCAATTCCGCCGGCGACAATTCGTGAAGCGCCTCCCAGGGAGGAATGCTGAGCGCCAGGTGCAGCAGATCGCCGGATCCGCCCATCTCGAAGGTGTACTTGGCTAGCCGGCCGATGTCGCGCTCTACGATCATCAAATCCTCAGCGGTGTAGCTCGCAGCCCTGGCATCGGCCGCGCGATCACCCATCCAGATCTGATGAACGCGCACATGCGCACGCTCGGGCACATAGCGGGTTTTTCCCGACAGCAACACGAACACGCACATGGACTCGCAATAGGCTTCGGACAGCACGGCTGCGCGATCGCCTGTCACCGTCCCGACAACGACGCTGCTCCCGACCGTGGTGCGCACGCCGAGTTCTCGCCAGCGTCGCCCGAGCGCGATGGCGTCGTTGACCGAGCCGCCGCCGGAATCCAGCACGACCGTCGCACCGGCAAGATCGCGCCCGGCGGCGAAGTCGTCGAATGCTTTCGGCGTTTCCCCCGTGACGAGGCCGACGGCGTTGATCCAGCCGCCGCAATGCGGCTCACAAGCAATCCAGGAGAATCGCATCGGCTGCTTGCGGGCTTCGACGGTTGCTTCGGCAGAACCCTGCTTATCAAGCGCAGCCGCGAATCCTGAAAAGACGAGACCAAAAGCTGCAGCGCATAGAAGCGTCCGTCCGTAGAAGACAGCTGATTTCACGAACCTCAATTCGGTTCCTTCCCCGCAGCCGATGTTCCCAATCCGACACGGCACGGCCCAGCTTCAACGCCGTACTCCTGCCACGCCGGAATATCTGGAAACTAGCCGCGAGACTTGTCAGCGTCCACACAAAGAGTATGCGATATTCCGCCGCCCGTGGCCAGATTGCAGCCTGACCTGATCCGGTTTCTCAGGGAACCTTGCGCGGATCATTCGTAGCTGGAGAAGGAATCTCCGCATTCATGAAACCAACCCCGCGAAGTTCCCGGTTCTGCCCGGCGTGCATGCGTGCCGCTTCGCGGCTGCCCCGCAATGTCGGCCGGGCGTTGATCTGGATCTATCGCCACACGCTATCGCCGCTGGTGGGTTTCAACTGCCGGCACCTGCCGACATGCTCCGCCTACGGCGACGAGGCAATCGCGCATTTCGGGCTTTGGGGGGGCGGCTGGATGACGTTGGCGCGGATCTTACGCTGCCACCCGTGGGGAACGTCCGGCATCGACAATGTTCCCATAGCGAAACCATCCGGCGCGACCTGGTACCGGCCGTGGCGTTACGGCCGCTGGCGCGGCGTGAACGCGCCGTAAGGGCATTTCGAACGAAGCACGTCAGAACTGAAGGGCTTTTCGTCCGAAGACATAGAGGCGGCGAACAAAAATATCCAACCTGGAGTTTATCCATCGAATTCGGAAGCTTTAATGCGCGAGGACTTCGATTTCTCCGTCGACGCCGGTGGAGACCTCGAAGTCTCGCTCAAAGACCTTGCCTTCGTTCTTGGCGATTACGCGATATTCACCCTCGGCCAGTATCACGCTGGGAAATGCTCCGATCGATTCCTTGATGACATCACCCCCGGGCGTCAGAACCGACCACGCAGTATTGGCCAGCGCCTCGCCGCCCTTGTCGCTGACGAGTTTCAGGGTGATGACCGCGGCGCGATGGGAGATCGTCACGTCGGTCAACTTCCCCGCCTGCACACGGATGTCCGATCGTACGACCGAGTTCGCGTCGCCATAGTTGGAGACGATGTAATAGGTGCCTTCCGGCAAGAGCATGACGCCGTCCCCGGCAACATTGGGCACAAGCGGCGCGCGCTCGGTGCCTTCGAACTGGCTACCCTTGTAGATGCTGAAGGAAATCTGGTTGGGCGGGATCGTCGACGCGCCGACCCGACCCTCGATCCGCAGCCCGCCCGCCGGCAGCAGGAACGACTCGCGGTCAGTGTCCGGTTTGAGCATCACGGGCCGCACGGCGCTGACCAGCCCCAGCGAAACGTGCACGACATAGCCGCCCGGGGGGAGCGCGATGCTGGGAGTTGCATCATGGTCTTCGCGCACCAATTTGAAGGCGCCGGTCTCGTCGGGCCGATCGGAGTAAACTCGCCAGATCAGCCCGCTGTTGATGACCGGCAGATCCTTGCCGTAGCGCGCGGTCAACGACAGAATTGCCTGCGCGGGAGGCGCGATCTTGGGCGAAGCCGCCAGCGGCACGGCGGCGACCGGCGCCTCAGTCAACGGCGCCGGCAGATTTGGCATGGATGCCGGACCAGAGGACGGCGCGAGGCTGATCGCAGGTCCCGGCGGCGCCTCCGGAACGGATACCGGCGGGACAGGCGGCGGTTGTTCGCCGAACAATTGCGCCGAGGCGGCGCATGGAAACGTCGCGAGGAGCGTGACGACCGACACGAGCAAAGGCCACGAGCGCCGGCCTGAACTACCCCGATGATTTCCCCCGAAGATCATGGCGCCGGTTCTTCCCGCAAAACACGGCAAATTCAAGCCTCGGAACTCGCTCAGAATTGCATCCTGCTGTGGAAGACTTAAAAACCGGCCCGTCGGGTTGAAACGCCGGTATCCGATGATAGTTTCTGCCAGGCGAAGCAACGTCTGGCAGGTCATCCCGACATGCGCTCACCGTGCCCGCCGGAATCGCGGTAACCGATGTCGGTAGTCGGAGTATCCTGTCGTGCTGGAGAGTTTGAAAGGCCGCGACCAGAACGGGTCGAACGGCCGAAAAGTAGGATTGGATAGCGTCAGGCGGCCGGTGATCGGGCTGGCCCTGGGCGGCGGGGCGGCGCGCGGCTTCGCTCATATCGGCATTCTCCGTTCCCTGATCGCGCACGGCATCGAGCCCGACGTCGTGGTGGGCACGTCGATCGGAGCGGTGGTCGGAGGCGTCTATGCCGCGGGTCGTCTTGACACTCTGGAGGAGTGGGCGCGCAGCCTGCAGCCTCGGAGTCTCTTCAGTTATCTGGACATCCGGTTGAACGGCTCCGGACTGATCGGCGGCGCCAAGCTCACCGCCCGGCTCGAGGAGTCGCTCGGTCAGACCCAGATCGAGGACCTGCCCCTCAAGTTTGCAAGCGTCGCGACGGAAGTCCGCACTGGCCACGAAATCTGGCTTACGCACGGGCGGCTGGTGGATGCTCTGCGTGCATCCTATGCGCTTCCGGGTATTTTTGCGCCGATGCTGGTTGGCGACCGCTGGCTGGTCGATGGCGCGCTTGTCAACCCGGTGCCGGTCTCCACTGCACGCGCGCTGGGCGCCGAGGTCGTGATTGCAGCCAACCTCTCTAATGACGTGTTCGGCCGCAGCACCACGATATTCTCTCATGGTGCGCCGAACGGCGCGCAGGAGGAGGCCGTCGAGCCCCCGCCGCGCAGGCTTGGCTTCGGCAAGTTCTTTTCGTTCGAGCGAACGGTGAAGCGCGAAATCTTCGCCGGCGGCAATCGCCCGGGCGTCGTGTCGGTCATGACCGACGCGTTCAATATCATGCAGGATCGCATCACGCGCGCGCGGCTCGCCGGCGATCCGCCGGACCTTTTGATCTCGCCGCGAGTCGGCCAAATCGGCTGGTTCGACTTCCACCGCGCCAGCGATCTGATCGCGCACGGCACACGTGCCGCGGATCGGGCGATCGAAGCGATCGTGGAAGCAATCGACGTTCTCGCGCCAACGTCGGCGTCGGACATCGCCGGCGCGGCGGACCCTGAAAGCGGGACCGATTCCTAGAGCGGGATGAAAAAAGTGCGCAGCGGTTTTCCGCCCGCATCCCGCTCTAAAATATTTGGAATCGATCACGTTTCGCTTCTGACGGAATCGGAGGCGGGGCTCTCAGATTTTGATATGACGCGCTTTCTTCACGCGAACAGGGTATCGATCCTCGGGTCAGTCCCGAGGACATGCTTCGCTCGAAAACGCTATGATACCGCACGCGCTCAGGCTGTTTTGATGTAGTCGCGCAACGCCTCCTGCTCGGCTTCATATTCCTGAACACGCAGCTTCACGACGTCGCCGATCGAAACCAGACCTGCCAGCTTGCCCTCCTCCACCACCGGCAGGTGCCTGAACCTTTCCGCCGTCATGACTTCCATGAGGTGAGCGACCGTATCGGAGAGACGGCAACTGACGATCTTGCGGGTCATGGCGGCGCTGACCGGCTCGTCCAGCGCAATTGCGCCGCGTTCGGCAAGCGCGCGAACGACGTCCCGTTCGGACAGAATGCCGTCGATGCGCGCACCGCTCATGACAAGAATGGAACCGATCTGCCGGTCCGACAAAATCTTGACCGCCGCCGAAAGCTCCACGTCAGGCTCGACGCTTGCGACTTGAGAACCCTTGGCGCTGAGAATGGCACGTACCGTCATGGTCGCCTCCCTTGGAGGGATATCGCTTCCCTCGGAGGAATCGCGCGGGATCACTTTGCGCGATCCTTGCCTTTATAGCGTTTTCGAGCGAAGCATGTCCTCGGGCTTGACCCGAGGTCGGATACCGGTTCGCGTAAAGAAAACGCGTCAAATCCAGAAACCGGAGTCCTTAACCGTTTCCAAGCAACGGTGAAGGACTCCGGCGTTCAGGCGACAGCCAATCGTCCAGCTTTGTCCACGAGTGAAACGCCCCGACAGCGTCATCGTTTCCAGCGCGAGAACGGATTTAAACTCGCCTGACCGGAGGATGATGAATGAAATCAGCCCGCATCGCAAGCAATCGTTAGATATGATCCGCGTCGGAAGACGCATTCTCGGCGTCGCGCGGCGGACGAGGCACCGGATCGAACAATGAGAACAACAAAAGCCCTGCCATGAAGCCGCCCATGTGAGCCTGCCACGCAACGCTGCCAGGCTCGGCGCCGATTGCGACCGATCCCATGCCGAAGATGATATTGACACCGAACCAGATTGCGAGAAACGCCAGCACGCGGGGATTTTGCAGGGCGCGCGTCAACGACAGCGCGGGCACCTGCGCAGCGGCGTCGGCATCGCCGCGGCCGAAGGACAGGAAACTGCCCTGCACGAAGGCGAAACGGATCGCCGCGGCCATGGCGCCCGACACCGACGCCGACGCACCGATCATCGGCGCGATATTGTGCTCGTGGGTCACAAGATGTGCGACCGCGCCGGCAACGGCGGCGACCGCCATGAACAGAAAAAACCTGACGGCGCCGAAACGGCGCGCCAGCGCGCTGCCGAAGGGCAGCAACCACAGAACATTGAAGCCGATGTGGCTGAGGTTGGCGTGCAGCAGCGAATAGGTCACGAAGGTCCAGACCTTGGCGCCGC
>CAZOOO010000056.1:0-15402 GCA_964581435.1 uncultured Hyphomicrobiales bacterium | reverse complement strand
TGCACAGCACGAACTCCACGCCCTGCGTGATCCAGTTCTTGACGGGAACGCCGGGGATTTTCTCCGGTGTCATGATGATCCGCGGCTCGAACCAGCTTAGCCAGGACAGGGTAAGCAGAACGGTGCATGATGCCAGGAACGCGAGAAAGACAGTGAGGCCTTTTTCAGAGCGCTCGAACTGGTGCATCAGAAGCGGAATGGCGAGCAGCTTGACCATCGATCCCGCGGCATGAGTTCGGGCGCCCCATGGGGCGTCGGCCCACAGCATCCCGAGTGCCGCGAGACAGAACAATGCAACGGGCAGCCAGTATGCCGGTCGCCGGAATTGTAGCCGGAACCGCCGCGCGGCGATCACGGTGACGAGCGTGATCAGCCAGAGCACCGCAAACACGCCGAATATGGTGGTGGACCACGGCAGCGAGAGCGCCATCAGAACGGCGAGGTGATCCGCCATTCGGGATCGGCGTGCCGCGCTGATCCGATCACTTCCGAACTGGATCACGCGCATCGCATCGGTTCGCCCTGAGAGTCGGCAACGCGTTTTACGAGAAGTTCATGCTCAACCAGAAGTCCAGGACCAAAATCGCCTCGACAAAGCGATCGAACTACGGTCCTGTCAAGCCTGCTCTCGTCCCTGTTTGAGTATGGCACATGGTGAGCCGATGGCATAAGCCGGTCTCACGGCCATGGACCGGTAACCGAAAAGGTCAGGGTTCTGCAAGGTGGGGAGGCCGGCTTTTGATCTCGCGACCTGGCCGCAACCGCTTGCGAGGCGATTATTGATCTTCGACATCAACGAAGCTAACAAGTCGCCTTGCTCGGACGCTGTTGCCCCACGGATTGAAGCTCTTTGACCCCGCTCGCAGCATCATTTGTAGAATCGGCAACTCAGTTCAGAGACAAGGCCGCCCTTTGGGTTGATGGCGAGAGTTACACGTATGGCGATCTCCATGAGCTTGCGTCGCGCCTCGCCGGCGGGTTTCCGCCACCGTCCGGAAACGGCATTGATACCTGCGCCGTTTTCGCCCACCGAAGCCTCATGGCCTATGCCGCCATCGCCGCATGTCATCTGGCGCGATATGCCTATGTTGCGCTGACGCCCGCGCAACCCATTGGCCGTTCCCAATCGATTATTGCCCAGTCTCGGCCCGCGGTCATCATTGTCGATGCGAGGTGCCTGAAAAACCTGCCGCTGCTTTTGCAGAAGGTGACCGATCCGACTGTGATCCTGCTTCCCGATCAGGATGCGACCCCGGACTGGGCGGCAGACTTTCCGCAGCACCGGTTTCTGAACAGGGGTCATTTGACGTCACAGGCCGAGCCGCGACAGGGCAGCGGCCGCGATCTGGCGTACGTCATGTACACCTCGGGCTCGACCGGCGAACCGAAGGGCGTGATGGTATCGCATGATAACGTCGCGACATATGTGCGGAATGTCGCGGACTATTGCTCCTACAGTGAAGCCGATCGCTTCATTCATTTACCAGAATTGAATTTCGATCTTTCGGTGCATGATCTGTTTTCAGCATGGTGGGTTGGCGGAACTCTGTATTGCGTCCCGCAAGATGAGGTGTTGATACCGGACGGGTTTGTAAAGCGTCATCGATTGACCGCCTGGACTTCCGTTCCATCCGCGGTGCTGATTCTCAAGAAGTTCAACAAGCTGCAAGCCGGCGCCTTCGAAAGCATTCGGGTCAGCATGTTCTGCGGCGAGCCGTTTCCAGGTGCGCTGGCGGCGGAATGGATGGCGGCGGCTCCGAACTCGCGCGTCGAGAATTTTTATGGTCCGACGGAGACAACCGTCGCCGTGACCGCCTATCCTTGCAGTCGTGGTACGGACTTCTCCGTTCTGCCGCTGGGAGAACCCTTCGCCGGGCAGGAGGCTGTTATCTGTGACGCTGATCTGAGCCCCGTAGGCGATGGCGAGACGGGCGAACTGTTGCTGGGCGGCACTCAGGTATCGGCGGGATACTGGAATCGGCCCGACCTGACCGAGGCTCAGTTCATCGAGAGGCGTTTTCCTTGCCTGTCAAGCGGCCGCTGGTATCGGACGGGAGACCTCGCGTGCAATCAGGCGAGGGTCGGCCTGATATACAAAGGACGCGCGACCCGGCAGATAAAAATTCACGGCTATCGGGTCGAACTCGGGGAGATAGAAGCAACCTTGAGGAAGTTCAGCGGCAGGCAGTTTGTGGCTGTCATTTCGATTCACGGCAGCGGCGGGGAGGTTCTTTATTTATCCGCTTTTATCGAAGGGCTTTCATCGGATACGGAAAAACGCATGAGGGCTGAAAGCGCGAAGGTGCTGCCGCATTATATGATACCCCGTTATATTTTCAGCATCGAGGCGATGCCGCTCAACTCGAATGGTAAGATTGACTATGCCGAGCTTGGAAGAGTCCATGAAAGACGCGTCAAAGTCGGAATCTGAACTGACCTCGTTGATTCTCGGCTATCTCCGTGAAGCGGCTCCCGAGCAGGCCGCCAGCCTGACCGCTGACGCGAAAATCCTGGAGGTGATCGACTCGTTCTCGTTCGTCGAAATGTTTGGATTCATCGAGGCGGAAAGAGGATCCGCGATCGATCTTTCGGCAGCCGCTCCGCAGGATCTCGACACCGTGCAAAGCTTCGCGCGGTTTCTGAGCCGAAGCTAGATGCCGGCATTCGTGATCACGGGTGACGGCCATCCCGCCTATGCGGTGTTGAAGGCGGTCCATGAAACACCCGGCGCCTTGATAGCCGCTTTCGTTCCGGGGTCGTCTTCCGCGGTCAAGGCGACAACTTATGCAAAGAACAATGCCATAACAATTTTGCCGCGCACGCTGCTGACGGGCAAGGAGCCGTTTCCGCAAAGCCTGCGGGCGGACTGGCTGGTCAATATCAACGGCACGACGATTATCGCTCCCGGCGTCATCGGCATGTTCACCGGACGCGCGTTGAACATGCACCCTGGCCTGCTTCCGAAATATGCGGGACTGCATTGCCATCAGTGGGCCATTCGCAACGGAGAATCGGTCCAGGGCCTGACAGTGCATGTCATGGACGCGGGGATCGATACCGGTCCCATTCTGGCGCAGCAGACCATTTCCATACGCGATTCCGACACCGGCCTGTCGTTGTTCATGCGCGCGATGGAAACGGGGTCTCAACTGTTGATCGGCGTTCTCACGAGAATTATCGCGAACGATATGCCGCCGGAAGTGCCTCAGGATTTGTCGCAGCGAAACTTATATCGCCACAAGGACGCGCTCGACGGCGAGATCGATTGGAACTGGAGCGCGCGCCGGATCTGCGATTTCGTGCGTGCCGCAAACTACGAGCCTTTCGTTTGTCCGACCTATGTGCCGACCGCGGTCGTTTCCGGCGTTCCGGTTGCCCTGCGCGCATGTGAGGTGGCGCGGCCAGGAGAACATATTGAGCCGGGAATTTTGAAAGAGGTCGACGGAAGCCCTGTCATCGGGTGCGGAAACGGCGAGGCCGTGGCTATCAAGCGGGCGTTGCGGCAAGGCCGCATCATGACCGGCAGCGATTGGCAACAACTGGTTGGTTCGGAAGGATGATAACCCGTCCTGTTCAACAAGCCGATGCAGAAAGTATTGCCCGTGTGCATGAGCATGCGTTGCCCTGGTCCATCAACGGTCGCTTGGGCCATTCACATCTGAAGGGCATGTATGAGCGGCTTCTCAGCGGGCCGGATTGCGTCGGCTTTGTTTCAGTTCACAAAGACGAAGTCATCGCATTTCAGATCAGCACGACGAACTGGGAGGCGGCGCGCAAGCGCCTCGCCGAAATCGACTGGCGAAGCAAGGTGAGGGTCGTCGAAACTTGCTTGTTGCATCCATACGATCTGATTGCGCTGTTCGAGGCTGTTTTTTTGATTCCCTGGGCGTTCAGGCGCACAAGAGTCAAAGCTGAAATCATGGCCTGGGCCGCGGAGCCTGCAAATCCAATTGCTGTAATGGGGGCGTATCAGTGTCTGCTTTCTTCAATCGCCGAGTTGGCAAGCCGAGGCGAAACAAGATGCCTTGGACAAATGCAGAAACCTAATGAACGCCCGATGAAAGCTCTGAGCAAACTGTCACCGGTCGTTTCTTCGAAGTATATTCGAAATGACGTTTTGATTTTCGATTGCGCCGAGATCGCGAAGAAGGTGGTCTGAAACGCTTCTTCGCTTCGTGCCGATTCCGGTTTGGGAGGTAATATGGTTGACGGGAACGGACAGCGCCGGGTCGCTCTGATCACCGGCGTGACGGGGCAGGACGGCGCTTATCTGGCCGAATTCCTCCTCGGAAAGGGCTATCTCGTTCATGGCGTGAAGCGGCGGTCGTCCTCCTTCAATACAGCGCGCATCGACCACCTCTATTCGGACCCCTTGGCCGGTGAGGTGCCGTTTCTGCTGCACTACGGGGATATGACGGATTCGACCAACCTGATCCGCCTCGTGCAGCAGATCCAGCCGACCGAGATTTACAACCTCGCCGCGCAGAGCCATGTCGGCGTCAGCTTTGAAAGCCCGGAATACACGGCAAACGCGGACGCCGTCGGCGTGCTGCGGATGCTGGAGGCGATCCGAATTTTAGGCATGTCGGACAAGGTCCGCTTCTATCAGGCTTCGACGTCGGAACTGTTCGGTCTTGCGCAGGAGATTCCTCAATCGGAAACCACGCCGTTCTATCCGCGCTCGCCCTACGGCGTTGCAAAGCTGTACGGCTACTGGATCACGGTCAATTATCGTGAGGCCTACGGAATGTTCGCGGCCAACGGAATCCTCTTCAATCACGAAAGTCCCATTCGCGGCGAAACCTTCGTCACGCGCAAGATCACCCGTGCCGTCGCGCGGATCGAGATCGGCCTGCAGGAAACGTTGTTTCTCGGCAATCTCGAAGCCAAGCGCGACTGGGGACACGCTAAGGATTTCGTCGAGGGCATGTGGAAGATACTTCAGGCGGACAAGCCTGGAGATTATGTGCTCGCGACCGGGGAGTGCCGCTCGGTGCGAGAGTTCGTGGAGATCGCCTTTGCCGAGACCGGTCGCCGCATTGAGTGGCAGGGCAAAGGCATCGACGAAACAGGTATCGACGCAAAGACCGGCGCGGTCCTGGTCCGGATCGATCCGGTTTACTTCCGTCCCACCGAAGTCGACCTGCTCGTCGGCGATGCGTCCAAGGCTCGCGCCGAGCTGGGATGGCAGCCGAAAACATCGTTCTCGCAGATGGTGAAGGAAATGGTCGCGAGTGACCTGAAAGCGGCCAGGCTGGAGCGCGCCGCTCATCAGCATTCGCTTGAACAGAATTCAGTGCCTGCGCGGTGAGCGGGGCGGCGGCCAGTTCATCTCGCCGGCAGGCGGAGAAGGCCGAATTCAGACCTTGCGCAGGGTATAGAAGACCAGCGAACTGCCGGTTTCACGCTTTAACCTGTCGTGAATTCCCTCGACCAACCGGTATACCAGGCCCGCATAATAGCGACGCAGCTCCGGCAGCAGGAACCAGCGCCCGAACAGCCGTTTCGCCGCCATCGACGGAACAGCGCAGGGCATCAGAAGATCATAGAAAGATGAAAAGTTCGGCGATGCGTAGAGCCGTTCCTCAGCCACCTCGAACCCGGCGGCGGTGAACAGCTCCCGCCATCCGGCGCGCGAATGCACGTTGTAGTGCTGCCAGAAACGGTTGTGGAATTTACCGTAACGCGCTTCCAGCCCGGTTGCGCCGAAAAGGTTGAATAGCCGCGCGGGCAGCGAATTGTGCTCCAGACGGTCCGTCGGAATCGTGAGGAAGAGTTGTCCGTTCGGAGCCAGAAGGCGATGCGCTTCCCTCAGCACCGGCATCAGAACGGGAATATGCTCGATGACGCTGTTCGACAGGATGGTGTTGTAAGCATGGTCGGGTTTCGGAATCCTATCGCCCGCGCATACCAACAGTTCGTTGTAGGCATCCTGCTTTTCCGCGCGCGCGACTTCCGCGGGATCGAGGTCGATGCCGGTGTCGAGTTTTTCGCCGAACAGGATCGCGGCGAAAATTCCGTCGCCGCATCCGATATCGAGGATCGGCCGGACGAATTCGTGCTCCTTGAGGATATCGCATTCAACGGCGCGTTCGAATGCGAGCGCGGCGGGAGCCAGGTCGAGATAGCGGCGAAGGAAGTTGTCTCTGAAGATCACGGCTCAACCCGCGTTGCGGATGTGGTGGCAAAACCGGTCGCAGATATATCCGATCTGCTCACCGGTAAGGTCAGGAAAGGTGGGCAGCGAGATAACGCCCGCGCTCGCGGCCAGCGCATGGGGCAAGTGAGGTGCGTCGTAGGGCGGCATCAGGCTCAGCGCGTAAAAGCCCGGACGCGTTTCGATACCGTCCTCCAGCATCGCTGCCATGATCCTGTCGCGTCTGATTCTCTGCCGCGAGGGATCGGTATCCTCGATCATAACGGTGATGACCCAGAGCACCGGATCGACGCGGTCCGCAAAGTGCTGCAGTCGAATCCCTGGACAGGATTGCAGGGCGTCGCAGTAGAGCGCATGGATGCGGCGGCGATCGGCCAGGATGTCGTCGAGGTGATCGAGTTGCGCGCAGCCGATGGCGGCCTGGAGATTGGTCAGTCTGAAATTGTAGCCGACCACATCGTGCCAGTATCTCTTGCCCTGGCGCATTCCGTGGTCTCGCAGCACCCTCATGCGACGGGCGAGGTCGCCGTCGTTGGTCACGACGAGACCGCCTTCTCCCGTCGTGATAGTTTTTGTGGCGTGAAGGCTGAATGTGCCGACGCTTCCCATGGTGCCGGCGCATTTGCCGTCGAAACGAGAAAAGGCCGCCTCGGCTGCGTCTTCAAGGACAGCCAGATCATGCGCCTTCGCACATGACGCGATGGCGTCCATGTCGGCCACGTTGCCGTAGAGATGAACGGGCAGTACGGCCCGGGTGCGAGGCGTCGCCAGCCGGTCGATCTCATCCGGGTCGAGCAGCCAGGAATGGGCGTCAACATCGGCGTAGAGAGGCGTCGCGCCCACCGACAGGATCATGTTGGCTGCGGCCACGAACGTGAAGCCGGGGACGATGACCTCGTCGCCGGGTCCAATTCCCAAGCCTCGGAGTGCAAGCTCCAGCGCGACCGTTCCGTTTGACACCGCCACGGCATCGGCGACCTGCATGCGCTCGGCTGCCGCCCGTTCCAGCCGCTGGACGTACGGTCCGCCCGAAATCCATGCCGACCGCAGCGCGTCGATCACCATCGCCTCTTCGTTCCCGAAAAGCTTCGGCCGTGCCCAGGGGATATGAACTGCTTGAGTCATAGCGCCGTGGAGCGCCTCTCGCCGTGACGTGCGTCGGATGTGTTTCCCACCACTGCAAAATCCGGAAGAGGAAAAATCAGGCGTCCGCCGCCGGCGAGGAACGCCGCCTCGCGCGCGATGAACTCGTCCCGGAAGTGCCAAGGCAGAACCAGAAAATAGTCGGCATCCTTGCGCGCCGATTCCTCGGATGTGATCGGGATGGCCGTTCCGGGTGTACGCCGGCCCCACTTTTCCGGATTTCGATCGGCGCAGGCCGTCAGCAAACTTCCGTCGAGTCCGAAATGCTGCAACAGCACGTTGCCCTTGGTCGATGCACCATAGACATAGACGCGCTTTCCGCGCGCGACCTCCTTGGTAATGAAGTCTTTCAAGCGAGAGCCCAGCGCCGCGACATTGGCGCGGAATGCCGCAAACGGTTTGTCCGTGGTGATCTCAAGTGCGGTCTCGCGTTTGCGTAGCTCTTCGATGATGGCCCGGTTTTCGGGATAGGCGGCATCATTGTGACAGACCCAAAGCTGGAAACTGCCGCCATTGATGCCGTTCAACTTGATGTCGAAAACCCTCAGGCGCTTGTCCCTGGTAAGCCTTTCGATTTGCGACAACGCATAATATTCGAGATGTTCGTGGCAGATCGTATCGAACGAGTTCTTGTCGAGCATATCGGGAAGGTAGCTCTGTTCGAGCACCCAGACGCCGTCCGGAGCAAGCACCGCGGCGATGTCGCCGACAAAATTTCCGGGGTCTTCAAGATCATAGAACATCGCGATCGACGTGATCGCGCGGGCCTTGCGGCCGGGGAGCAGATCGGCGAATGATTTGGCGTCGAAGAAGCCGGCATGAATCTTGAACTCGCCGGGATATTGATCGGCGAACGAGCGGGCGATCGGATCGATGCCGGCGCGCACGAGGTCCGGGACCGGATAGCTCTTGAGCAAGGTGCCGTCGTTGCAGCCGATATCAAGGACCACGTCGCCGGGAGCGATCGCCGCGCGCGACGCCACGGCAGCCGCGAGCTGGCCGAGGTGGTTGCGCATCGTCGCATTGGTGCCTGACCGATAGCCGTAATTGTCTCCAAACATTTCGGCGACGCGGACCGAATGCCGCAACTGCGTCAGCCCGCACTCGCCACACCGCAAGAGCTCAAGCGGCGCCCTGGGAGGATCCGGTTCTTCCGCGGCCGGAAAGCGTCCGGTCAGGGCTTGCAGCCCGAGGTCGATCACGCCGTGCAGATCCGAACTACCGCAAATCCGGCACGTCGAAATGGCGTGGAACAGGTCCGGGGTTACCATCGGTTGATCGCCCTGAGATATATCAGCCGCGCAACCTCGCGCGTGTAGCGCATGAATATCGGCATAAAACGGGTCTTGCTACCCCCGGCCGCCCGCTCGCCATAGAAGACGGGCACTTGCACGTGGGTCATCTTCTCGCGTTGCGACAGCAGCAGGAGCCGGAAGAAGTAGTCCCCGTAGCCCCAGAAGATCTTGTCGAAATCGAGCTTGAACAACGCGGTGCGCCGGATCGCGAACAGGCCGCTCAGGTTGTCGTCTATGCGCGTACCCAGTGAAACGCGCATGAAGATGTTATAGAGGTGGCTCAGAAAGTAGCGCAGCCGGCTCGGCATTCCTCCGCCGAAGATGAAGCGAGAACCAATCCCCAGGTCAACCAGCTTGGCCACTTGGGAAATGAGGACGGCGTCCTTCGGCTGGTGATTGAAATCCGTATCCATGACCAAGATGACCGCGCCGTGCGATCTTTCGATTCCCTCGCGGATCGAAAACGCAAGCCCGGGATTGGCGAGACGCTCGATGACGATGACGCCGTCGTCGTCGGCGAATGCCGCGCGCGCAGCCATCGCGGTGCCGTCAGGACTTCGATCATCGACCACCAGGATTTCGTATCTGGCGCCGATGCGACTGAACTCCCCGCGCAGCTCGTGAACCAGCGGAACGATATTGTCACGTTCCTGGAAGGTCGGCAGAATGACGCTGACATCAGGCTGGCCGGAGGCGTCGTGGGGGTCGGTCAATGGCATCACTTGCGGAAAACACACATGAATCAGCCGGGGGTATGGCCGACACGAATGAAAATCGGCGTGTTTGGTGCGGCGCCGTTCTGTCGGTCGGGTTGATTGATCATTTAAGCGGCCTTGTCAACGACAGCCTGATCGCCTTTGGTGCTTGTCAAGGTGAGCAACATGTTGCTTTCCCTGGGATATTGACGCGCGCCGAACCGGCGCCGACGGCCCGCCGGGATGGACATTGCGGCCCCGTGACTTTGATGTCAGAAACCCGAGCGCTTCGCCATTCGGGACGCACTTCCATGGTGGAACGATAAATTTGCGGCAGCGGGACCGCCAATGCCGACCTAGTGGAGTGGATTTGACATTCGCTACCCAGTTTGCAGCGAACGCGAGAAGCGAATGTCAAATCCAAAACTCCACTAGATCACGATGATCCTGGATCGAATCGATCCAGGATCATGAACGTGATCGGTTCCAATATTTTGAGACGCGGGATGCGGGCGGAAAACCGCTGCACACTTTTCCTCATCCCGCTCTAGAAACCCATATTTGCTAGAATCATGAAGTTCGAATGCCGTTGAGTTCAGTCCGAAGGTGGATCAATCGATGACAGCGGATATGAAACACATGCGCGGGTTTTTGCTATTGGCCGTCAAGATCGCGGTCTCGATCGCGTTACTTGTTCTCGCGCTGCGAAAGGTCGATTTCTCCGATGTCGCCGCGCGGATCGATCTGGTTACGCTGTGGTGGCTGGTCTTCGCCTTCGCCGCTGTGGTGCTGCAGGTTTTTTTCGGCGCCATGCGATGGCGGGAGATCGCGCAGTTTTGCGGCGCACCGCTGACGATCCGGCGCGCTTTCCGTTTGAACCTGATCGCGGCCTTCTTCAACCAGGTGCTGCCGTCTTCCATCGGCGGCGATGCGATGCGCGTGTGGTTCGTGGGTCGCGGCGGCGCCGGCTGGCGTGCGGCCGGCTATTCGGTGTTGATCGATCGCGCGATCGGTCTCGCGGTGCTGGCGGTTCTCATAGCCGCAAGCCTGCCATGGAGCTTGCGATTGATAGCGGATCCGCAGGGCCGCGCGGCGCTCCTGCTGGTCGACGCTGCAGCGATAGCCGGCGGGATCGGCTTCCTGGTGGTGGGTTTTTTGCGATGGAAGTGGCTGACCCGCTGGCAAATTGTCCGGCATGTTCAGGCGTGTTCCCGGATCGCCGGGCGGCTGGTCGCCAGCCGTGTTCACGGTCCTTCGCTCGTCATTCTGTCTCTGCTCGTCAACGTCCTCAATGCGGTGATCGCGTGGGCCGTCATCCGATCCATCGGGGCCGGCGCGTCGTTTGCGCAGCTGTTCTTGCTGATTCCTCCGGTCATGCTCGTCACCACGATACCCGTATCGATCGCGGGCTGGGGCCTGCGCGAGGCGACCATGGCGCTGGTCTTCGCTTATGCAGCATTGCGCCCCGAGGACGGGGTGAGTGCATCGCTATTGTTCGGAATTGTAAATTTCGTGGCGGGCGGCCTGGGGGGACTGGTCTGGATCCTGAGCCCGAAACCGGCTGATTCCGATGTTTCCGTCGTGGATCCGGCCGGCGAGCTGCCGAGTCGGGCCCACTAATCGCCTTGTGAAACCAACGAAAATTTCGGGGATCGTGCGTTCATGGTATGAACAAAGGCTTGACGTTCACAACGTGAACGGAGTAAGCGATGGCCGGCTCAAGGGGGCAAGCAGGGTGCCGGACACCGCCGACGCCAAGAACAGCGAGAACGGAATTATCCTGGGATTGCTGACGTCCCTCGATGAGGATGGCGGCCGGTCGCAACGTCGGCTGGCGGCGGAGCTCGGCATCGCGCTGGGTCTCGTCAATGCATATCTGAAGCGCTGCGTCAGCAAGGGGCTGGTTAAAGTCCAAAACGTTCCGGCGCGCCGCTACGCTTACTATCTTACGCCGAAGGGATTCGCGGAAAAGTCGCGCCTGACTGTCACTTACCTGTCGCATTCCTTCAGCTTCTTTCGTCAGGCGAAAAGCGACTGCGTCGCCATGTTCGAGGCGGCCAAGTCGCGCGGCCTACGCACCGTCGTCTTGCTGGGGCGTTCGGACCTGGCCGAGATCGCCGTTCTGTGCGCAATGGAGAGCGGCGTCGAGATCGTTGCGCTGATTGATGCCGAGACCAAACCGGGGCGATTTCTGGGAATCCCGCTTGTCGCGTCGATCGATGCCGTCGACAGGAATTTCGACGCGGTCGTCATTACGGATCTGGTCGGCGCCCACGAGAGCTGGAACCTGGCCGTGCTAGCGGTCGGCAGGGACAGGGTTCTGCTTCCGCGTCTGCTCGGCGTCATGAAGGACCGTGAAAACCGGAACGACCCGCAGGATCCGGCATCATGACTGTGTCCGGACCGCAGTGGTATGTCGTGCAGACTCATCCGCATGCGGAAGGTAAGGCGACCGCGCATCTGCGACGTCAAGGCTTTGAAGTCTATTTGCCGCGCTATGCCAGGCGCCGCCGCCATGCACGGCGCGTCGACATCACGGCATCGCCGCTGTTTCCACGATATTTGTTCGTTGCGATCGATCTCGTTCATCAGAGGTGGCGTGTCATACGCTCGACGGTCGGTGTCATGAACCTCGTCTACAGTGGCGACGAGCCGGCGCCGGTGGCGGACGATGTCATCCGCCGTCTGAGACAACGTGAAGATTCGAAGGGCTGCATTCAGCTCGATCTTGCGTCCCGATTCTCCGCCGGTGATGCCGTTCGCGTCGTAGGTGGCGCTTTCTCCGATTGCCTTGGCCTGTTCGAGTCGATGAGCGACGACGAGCGTGTCCTGGTGCTGCTGGATCTTCTGGGCCGCAAGGTCCGGGTGACGATGGATATGGATACGATCGAGGCCGCGTAGAGCCATTGGTCTTGATCGCATGGGCGCTCACGGCGGGCGAGAGGGATGAATCCCTTTCACCCGAATGGCGGTAGCATGGCTGTCGCAGATGACATTGTCGAATGAACCGATGAAACTTCAGGGCAAGAAAGTTCTGGTAACCGGCGCCGACGACTTTATCGGATCGACGTCGATCAATTGCGATAACCAAATTGAGCGAGCGCCGTCATCGCCAGAATCAAAGGCATGAACATCGAGAAAGCTTGGGGATGGATTCGAGGTCAGGAATTTCTGTCTTCGGTCGGAGTGCTCGTCGGTGGTACCGGATTTGCCGCCGTGATTTCCGCTATCATGCTGCCGATACTGGCGCGTCTATATACGCCGCATGATTTCAGCCTGCTGGCGGTGTTGACGGCTATGATTTCCATTGTGTCGGTTGTCGCCTGCTTGCGCTTTGATATCGCGATCCCCATACCGGAGCATGATAGCGAGGCTGCGAATATCCTGGCGTTGGCCATGGCGTCGGTTTTTGTCGTCGTGATCGTGTTGTCCGGCGTCTTGTTCGCTATGCCCGCCGCCGTGCTGGTGCGCCTCAGTCAGCCACACCTTGGGTCTTATCTCTGGATTGTTCCTGTCGGAGTTGCGGCCGTTGCGATAACCAGTGCGCTCCAGTACTGGCTGGTGCGGAAGAAGGATTTTCACGCTATAGCTAGGAATCGCATTGCACAGGCGAGCGCCGCTGCCGCGACGCAGTTGTCGTTCGGCGGACTGAACGGAATGGCGCTGGGACTGGTATTGGGGCCGACCGTTGGTTCAAGCGCGGCCTGTGCCGGATTGGCTTATCGCATCGCCCGCACTGAGGAGAGCTTGTTCAAGCGAGTTAGCTGGCGGCAGATGCGGAGTGCGTTCTCAGCCTATTATCGTTTCCCGAAATACTCTGCGCTGGAGGCGCTGAGCAACAGCGCCGGAATCCAGCTGCCGATTATCATGATTGCTGCGTTGGCGCACGGTCCGGAGGCCGGATTCCTTTCGCTTGCGATGTTCATCATTCAGGCCCCCATGGGACTCCTGGGAACGGCAATCGGCCAGGTATTTCTGTCACGCGCTCCGCATGAGCATCGTCTTGGCCATATGGGTATTTTCACCACCGGCATCTTCGGGGGACTTCTAAAAGCAGGCGTGGGACCGCTCATATTCGGCGGCCTGGTTGCCCCAGACCTGTTTGCGAAAGTCTTCGGCGAAGATTGGCACCGTTCCGGCATTCTTATGGCGTGGATGACGCCCTGGTTTGTCATGCAGTTCCTGGCGAGTCCCGTTTCGGCGGCGCTGCATGTTGTCAACCGGCAGAGGACGGCGCTGCTTCTCCAGCTCTTTGGGCTTGTCACTCGCGTAGCCGCGGTCTACGGCGCGTCACTTTTTGTCGTCGGAGCGATATCCGAAGCCTATGCTATATCCGGTTTCGTTTTCTACTCGGCGTATTTGGTGGTTATCTTGAACGCGGTGGGCGTCAGTGCTTCCGGCGTATTCGGCGAATTGCGAAAGGCTGCTCCGGCGCTCACCGTCTGGATCGGCGCGGGCTTGTTATTTTGGGTGGTCGCGCCCATGGCCCTCATTGAAAGCTGGATACGATGACGGTTCCTTCGATCGTGGCGGTCGAAAATCCTTATCCCGATACGCTGGTGAACGGCGAAACGGGGCTGGCAATTCCGGCGAGAAACCCGCAAAAGTTGGCCGAAGCCATCATGCATTTTGCCGATAATCGCGACGACGTGCGTCGAATGGGGAGAAATGCCAGGCAATGTGCCGAGACGAACTTCAACCCTGAAAACAGCGCCCAGAAATTGCTGGCGGTTTATACCCGCGTCATCAAAAACGGCCGTTCAGAATAAATTGCCTGAGAGCTGGAAACGAAAATGTCCGTGCCGTCAAAGCGTCCCTATCAAATCTGTACCAATTGCATTATGGATACCTCGGATTCGAATATCACGTTCGATTCACGCGGCTGGTGCGACTACTGCAACAACTATCACCAGAATATCCTGCCCAACTGGCATCCTGACGAGCGCGGCGAGCGCGAGATACTTGCCGAAGCTGAACGAATTCGGTCGGAGGGCAAGGATCGCGATCATGACTGCATCATCGGCGTCAGCGGCGGCGTCGACAGCTCGTATGTCGCCTACCTCGCCAAGGAGAAGCTTGGCCTGCGGCCGCTGATCTTCCATGTCGACGCCGGCTGGAATTCGCAGCAGTCGGTGAACAACATCGAGAAGATGGTCGACGGGCTCGGACTCGATCTCCACACCGAGGTGATCGACTGGCAGGAAATGAAAGACCTCCAGCTCGCGTTTTTCAAGGCTCAGGTGCCGCACCTGGATACGCCGCAGGATCACGCCTTCTTTGCCGCGCTCTACAATTTCGCGGACGCCCACGGGTTCAAGTACGTTATCACGGGCGCCAACTATTCGACGGAATGCGTGCGCGAGCCGCTGGAATGGCACTACCACGCCACCGACCTGCGACAATTGCGCGATATTCATCGCCAGTTCGGGACGCGGCCGCTGAAAACGTTTCCGCTCACCGATATCTTCACCTATCGGATCTACTATCGGTTTTTCAAGGGAATGCGGGTCGTCAAGCCGCTCAACCACTTTCCTTACATCAAGGACGCTGCGATGCAGGAGCTGGCGGACCGCTTCGGATGGCAGAAGTACGCGCACAAACATTATGAGTCGCGCTTTACCCGGTTCTACGAAGGATACTGGCTGCCGACCAAGTTCGGATTCGACAAGCGCCGCGCGCATTTCTCGAGTCTGATTCTCACCAGGCAGATGACTAGGGATGAAGCGCTTCGCAAGATATCAGAGCCGGCTTATGACAAGGACGATGTCGAGCATGAGTTCGAGTACGTCGCCACCAAGCTCGATCTGACCGTTGCCGAGCTTCGGCAATTGATGGCTGGTTCGAACAAAAGCTACCGCGACTACAAGTCGATGATGCCGCTTATCGATCTTGGAACACGGGTGCTGCGGACGCTCGGCGTGCAGAAGATGGTCGTTCGATGATTGCAATCGTCGATTATGGCCTGGGCAATATCGCGGCCTTCGTCAATGTCTACAACCGGGCCAACATCAAGGTGACGGTCGCGAAGAGCAGTGACGAGCTCAAGGACGCGTCGAAGCTGATCCTGCCTGGCGTCGGCCATTTCGATCATGCCATGGAGTTGCTGCAGCGT
>CAZOOO010000055.1:0-15518 GCA_964581435.1 uncultured Hyphomicrobiales bacterium | reverse complement strand
GACCACTAGCAAATATGGGTTTCTAGTGGAGTTTTGGATTTGACATTCGCTTCTTGCGTTCGCTGCAAACTGGGTAGCGAATGTCAAGTCCACTCCACTAGGCAGGGCTCGACGACAGACTTGCCGTGGGAACTCTCACAACGTTCAAAGGTTGAAAGGTGCTTTCATTGGCCGCATGGCAACCTTTGTAGATTGGGTCAACGTACCGGCGACGTCTTTTGAGAAGCCCAATTTGGCGGCGGGTATATCGGATGACTCCTGATCGGCAAGACCAGCCTGACCGCGAGCCGATTCCCCGCGCCACCTACCGGTTGCAGTTCAACAAGGATTTCGGCTTCGATCAGGCCGCGGCGCTCGCGCCTTATCTCGCCCGGTTGGGAATAAGCCATGTCTATTGCTCGCCCTATCTGCGGGCCCGCCCCGGCAGCACCCATGGCTACGACATCGTCAGCCACACCGAATTGAATCCGGAGCTCGGCGACGCCGCGGCTTTTGAGCGGATGGTTGCCGCGTTCCGGCAAAGCGGCCTCGGCCAGATCCTCGATTTCGTCCCGAACCACATGGGAGTGGGCGGCGCGGACAATCCGTGGTGGCTGGACGTGCTTGAATGGGGACCGGATTCGCAATTCGCAGGCTGGTTCGATATCGACTGGGAGTCGGATCGCCGCTACCTGCAAGGCAAGCTGCTTGTCCCCTTCCTGGGCGACCAGTACGGCGCGGAACTGCAATCGGGCGCGCTCTGCCTCAGGTTCGATGCGGAAGCCGGCTCCCTCGCCGTATGGGCATACGACACCCACAAGCTCCCCATCAGCCCGCTCCATTATGAGCGCGTTCTCGGCGATCGCCATCCGGACCTGGAACGCCTCGGCGACGCGTTCGCGCACATCTCGACATGGCGGCCGCATATCGCCCGCCGGGCCGCGGATCTCAAACTGGAGCTGGCGGGATCCGTTCGGGACAACCCCGATCTGGCGGCCGCGATCCAGGCTGCCGTCGAGCGCTTCAACGGCGAGGCCGGCGACCTGCGAAGCTGGTCGAAGCTTGACGCGCTGATCCGCGACCAGCACTGGCGCGCGGCCCACTTCCGCGTCGCGGCCGACGACATCAACTACCGGCGCTTCTTCAACATCAATGATTTGGCCGGGATCCGGATGGAGCTTCCTCAGCTTTTCGACCACGCGCATTCGCTGGTATTCCGGCTGCTCGAGCGGGGCGTGCTCGACGGAATCCGGCTGGATCACGTCGACGGCCTTCTCGATCCGAAGGGATACTTTTCACGCTTGCGGGAAAAGGCGCCGCGCCCGTTCTATCTCATTGTCGAAAAGATCCTCGCGCCCCATGAAAGCCTGCGGGATGACTGGGATGTCGAGGGGACGACCGGCTACGAGTTCGCCAACCTCGTCACCGGCCTGCTGAACGATCCGGCGGGCGAGGAGCGCCTCACGCGTCTCTACGCCGACTTCACCGGCGAGCAGACTCCGTTCAGCGCCATCGTCCGCGATTCAAAAATGCGGATCATGGAAAATGAGATGGCGAGCGAGCTGAACGTGCTGGCCCGGGAGGCGGCCCGATTGGCGCGTTCGAATCCGCGGACCGCCGACTTCACCAACAATGTTCTGCAGCGCGCTCTGAAAGAAATCATCGCCGTCTTCCCCGTCTACCGCACATATGTTGACGGGCGCAGCACGCCCACTCATGCCGATCGCCGCGACATCGATTGGGCCCTGGCCCAGGCCCGCCGCAATGGCGCCGCCCTGGACCCCAGCGTCTTCGATTTCCTCCATCAGGTTCTGACCTGCGACCTTGTCGCCGAGCCGCGCAGCGGCTTCAGCCGCATGGAGGTGGTGCGGGTCGCCATGCGCGCACAGCAATATAGCGGTCCCGTGATGGCGAAGGGCCTCGAGGATACCGCCTTCTACCGCTACAACCGGATGCTGGCGCTGAATGAGGTCGGCGGCCGTCCTGATCAGTTCGCCGTCAGCATATCCGCCTTCCACCACGCCAATGCGCAGCGGGCGAAGCGAGCGCCCTATGCGATGCTGAGCACCGCCACGCACGACACCAAGCGCGGCGAGGATACGCGGGCGCGGATGGCGGTGCTGTCGGAGATGCCGGACGACTGGGCTCAGCACGTGGCACTTTGGAGCCGGATGCTGCGGTCGCGCAACGCGGGGGCCGGGGAGGCGGCGCCGCCCGACCGCAACGACGAGTATGCGTTTTATCAACTGCTGCTCGGAGCATGGCCGGCTCAACTCTCGGCGGGCCGGCTTGATCCGGAGGAAGTGGAGGCCTTTCGCCAACGGATCGAAGGCGCGGTAACGAAAGCAATGCGTGAAGCCAAGGTCCATACCACCTGGGCTGCGCCGAACGCCGCGTACGAAGACGCCGTGCTGGAGTTTATTCGCTATGCGCTGGACACCTCGCGCACCAATCCTTTCCTGGAATCCTTTTCTGCGTTCCAGCAGCAGGTGGCTGCCCTCGGCGCTCTTAACAGCCTTATTCAGGTCGTGCTGAAACTCACGGCACCCGGCGTGCCTGATCTCTATCAGGGCGCGGAGCTATGGGACTTCAGCATGGTCGATCCGGATAATCGTCGTCCTGTCGATTATGATATCCGAAAGGCATCGCTGGCATCCTTGGAATCCGGCGCGGGCGATCTTCCGGAGCTTCTCGAAAACTGGCGTGACGGCCGCTTGAAACTCCGCCTCATTGCCGAGACGCTGGCGCTGCGCCGACGCGAGCCGGAGCTGTTCATGGACGGCTCCTATGAAGCGCTCCACGCCACGGGTTCGCAGGCGGATCGCCTCTGTGCATTCATGCGTGCCGGTGAAGATAGCGCGCTGGTGACCGCTGTAGCCTTGTATCCGTCCCGTGGGTATCGGAGAGACACGTGGGGCGACTGCCCCCTGGCTCTGCCAGCCGATGCCGCTCCGCAGCGATGGACAGAGCTGTTCAGCGGACGAGAGTTGACGCTCTCGCAAGGATCGTTTCTCGCACGCGACCTGTTCGCCAGCCTGCCGGTCGCGCTGCTCACGCCTTCCCGGAGCCTGCCGCCTGCCTGAGTTGTCGACGCTTCGAATTTCGCGAGAGATTGACCATGACTCATAGCCGCGAGCGGCGGCGTTCGGAGAATTTTTAACTATACGCCGGTGTATCAGGCCGCCGGTCGCCTACAGGCGGGGTGCAATCCGGGCTGGCGGCGGAGCCCGCGATAGTCTAAGAAACGATCAGAGCAACAAAAGTAATAACTGTCCCCGCGAATAGATATCAACCCACCAACCTTGGAAATAGAAGGCGCCGCGATAAGCGGATCTCCTTATCTTATCCCTTGTGAACTCGTCTCTCGCTCGCTCTCTTTAACGACAACGAACTTAGGCGGTATTCGCTTATCATGCCGATTTTCAGCTACTTCATCACGGACCTGGCCGAGCGCAAATCGAAACCCATCAAGGTCCCCTTGGAGACCCATGAGGAGGCCGTCATGTACGGAACCCTCCTGGCTCGAGAGATGCTCGGCGATACGCCCGACCTGACCGATAACGGGATGTGCATCACCATTCTTGACGACGACGGTGTAACCGTTTCCATCCTGCCTTTTGGTTCAGTCAACTGACCGCAAAAGTCATGTGGCTTCGTTCATCGAACACCGGGATGGTTTGACAAGTCGGGCGGTTCCTTTTCACTATAAGGCATCCTTGCCTTGCGTGACAACGAAGGAACCGGCACGACGTATGCACGGCCGCGCACCACAGACCCGCGCCCGACAGCATCTCAATCGATCAGCGGTTTCGGCTAAAATCGGGGCGGGGTCGGTGAACGGAGCCCCAGGACAGCGGCTGATGGATTCGGGCCTGCTTCGCTGTATGACGAAATCCGAATGGCCAAGCCGGGAAGTGATGACGCCTTGATCATGCGGAGGCATATCCTTCCCTTGTTACGGTCGGGTTGCCGGAAGGGGAGGGATGCCCGCGATCATTGACCCTGGACCGAAGTCTTTCTTTTGGGCGACGGCTTTGAACCTAATCAGTTCGACATCGAACGAATGGTCACGGAAAGTCCGTGGGTGGTCTAACTTTGCAGGGGTGCTGGGGCTCTCGCAGAGGAGGTCGCCCTCGGGTTCATGGCGCGGTCGCAACGTTAGTCTTAATCCTTTATCCGGCCGTTCCCGACCGACAATTCCTTGCGTCGCGTCGGAAAATCGCCCATCTTTTTGCAGGAGAAGTCGATGGCACGGCTGACCGAAGGATCACGGTTCACGCTTCTAAAAAAAGGGGCCGACAATGCCGGCACCTAGTCGCCAGCATCCGGACTTCGACCGGAACGTCGCCGGCGGCGAACCCTGCCGATCCAACTCGATGTGGCCGTATCTGGGTCGATCTTGCAGGTTCGGACGACCGCCGCTGGAACGGTTTATGCCGGCTCGCATCATTCCGGCGGCGGGCGGTACACCGTCATCTATGCCATGGCAGCGCGAGCCTTTTTCCGACAAAAAACCTTCAGTTTGATGGCTCATGGGTGGATGTCCTGTTCACGGCACAGCTACCTGCACAGGAGGATGCAATGCACGACGAAATCTACACGGACGGAATCGAGGAAATCACGGTCGGCGGTTCGATCGTTCGTGTCGATCTCGTCAGCATGTCGCCGACGGAGCGCGATGCGAACAATGCACCGAAGAAGGTTTTCCGCCAGCGGATCATCTTCTCGATAGAAGGCTTCGCCAACTCGGTGGAAGTGATGCAGAACGCATTGCAGGGTTTGGTCGACGCCGGCGTCGTGAAGCGGAATCCACCGAGAGCGCAGCCCGATCCGTCGCGTTCCGGTGCGGCGCCTCAAAGTACCGACCCCAATCATCCCCAGAGCCCGCGGTCACCCAATGTCTCAACCAATTTCCGCTGAGGCCGCTCAGAATGACAACTGCGCGCCCGTAGCCGTCATCCCCCCTCAGACCGAGGATTCCGGCGCAGGCAGTCGAACCGCGCTCGAATGTCTTGCATGGGTTGCAGCCCATCACGGCGTCGATCTCTCGGTAGAGCGCCTGAAGCATACATACGCCATCGGCCAGGAGGTCGTGTCGCAGGCGATGATGCTGCGGATGGCGAAGAAAGCAGGGCTGCGCGCCCGCATCGTGACGGCCGACTGGCGGACGCTGTTTGAACTCGGCGAGGCCTACCCCGCCGTGGTGCAGCTCGCCAACGGCAACTGGGTCGTGGTGACCGCTGCTGCCGCCGCGCCGGACGGCGAGCAGTTCGTTCAGGTGATGGATCCGCTTGCCGAACGTCTGAATGAGCCGATCGCTGTGGATCGCGCTCGCTTCTGCGCCAATTGGAGCGGCGTCCTCTTTCTGGTCAAACGCAACAACCGTTCGGCCGGCGAACGAGAAAGATTCAGCTTCCGTTGGTTTGTCCCCGAATTGCTGCGCGAATGGCGGCTGTTCGTCGATGTCGCCGTCGCCGCGATCTTCCTTTACGCGCTGGGGCTGGTTGTTCCGATCTTCTTCCAGCTCGTCATCGACAAGGTCCTTGTCCACGAAAGCTTCACGACGCTGTATGTCTTGGCGATCGGCGCGATCGGCGCGTTGATATTCGATGCGATCTTCGGCTTCCTCCGCCGCTATCTGATGCTCTATGCCACCAACCGGGTGGACATTCGCGTTGCCACCAAGACGTTCGGTCATCTGCTTGGCCTGCCCGTCGCTTTCTTCGAGCACATTTCCGCAGGCGTCCTTGTCAAGCACATGCAACAGGCGGCGCGTATCCGTGAATTCCTGACGGGCCGGATGTTCGTCACGATGCTGGATACCATCTCGCTGTTCGTCTTCATTCCCGTGCTCGCGTTCTACAGCGTCAAGCTGACCGGCCTGGTGCTTGCCTTTACTGCGCTCAGCGGGACGGTCGTCGTGCTGTTGATGGGACCGTTCCGGCGCCGACTGCTCTCGCTTTATGAGGCCGAGGCCGCGCGCCAGGCCCTTCTCGTCGAAACCGTCCATGGCATGCGGACGGTCAAGTCGCTTGCGATGGAGCCGTTGCAGGGACGGCAGTGGGATGATCGTTGCGCGCAGTCGACGCAAATGCGTTTCGGCGTCGAGAAGCTTTCAGCCGGTGCCCAGTCGATCACCGGACTGCTGGAAAAGCTGATGACCGTGGGAATCATTGGCCTGGGGGCATTGGATGTCTTCAACGGTGAAATGACGATAGGCGCGCTTGTCGCGTTCAACATGCTTGCCGGCCGGGTTTCGGGACCGTTGGTTCAGATGGTTACAATGGTCCATGAGTACCAGGAAGTCGTGCTTGCGGTGAGGATGCTCGGCGAAGTGATGAACCAGAAGCCGGAGCGCGAGGCCGCCCGCGAGGGTCTGCGGCCCGAGCTGGTCGGCAAGATCGAGTTCGAGAACGTATCGTTTCGCTATAGTCCTGATGCGCCGTTGGCGCTCGACAACGTGTCGTTCGGCATCGAGCCGGGCAAGGTGTTCGGAATCGTCGGCAGGAGCGGTTCCGGAAAGACGACGATCACCCGCATGATATCGGGTCTTCACCCGGTTCAGGACGGACTGGTGCGGATCGACGGCTGTGACGCGCGTGAGCTTGACCTTGCGCACCTGCGTCAGAACCTCGGTCTGGTGCTGCAAGACAATTTCCTCTTCCGCGGCACCGTGCGGGATAACATCGCCAGCGTGAAGCGGGGGGCGACGTTTGCCGAAGTCGTGCAGGCGGCACAACTGGCCGGCGCGGATGAATTCATCGAGCGTCTGCCGCGCGGGTTCGACACGATGCTCGAGGAGAACGCCTCGAACCTCTCGGGCGGGCAGAAGCAGAGACTTGCGATCGCCCGTGCGTTGATCGTCAATCCTCGCGTCCTGATCCTCGACGAGGCGACGAGCGCGCTTGATTCGGAAAGCGAGATGATCATTCGCAGGAATCTGCGGCGGATCGCTGCAGGGCGTACCGTGATCATCGTGTCGCATCGCCTCTCGATGCTGGCCGAGGCTGACGCGATACTTGTCATCGACCGGGGACGTGTTGTCGATATCGATCGTCATGACGGTCTTTTGGCGAAATGTTCGATGTACCGCCATCTGTGGAACCAGCAGATGAGGCATGTCGCATGACCGGCATCACCGAGAAACCGGTTGATTCCAACAAGCCGGCTGATGTCAGGAAAAGCGGCCTGGCGAGATTGCGTGATAACCGGCGCCGCAAGCGCGATATTTCCAAGGCTATGCCGGCGAGGCTGCCTGTCGTCAGCGAATTTCAGTCAGACGCGATGGAGATCGAGCAACGCAAGCCGCCGCGCCTCGCGCGGACGACGCTGTATTGCGTGGTGGCGCTGATTGTCGCGGCGACGCTGTGGGCTACGGTTTCGCACGTCGATATGATCGTGACCGCGCAAGGCAAGTTGATCACGACCCGACCCAATCTGGTGGTTCAGCCGCTGGAGACATCGGTCATTCGCGAGATCCATGTCAGGGTGGGTGACGTCGTCAATCGTGGCGACGTGCTCGCGACGCTCGACCCGACCTTCTCACAGGCCGATCTCGATCAGCTCCGCGTTCGTGTCGCGGAACTGGATGCCGCGATCAACCGCCTTAATGCCGAACTGGAGGGACAGGATTACACCGTCACCAATCCGTTGGATCCGAACGAAATCCTGCAGGACAAACTGTTCCGGCAGCGAAAGTCGTTCAATGCCGCACAGTTGAAGAACTTCGATGCTCAGATCGCCAGCGCCCGCGCCAACGTGGAGACCAGCCGGAACGAGGAAGTCATGCTGGTGCAGCGATTGGAGACCATGAATTCGATTGAATCGATGCGCAGTACTTTGATGGATAAGAAGGTCGGATCGCGCCTGAACCTGCTGCTGTCCCGCGATGCCCGGCTTGATGTCGAAAGCAACCTTTCCCGCGTCCGCGGCAGTCAGGTCGATTTTTCCCACCGCGTCGAGAAGTTATCGGCTGATCGCCAGGTGTTCATTGAGGACTTTCGCAAGCAAGCCTCGCAAGATCTGGTGGAGACGGCGGCAAAGCGTAATAGTGCTGCCGAGGATCTAAAGAAGGCAGAGCTTCGCCGCAAGTTGATCGTTCTGACGGCGCCGGCGGATGCCGTCGTTCTTGAGATCGCCAACCGCACGATCGGATCGGTCGCGCGGGAGGCTGAAACCCTGTTTGTGCTGGTGCCGCGGGATGTGCCGTTGCAGGCCGAAGTCGATGTCGAAGGGCGTGATATCGGCCAGGTCGCGACCGGGCAACCGGTCCGGATCAAGTATGAAGCCTATCCGTTCCAGAAATTCGGAACCGGCTCAGGTACGGTTCGTGTGGTCAGCCACGATGCCTTCGCTCCGGATGCCAAGAACGAGTCGATGCATCGAGTCCAGACCCCGTACTATCGGGTGCTGGTCGATATCGCCGACACTAAACTGCGCCGGCAGCCGGAGCACATGCAGTTGCTGCCGGGCATGGCTGTCACGGCGGAACTAAAAGTAGGCCAACGACGTGTGATCTCTTATTTCCTGTACCCTCTGTTGCGTGGACTGGACGAGAGCATCCGTGAATACTGAGGGATAGCGGGTCGTATCGTTGCCGCCGCATTCGGCCCTGTTGAAACCGGGAGACAGGGCGGTGAATATCAAGCGGGTGAAGCCCGTTTGCATGTGATCATCACGCCGGCTGCTATGGTGTCCTTAGGCGAGGGAAGGATAGTCGCCCCGTTCGCAGTGTCTGCTGACTGAGCTCGTCAAGCTCTAACCCCGGCGTTGCGCAACAAAGTTCGCGAGACTACCGAAGGTTTCGAAAATCTCACCTGCCATCTCGGTATCATCGATCTCGAAATTGAAGCGCTGCTCGATGGCCACCAAGATATCCAGGACAGCCATCGAATCCAGTTCCGGAACGCTGCCTAGGAGAGGGGTCGAAGGTTCAACCGCCGATGCGCGATCCTGGATGCCAAGGGTTGTGACAACAACCTCCTTCACCTCGTCGAACAGTGACGTGCATGTCATTGACGTTCCTTGTAAGTTAGCAATTGACAGGATCGGTCTCGACTCACACCAGGACTTCAATTGCCGGTGGATGGCCGAGAAACGCGCTTGGGCTAGCGCTCATGCCATAGGCGCCAGCCTGAAACAATACGACAAGATCGTCGATCTCAACTTTCGGCACGGCGACACCGTCGCCAAGCAGGTCGAGTGGTGTACATAGGCAGCCAACGACATTTGCAGTCTCAGTCGCCGCTTCGCTCATCCGGTTGCCTATCGCCAACGGGTAGTTCTTGCGGATAACCTGACCAAAATTGCCGGATGCCGCCAACTGGTGATGGAGACCGCCATCCACCATGAGGAATTGCTTGCCGCGTGACTGTTTGCAATCGACGACGCGCGTAACGTAGATGCCGCACTCGCCGACGATATAACGGCCAAGTTCGATGACCAATCGGGCCTCAGGAAAGTGGTCGCGGATTGGGCCATCGACCAATTTCTGCAGGTTGGCGCCAACCATCGCGAGATCCAACGATTCATCCTTGTCGAAGTAAGGAATGCCAAAGCCTCCTCCGAGATTCAGGTAGCGAACAGGGGACGGCATCGCCGCCGCAAGCTTGGTCGTCAACTCGACCGTCTTGCGCTGCGCCTCGCAGATGATGTCGGCACGGAGATTTTGGGAGCCGCCAAAGACGTGGAAGCCGAGGACATCGAGGTCGGCTTCGATCAATTCGCTGAGGAATTGCGGCACGAGCTCTGAATCGACGCCGAACTGCTGCGGTCCACCCCCCATTCGCATGCCCGACCCCTTGATGACGAAGTCGGGGTTCACTCGGATTGCGACTCGCGGGCGCACCCCGAGTTTTTCTCCGATCGCGAGAACGCGTCTGCCTTCGGTGATTGACTCGAGTTCGACCGTCACGCCCGCGGCCACTGCTTGGGTGAGTTCAGCGATCGTTTTGGCCGGACCGGCGAAGCTGATGTGGTCGGACTTCATCGGCGTGTCCAGCGCGATCCGCATCTCTCCGGTCGAGGCGACATCGAAAGAATCTACGAGAGAGCTCAGATGCTGCACGATGGCCGGCATGGGGTTTGCCTTGATCGCGTAGCTCAGATTAATCTTGCTCGGCAGCTTTTCACGCAGGAGCGTGACGCGCTGTGTCAGCAGGCGCCGGTCATATGCGAAGAATGGCGTGCTGCCGATTCTTGCGGCTAACCGGTCAAGAGGCACGCCGCCGACGGCGAGCTTGCCATCGATGATTTCGAATGCTGCGATGGTGTCCCGTGCGGTCACGCCACGATCTCCGAACGTATCAGAACGCGATCGAACTTGCCGTTCGGTGATCGCGGAAGTTCATCGCGAATGACGACTCGATGTGGAATCATATAAAGCGGCAACTGTTTGCGCAGCTCCGCAAGTAAAGCCGATTCGTCAACCGTCCCATTTTGCGGCGGGCTGACCGCAATCACGACGACTTGGCCGATCGCCTCGTCCTCGACACCAAGTGCAACAGCATCACGTACCATGCCGGTCTGGTAGATGACTTCCTCGATTTCCGCCGGACTGACGCGGTAACCGGATGTCTTGATCATTTCGTCCTTTCGTCCGACGAAGTAGAGAAAACCCTCATCATCCCGAATCACGGCGTCGCCCGAGAACACCGCCAGTTCCTGCGTTTTGAGTTCTTTGGGCCGTCCGGGCACCGGCCGAAATCGTATGGCTGTGCGTTCCGGATCATTCCAATAGCCAAGCGTGACCAGCGCGCCGCGATGCACCAGTTCTCCCTCTTCATTCGCGTCACATATCGATCCGTCCGGGCGTACGACGAGGATTTCCGCGTTGGGAATGGCTTTGCCGATCGAGGTGGGACGGCGGTCAATTTCCGATGGATCGAGATAAGTCGAACGGAATGCCTCGGTTAGGCCGTACATCAGGTAGGGCGATGCCTTGATGAATATTGCGCGCAGCTTATCCAGTGTTGCGCGCGGCATCCGGCCGCCGGTGTTGGCGAAGTAACGCAGCTTCTGCGCAACTTCTTCAGGCCACTTCAACCCGGCAACCTGAATCCAAAGGGGCGGCACGCAGGTTAGGCCGGTCACGCCGTGTTTGGCGCACGCTTTCACGATATCGGACGGCAACAGATAGTTGATCAGCACGATCTGTGCCCCAACGCTGAACCCCGTCGTCAACTGGCTGAATCCGGCATCGAAACTCAATGGAAGCGCGGCAAGGATGACATCCGACGAATTGTTGACGAGGTAGCTCGCGACGCTCTCCGCACCGCAAATCAGGTTGCGATGACTTATGACGACGCCTTTGGGGCTTCCCGTGCTGCCTGACGTATAGAATATCGCCGCCATATCGACGTCGATCACTCCGGTTTCGTTGGGTTCAGCCTGGCCATCGGACGTCAGGTCTGCCCAGGAATGGATGCGATGGCTAGCGTTGGTCTCCGACGCCGTCGTATTGTTGATCAGCACGATGTGTTCGAGAGCCGGAAGATTGGCAAGATCGTCCCGCAGTAGATCATAACGGTCCTTGTTTGTAATAAGCACCCGAACGTCGCAGTCGCCGAGGATGTAATTAACCTGTCGTGGTCGGAGCAACGGATTGATGGGCACGAACACACCGCTCGCGGCTGACGTACCAAAAATGCCGGTTACCGTTTCGATCCGCTTATCCAGGAAAATGCCGACGCGGTCGCCTCGCGTCAGTCCGAGGCGTTGCAGGCCGGCGCCGACGGCTTTGACGTGTTGCCAGAGTTCTCCATAGGTTAGTGTCGCCGTGCCGGATGTTAGCGCTATAGCTGTACTGCGATCTCGGGCCGATTGCCTCACTAGGTCGTGCAGATGGCGCCGCATGATTCTTCCTATTTCTCGGTCAATGAGCATTACCAGGCCACGCAAACAAGTTCGCTGTATAGGTCGTCGATCTGTTCTGCTTTCAGGCGTTCGCTTTTGAACATCTTCCGTCTGGGTGAGGCGAGCATCAGTGAGAACTCAGGTCGGTGAATTATCGTTCGCAGTTCTGCAAGCATCGCCAATGCCCCATGTCTGAACAGCAGGTATCTTGACAAGTTGCTAGATGCGATCGTGAACAAGTCCGGATCGCTGACGTAAAGGATCGAAGCGAAAACCGGAAGATTTTTGCGCCGGTCACGGCGGTAGATCACGTGGCAGGTCTCATGTCCTCTAGTCAGCAGCAGATGGTGGGCCGCCGCAGTGCGCGCGTGGTCGCGGTAGACCTGTAATTGCTTGCCGGTCAATACGCGATCGATCTCGGCTGGATCTGCTGAAATGCGAATGCGGTTGGGCCAGATCGGCAGGGGCAGGGCGGGAATCAGGACGGTGGCCGTGTTCAAATGTTGAAACCCGAGTCGCTCGTTCAACGGGACTACCGTGCCGCTGGGCGATAGGTCGGTGAGGGTGTACCCTTTCTGGTTGAGCATAGCTTTCAGTAACCGCATACTATGTCCACGATATTCGTTGCGAACACACCAGGCGCCCAAATTGCAGAATGGTTCATCGATGCCGTCAATGGATCGTATTGAGTAGAACGCCAGATAAACCCCAACGATCTCGTCGCGATCCGCGAGCAGGAAGCCATGATTGGGTGCAGGTACTTGCCACGGAACGAGCGGCGCGGAAGCCCATGTCGGGGCGCTGATCCGCGGGTTGAGATGAGCGTGCAGGAATTGACCGACGGCAGGCAGATCGCTGCCCTGAATAGCGCGAACTGAGACCGGCATGCCTTTTCCCACTGCTGTATCCTGGAAGCAAAACATACGTGCGACCTACGGCGAAGGTCATCCGTCTATATCCTTAACCTAGCTTTCGGATCAGGTCCGGTCCGGCGGCGGCGCGCATCTTGCTGGGGCTCAGGAGGGCGCGGATCGCTGCACGATTGACCCGGCGTCCCAACATTGCGCGACTACCTTCCCGCAATACAAGCGCGGCCCAGTATAGCGCACCGAGCACCGCACCTTGGCGACGGTGATACAGGCGCACGCGATTTAGGTTAAGAAGGGCCCACAGTGCGGGCGACTGTCCGGAATCGCCTTCCAGGTGAATAGCGTGGGCCGAAGGCGTGTACCGCGTCACAAAACCGGCGTCGCGCGATCTTAGCGCGAAGTCGGTTTCCTCGGAATAAAGGAAGAAGGATTCGTCCCACGGGCCGCAGGTATCCCAGCACGCCTTACTTATAAGCAACGTCGAGCCTTCGGCCCAATCGACCAAGGCTTCGCGACGATAGCTATCTTCATCGGTAATCACTTCCCCCAGACCGGCGATTTTGCCTGCCGTCCGGGCGCCCAGAAACGCGTCGGCAAGAGCGCGGATAATTGACGGTTCACGACGTTGGGTATCGATACGGATGCCCTCACGATCAATGAGATGCGGTGTGGCAATGCCTGTACCGGGTTTGCCGAGTGCGGTGACTAACTCCGGTACGCAATCGGGAAGGAGGCGAACGTCAGGATTAAGTACAAGAACGTAACCGTGCGGAAGAGCGGCGGCCACGCCAGCATTAATGCCGGCAGCGTAGCCTGCATTTCGGCCAGTCTCGATAATAGTGGAGTCGGGTGCCAGACGATGAGCTTGCGCTACGCTGTCGTCAGATGAGTCGTTGTCAACGATGATAAGATGCCATTCAAGGCCGCCCATGCCGGCAGAAAGCGAGGTGATCAGATCGGGGAGCAGCTCGGAGCTGTTATAGGTGACAACAATGACGGCAACGGCCTCGCTGGTTGCGGCAGCCGAGCCCGCGACTTCCTTTCCTTTGCCAGAATTCGTCAAACTACGCTCGAGAGTTTGCGCCAGTGTTGCTTGTTCATCCCTGTAACGCACATTCTGCCCTCGTTTTTGGATATCGGAAATTGCGAGTATCGGCCTTTTGCGCCCAATTGCGCATGCCCGACAGTCCGATAATGGGTGAACCTTCGATTGCCATGCAAGTCAGCCTGCCCGTGGCGAATGCACCGGTGTCGATATTAGCTCGATTGGAACGAATATTCGGTATAGGCGCAGGTGTATGCCCATGGACGACAAACTTTTCGAACGGGCGATCCCAAGAAAGAAACTCATCACGCATCCAGAGCAAGTCATCCTCTTGTTGCCTGTGGATTGGAATGCCGGGGCGGACGAATAAAAAGTCGCTGAAACAGAACGAAAGGTTCGAGTGAATCGGAAAACGCGTGATGTTTTGGAGGTATCGCTCGAGCGAACTCAGTGGCGAACTGTCCTCGTTCGAGACGGTCAGGGCGGATCGACGGCTGCAATCGAGTAGATAGATAACTTGTCGTGAGACTCGACCCCGGTCCAGATAGTCGCCCAAAAATACCGTGGTTGAGCGAATACGCAGATTGTTCGATTCGTCCGCTTCTGCCGGTGTCTTTTGAGGCGCGCGTGAAACCCAGATCATGCTTTTTCTAAGTATATAAGGTTACGACAATAATGTCCCCGAGGTCTGGCTGGGTTCGCATTTAATTATTTATTTATTATAATTTTTAAAATACTGAAAGGGGTGTGATGATCCGGTCGACCGAACGGCAGGCATTTTGTTGGATATGATTAAGTATTCGTTTCAACCAATTCGGTTCGGGTCAGCATTTGATCCGCAAAAACCATAGGCGTCGGGCGGACGATCTACGACTGGTTTCGCGAACTGGCGCGGTGCTTCCCGTTCCAAACGGTCCAAGACGTCGAACTCATGCTCGACCGGGAAAGGCAAGGTCGCGAAGCAAGCCCGTCTGCCGCGGTGATCGACAGCCAATCGGCCAAAGCGCCGCACGGCGAGACACGCGGCTATGGCGCCGGCAAGAAGATCGTCGGCCGCAAGCGTCATATCGCGGTCGATCTCAACGGGCGGCTGTTGAGGGTCAATCTGATCCCACTCAAGCCTCCAGTAAATCAAGCCTCCAGTAAAGCTGGAGGTCACTGGCTGGCTAGAAGAGCGCGATGTATCGCTTGCTCTACAACGTGTCCTGCCTCATCCCAAGATGCAAACGCAACACTTTCTGATGCGGCTGTAGCAAGAGCCGCAAAGTTCTTTGTCGTCACGATCTCACTCAGCGCGTCTGCCAAAGCATGAGGTGTTGGAAGTGCGTAGCGTACGAACGGGTTGTCGAGAACAATGCGATTATGTTCGGCCTCGTTTACGACTGGAATGCAACCTGCCGAGAGCATTTCATGAGGAACCAGCGACACGTTCGTCATTGAAAGGCTCAATCCAGCGAAACAACGATTATAAAGCTTGTTAAGTTCCCCGATGCTTAACAGGCCATGATCCTGGAATTGAAATGGCAGTCTGCCGACACGATTACCGTACAGGTGGATCACTACATTCGGATGACGCTTCGAAAATAACTCGAGCGCCATAATTCCGAGTTCAAAAGCCCGCCGCGGTACCTCGGGCTTTGCGTAGAAAACAATCCCGTCTCGACTCCTCGCTTCGTTTTCCAACTGGTAGGCGTTGTCACGGCCAAAATCAAATGCATCTGCTGCCATGCCATATTCGCTACTCAGCTTAGCGGCAAGAAACCGACCCGCAG
>CAZOOO010000054.1:0-15620 GCA_964581435.1 uncultured Hyphomicrobiales bacterium | reverse complement strand
CCGGAATGCTCTACCACATGAGCATCACGCCAAACGCAAACGTCTATCATAATACCGGAGGACGGCATGTGCGGACCCGACTGCCGTTCGATGCGGAGGCTTTCCGCGCGGCGGTCCGGCTGCTCGTCGCCCGACACGCCGTGTTCCGAACGTCGTTCGATTTCGACACCTACAGCGAACCGCTGCAACTCGTGCATCGCGAGGCCGAACTGCCGCTCGGGATCGAAGATATCCGGCACCTGACTCATGACGAGCAGGAACGGCATCTGCGGCAACTGCTCGGCGACGAAAGGTTGCGGCCGTTCGACCTGAGCCGGCCGGCCCTGCTCAGGTTCTTCGTGCATCGGCGCTCGGACGACAGTTTCCAGTTCAGCATCACCGAATGCCACGCCATCTACGACGGCTGGAGCTACCACTCGGCGATTGTCGAGCTGTTCAACATCTACGCCGCGCTTGCCGCCGGGCGCGAACCGCCTCCGCCTTCGACCGCCACGCTGGCGTTCAGGGATTTCGTCGCGATCGAGCGCGATGTGCTCAAGCGCCCGGAGGAATACGACTTCTGGCGCCGCGAACTCGACGGCTGCGCGGCGACCTCCCTCCCGGGGCTGCGCGCGGACGGACGGCATACCGCCCCTGCGGTGAAACCCTATTCGGTCGATATCCCCGAACCCGTGAGTGCGGGGTTGCAGCGACTCGCGCTCGACCTCGGCCTGCCGGCCAAGACCCTGCTGCTCGCCGTGCATCTCAAGGCGTTGAGCGTGCTGTCCGGCAAGGCCGAGATCGTTACCGGCCTGGTCACGAACGGCCGGCCCGATCTGCCCGGCGGCGCGCAAGTCTTCGGGCTTTTCCTCAACACGATCCCGTTCCGGCACCGCCTTTCGGGCGGCAGCTGGCGCGATCTCGCCGCCCACGTGTTCGCGCATGAGGGCGAGCTGCTGCCGCATCGGAGGCTGCCGCTCCCGGCGATCCAAAGCGCGGCCGGCACGTCCGGCCTCTGCGACGACATCATTTTCAACTACATGAACTTCCACGTCTATGACGGGCTCGCGGAAGACCTGGGCTTCACGATCCTCGGCGGCAACAACTCCGAAGGCTCGAACATCGCGCTGACGGCGCATTTCCATCAGATCAGCCTCATCTCGTCGCTCGAGCGCGACCGGATATTCCTCCAGCTCGACTACGACTCGACGCGCATCGACGCTGAAGACGTCGCCCGCTACGGCGAGGTCTATCGCAACGTGATGGCGGCGATGGCGCTGCATCCGGACGCGGCACACAGCCAGAAATGCCTGCTGCCCGCGAATGAGCGGATGCGACTGGAGGCTGTCGGCCGCGGCCCGGCACGCGAGCCCGCGCCCGCCGCGATCGAAGCGCGGATCGACGCGGTCGCCGCACGTCAGCCTGCGGCGATCGCGGTCGCGGACAATGACGGAGAGCACAGCTACGCGGACATCCGGCGACACTCGGACCAGCTTGCGTCGCGGCTGCGCGATTTCGGTGCCGGGCCGGGCGACCGTGTCGGAGTCTGCCTCGCGCCGGGCGCGGATCTGGTGGCGGCGCTGCTTGCCATCTGGAAGTCGGGCGCCGCTTACGTGCCGCTCGATCCGCTCAATCCGCCGGAACGCTTGCGGGCGCAATGGCGCGCAGTCGCAGGCATGGCGCTGATCACGTCGCCCGCACTCGAACCCTCGCTTGGCCTGGATGCGGACCATGTGATCGATGTCGACCGGTCCTTCGACCGGCCGTTCACCGCCCCATCGCGGGATAGCGCGACCCATGCGGCCGACAGACGGCATCTTGCCTATGTGATCTACACATCCGGCTCGACGGGAACGCCGAAAGGATGCGCGGTCAGCCGCGGCGCGGTGGCCAATCTGCTCGGCTGGTACGAGAGCGAGATCGCAGACGGACCGCCGCCGCGCGCGCTCATCCTCTCCTCCTTCGGCTTCGACCTGACGCAGAAGAACTTCTTCCTCCCGCTGCTCGCCGGCGGATCGGTGCATGTCCCGCGCCAGGCGCAATTCGACGCCGGCGCCATCGCCGAGCAGATCGAGACCGAGGCGATCACGCTCGTCAATTGCACGCCCAGCGCCTTCTATCCGATCCTCGAAGCGGCGGCCGACGGCGGCTATCGCCGGCTCGCCACGCTGCGCCATGTCGTTCTCGGCGGCGAGACCATCGATGCCCGACGCCTCGCCGGCTGGCTCGCCTCGCCGCATTGCCATGCGACGGTCATCAACAGCTATGGTCCGACCGAATGCGCCGACGTCTGCGCCAGCCATCGCCTGACGGCGCCAACAACGCCCGACGCAGGGCAGCCCGGCGTTCCCATCGGCCGTCCGATCGGCAACGCTGAAATCCTGATCCTGGGCGACGATCTGCAGCCGGTGCCGCCGGGCGCGACCGGCGAGCTCTGCATCGCCGGAACGCCGGTCGGCGAAGGCTATTTCGGCGCGCCGGCGCTGACAGCAGAGCGGTTCATGCCGCATCCGCAGCCGCGCCGCCCCGGCGAACGCCTCTACCGCACCGGCGACCGCGCCCGCTGCAACGCCGCCGGAGCAATCGAATTCGTCGGCCGCCGCGACCGGCAGTTCAAGATCCGCGGCTTCCGGATCGAAGCCGGCGAGATCGAGCGTGCGATCGCCGCACACGACTGCGTGCGGGAGGCGGTGGTCACCCTTCTTCTTCCGGCGACGGAAGCCACGGCACCGACGCGGCTCGCCGCCTATGTCACCCTCACACGCGGGGCGGATGCATTTGAGCCCGAACTCAAGCGGTTTCTCCGCCGCCGTCTTCCCGAGCACATGGTGCCGTCCATTGTCGTCGTTCTCGACCGTTTGCCGCTGACGGCGCGCGGCAAGATCGATTACGCCGCCCTGCCGGCCGCCGAAACGCGGCCGCGGCCGGCGCCTACCTTACCGACACCCGCGCCGAACGACGTCGAGGCGATCGTCGCCGAGGAATGGCGCCGCGCATTCGGCAGCAACTGTCCCAACCGCGACGAAAATCTGTTCGAAGCAGGCGGCGATTCCCTGATGCTCTTGCAGGTCCATAGCCGGCTGGAACGGCGGTTCGGCATCAAGATCCGGCTCGTCGATCTCTTCGGCTGTCCCACCATCGCCTCAACCGCACGCCACATCGACGAACTGCGCAAAGCCTCCGCCGGCGACCAGCCCCTCCACGAGCAGGCGGTACGGCGAAACACGAGACGCACGGCCGGCCGGCGCATCGCAGCGTCGACCGATCTGCCGACGCCGACGGACGCATAGCATGGCCGCGATCCGACCCAACGACATCGCGGTCATCGGCATGGCGGGACGATTTCCCGGCGCGCCGACGCTTGAACGCTTCTGGCACAACCTGCGCAACGGGATCGAGTCGATCACGGCTTTCACCGAAGACGAACTGATCGCCGAAGGACATGCACCGCAGACGGTGCGCGACCCAGGCTACGTCAAGGCGCGGGGCGTGCTGGAGGACGCCGAATGTTTCGACGCCGGCTTCTTCAACATCAGCCCGGCGGCGGCCGAAGTCATGGATCCGCAACAGCGCGTGTTCATTGAATGCGCCTGGACGGCGCTGGAACATGCCGGCTACCGCGCCGACGACGCCGCCGGCCGCATCGGCATCTATGCCGGATCAAGCCTCAGCAGCTATCTGTTCAACGTGCTGCTCGGCGGATCGAACGACCGGCCGATGGCGCTCGATCTCGGCGTCCTGATCGGCAACGACAAGGATCATCTGGCGACCCGCGCCGCCTATTGCCTGAACCTTGCGGGGCCGGCCGTGACGGTACAGAGCGCCTGCTCGACCTCGCTGGTCGCCATCCATCTGGCGGCACGAAGCCTCGTCGATGGCGAATGCGACATCGCATTGGCCGGGGGCGTTTCGATCGGGCTGCCGCAGAAGGCGGGCTATGTGAGCACCAGGGGCGGCATCCTGTCGCCGGACGGCCACTGCCGGCCTTTCGACGCAAACGCCAACGGAATCGTCGGCGGCAACGGCGTCGGCGTCGTGGCGCTGAAGGGTCTTGCGGAAGCGGTCGCGGACGGCGACGTCATCCATGCCGTGATCAAGGGATCGGCCATCAACAACGACGGCAAGATCAAGCTGGGCTACAGCGCGCCGAGCGAGGACGGACAGCGCCGCGTGATCGAGGCGGCGCTGGGGGCGGCCGAGATCGAGCCGCAAAGCATCAGCTATATCGAAGCGCACGGCACCGCCACGCAATTGGGCGACCCGCTCGAGGCCGTGGCGCTGGCGAAGGTTTTCGCCGGCGGCCCGGGCTGCGCGATCGGATCGGTGAAAGCGAATATCGGCCATCTCGACGCCGCAGCCGGCGTTGCCGGCTTCATCAAGACGGTGCTGTGCCTGCGCCACCGCGAGCTCGTCCGGACCGTCAACTTCACGGCTCCCAATCCGCTGCTCGACCTGGCGGACTCCCCGCTTGAGATCAACATACGGACCAGGCCCTGGCCCGCCGACCGTGGACCGCGCCGTGCCGGAGTCAGCGCCTTCGGCATCGGCGGAACGAATGCTCATGTCATCCTCGAGGAGGCGCCGGAGCCGCAAAGCCGACCACGGACGGCGGCCCGGCCGCACCTGCTGCCGCTCTCCGCACGCGGGGATGAAACGCTGCGCCAGAGCAGCAGCGCGCTCGCCGACTGGCTCGAAGCACGGCCCGAACTCGACATCGGCGATGTCGCGCGCACCCTGCAGCGGGGCCGGACCGCCTTCGATCACCGCCGGGCCATCGTCGCGGAGAACACGGCGACGACGGTCTCCATCCTGCGCGAAACGCGCGGAGCCGCACCGTACACGGTGGTCGCCGGACGGCCGGTGGTGTTCATGTTTCCCGGACAGGGCGCCGCCCTCGCCGGCGTCGGCGGGACGCTCTATCGTGCGGAGCCGGTGTTCCGGCGGCATGTCGACCTTTGCGCCGAACTGCTGCTCGACCGCAACAGTCACGACGTAAGAGACGTGATCCGCGGAACGATGCGGCGCCGCGACGACGGTTACGAACCGGGCGACACCATCGTCGACCAGCCCGCGCTCTTCGTTCTCGAATATGCGCTCGTCCAGTTGCTGACGCATTGGGGCGTGACGCCGGCCGCCATGATCGGGCATAGCCTCGGAGAATATGTGGCGGCCTGCGTGGCAAAGGTATTGAGCCTGGAGGCCGCGATACGGCTGATCGACCGCCGGGCGACGCTGCTGCAATCCATGCCGAAGGGAGCGATGACCGCCGTAGCGCTCGATCGCGCGACGGCGGAGCGGTTGATTGCCGACCAGGCAGGACGGCTGAGCCTGGCGGCGGTCAATGGTCCCAGGACCACCGTGATCGCCGGCGAACCGACGGCTTTGGCTGAATTCGAACGGCAGCTTGCGGCGCTTGGCGTTCCGGCGCGGCGACTGCCAGCGCGCCACGCCTTTCATTCGGACATGATGCGCGCAGCGCGCGAGCCGTTCGCGGCCGAAATCGCCGCGACCGATATCGGCACGCCGCTCATTCCCTATGTGTCGACATTGACAGGCGGCTGGGTCAGCGAGAGCGAGCTGCGCGACCCGGCGCTTTGGGCCGATCAGCTCTGCAAGCCGGTGCTGTTCGATCGCGGCGTCGAAACGCTGACCGGCCTCGACAAAGCGATATTCGTCGAGGTCGGCCCCGGCGATCACCTGAGCCGTCTCTTGAAGCGACGCGGTCCCAACTCGCCGAGCGTCGCATGCCTGCCGACGGATACGCGCTCGGACAACGAGCATCGTGACGTGCTCAACGCGCTCGGGGCACTCTGGTCGGCCGGAATCGACCTGCGCTGGAGCGCCCTCGACGACGATGCGCAGGCCCGTCGCGTGCCGCTGCCGACCTATCCCTTCGCGCGCCGCCGTTTCTGGAAGGAAACCCGCCGGCCAGCCGCGACCCCGAATGCGCAGGACGAGAGGACAACATCGTCGTGGTGCTACGCGCCGGCATGGCGGTGCGCCGGCGCGCCGCTTCCGGCGCCGAGCGACGACGGCGTCCGCCGCTGCCTCCTGCTGCGCGGCGGCCCCGGGCATCCAATGCTGGCCGAGAGCCTGACCCGGCTCGGCGTCGAGAACATCGAGGTGACGGAGGCGGACGCCTTCCGGCGGCTTGGACCTCGCCGCTACGCGGTCGATTTTTCCGGCAGCGGCTTCGAGCGCCTGATCGCCGCGCTCGAGAGCGAGGGCGCAACGCCCGATCTCCTGGTCTGGCTCGCGGCGGCGAGCGACCCGCATGACATCGGTCATGTCGTCGGCGTCGTGAACCTGGCGCGGACGATCGGCACCAAACTGACCGCCCGAAATGTCCGGCTGCGCATCGTCACGACGGGCGCGCAGGCCATCGGCGACGAGGTCGTCGCGTTTCCGGCGCAAGCGCTTCTGGCCGGACTATGCCGCACGATCTCGCTCGAATTCCACAACATCGCCTGCGGCTGCGTCGACACGAGCGGCAACGACCATGAGCATGAGCGGCATCCCGCAGCCCTTGCCGCCGAGCTTGCCGCGGCGCAGGTCGAGCCGCTGGTGGCGCTCCGCAACGGGCGGCGCTGGCTCGCCTCCTACGAAGCGATACCGGACGCGACACGGACGCCGGCCCCGGCCGCAGCCGTCCGCATCCGCAAGGGCGGCGTCTATCTCGTCACCGGCGGACTCGGCGGCATCGGATCGACGCTCGCGCTGCATCTGGCGCGGACGGCCTCGGCGCGCGTCGCGCTGCTGTCACGCACGGCGGACGATCAGCTTCCGGCGCACAAGGCGGCGCGCCTGGAGGCGCTGTCCGCTGCGGGAGCGGACAGTCTCATCCTGGCCGGCGATGTGGCGAACGTTGCCGACATGCGCCGGGCGCGCGCCGCGATCGAGGACCGCTTCGGGCCGGTGCACGGCATCATCCACGCGGCCGGCGTGCCGGCGGCCGGCATGATGATGGCGCTCGGCCGCGACGCCCTCGCCGACATTCTGCGGCCGAAGGTGCAGGGAACGATGGCGCTTGCCGAAGCCTTTGCCGGCGCGCCGCTCGACTTTGTGATGCTGTGTTCGTCGATCTCGACCATCCTCGGCGCCGCTGGCCAGGCCGCCTATTGCGCGGCCAACGCATTCCTCGACACGGTGCCGTTCACCGGACTGTTCGGACAGGCGCCGGTAATTTCCATCAACTGGGATACCTGGCGTGACGCGGGCATGGCCGTCGAAACGCCGCTGCCGGCGGCGCTCGAGGATGCGCGCCAGCGCAGCCTGAGCCTCGGCATCGGCAACGACGAAGGCGCGGCGCTGTTCAGCCAGGCCTTGGCGCTCGGCTATCCCCGCCTGGCGATCTCGACCCGCGATCTCGCGGCACGCTTGCGCGCCGGCGATGCCGCTTCGTCAACGGCATCGGCAGCGCCGAGCCTTATTCCAGCGCGGTGTCCGTCACGCGAACCATCCGAACCTGTCGGCGCCGCCGCGGGAATCGAAGCGCTGCTTTGCGGCATCTGGGCCGAGGCGCTCGGGGTCGATGCGGTGCAGGCGGACGATAACGTGTTCGCGTTCGGTGCGGATTCGCTCGTCGCCATCCAGGTGATGGAGCGTATCCGCCGCCGGCTCGGACGCGAGGTGTCGGCGGCCGCCTGTTACGAGGCGCCGACGCCGCGCATGCTGGCGCGCCTGCTCGACGCCGACGCGGCGGGCGAGATCGAGCGCAGCCTGGCCGGCAGCGAACAGCGGGGCAGGAATCGCGGATACCGGCGGCCATTGCCCCTGCGCGACCATGCGAGGGCCGGCGAATGACGGACAACGACAACCGGCTCGCGATCGTCGGCATGCACGTCGAGGCGCCTAATGCGCCCGATCTCGACAGTTTCTGGCAGATCGTGCGCGACGGCCGCGAGGCGATCTCGTTCTTCGGCGAAGACGAACTCCGACAGGCGGGCGTGTCCGCCGAGCTGATCGCCGATCCCAATTTCGTCGCGGCCGGCGGCGTGCTCCCCGGTATCGACAGCTTCGATGCCGGGTTCTTCGGGATCAGTCCGCACGATGCCGAGATCATGGATCCTCAGCTCCGCCGGTTCCTTGAAGGCGCGTGGAGCGCCTTTGAGGCCGCCGGCTACGACCCCCGGCGCATCGATGCGACGGTGGGCGTCTATGCCGGCTCGGCGAGCAGCACCTATCTCATCTCCAACCTGCTCGGCAGCGCCCGGCAGCGCGCCCAGATGATGCGGGCCGGCGCCGTCCTCCAGCTCAACGACCGCGACGCGCTCAGCACCTATGTCTCCTACAAGCTCGACCTCAAGGGACCGAGCGTGTCGGTGCAGACCATGTGCTCGACCTCGCTGGTCGCGGTGCATATGGCCTGCCAGGGACTGTTGGCCGGCGAATGCGACATGGCGCTTGCCGGCGGCGTCTCGATCAACGTGAGCCAGTGCAAGGGATACCTGTGGCAGGAGGGACTGTATCTTTCGCCCGACGGCCGCACCCGTGCCTTCGACGCCGATGCGCGCGGCACGATGTTCAGCAGCGGGCTCGGCATTGTCGTCGTGAAGCGGCTCGCGGATGCGATCGCCGACCGCGATACGATCCATGCGGTGATCCTCGGCTCGGCGGTCAATAACGACGGCGGGGCCAAGGCCGGCTTCACCGCGCCGAGCGTTGTCGGACAGGCCCGCGTCATCTCGGAAGCCCTGGCGGCCGCCGGCGTCGGGGCGGAAACAATCGGCTATGTCGAGGCGCATGGCACCGGGACCGAACTCGGCGACGTCATCGAGGTCGAGGCGCTGACCCGCGCGTTCCGCCGCCACACGGCCGGCATCGGATTCTGCAGGCTCGGCTCGGCGAAAAGCAATTTCGGCCATCTCGACAAGGCGGCGGGCGTCATCGGGCTGATCAAGGCCTGCCTCGCACTCCGGCACAAGACGCTGCCGCCGAGCGTCAATTTCAACGCCCTGAATCCACGAATCGAGTTCGCGACGAGCCCCTTCCATGTGAGCGCCGGCCGCGAGCACTGGCAGGACCGGCCGACGCCGCGCCGCGCCGGCGTCAGCGCCTTCGGCATCGGCGGAACCAACGCGCATGTGGTGCTGGAAGAGGCGCCCGTGACCGACGGCGCCGACAGCCGGCGCGCCCGGCATCTCCTCACGGTGTCGGCGCACAGCGCCGCCGCGCTCGACGCGCAGGCGGCGACCCTGGCCAAACACCTGCAGCGGCATCAGGACGCCCGCCTCGCCGCCCAGGACATACCGCGCCATGTCGGCCGCACCGCCGTTACCATCCGCCGCGCCCAAGGAGCGCCCGATCGCGAAGACGCCGCCGCCGCATTGGCGCGGACGGCGGGCAAGGCCGTGCGGGTGTCCGCGAGCCGGCCAGAAGTGCATGTCATGTTTCCCGGCGGCGGGGCGCAACATCCGGGCATGGGCCGCGACCTCTTCGCGGCCGAGCCGGTGTTCCGCGACGAACTGCTTCACGCCCAGGCGATCATCCGCGCCCAGAGCGATCTCGACCTGCTCGACCTGCTGTTCGGCGGCACGGACGATCCGTCCGCTTCGACCAGGCTCGATGCGATCGTGCCGCTGCAAGTGACGCTGTTCGCGGTCGAACACGCCATGGCGCGGCTCCTGCTGCATCTCGGGATCACGCCCTCGGCCATGATCGGCCACAGCCTCGGCGAATATGTCGCCGCCTGCATCGCCGGCGTCTTTTCCGTCGAGGACGGCCTGCGGCTCGTGCTCGAACGCGGCCGCCTGCTCGGCAGCCTGCCGAAAGGCGCGATGCTCGCGGTGTTCCTGCCGCTACGCGAATTCGCCACGGCCCTGCCGGAGCGCAGCTTCATCACCGCCGTCAACAGCGACTCAAGCTTCGTCGTTTCGGGACCGGACGACGCGATCGCCGCGCTCAAGGCCGCGCTCGATTCGCAAGGCATCGCCTGCCACAGGCTTCACGTCGACGCGGTCTCGCATTGCCCGCTCGTCGAATCCATCGTCGCGCCGTTCCGCCGCGTCGTCGCTTCGATCGATCTCCGGCCACCGCGCATTCCCTTCGTGTCGACGTTGACCGGCGCCTGGATCACGGCCGACGAAGCGACCGATCCCGACTATTGGGCGCAGCACCTGGCGCAGCCGGTGCGTTTCGCAGACGGGTTGCGCACGCTCCTCGCCGCGGAGCCCGGCCTGCTGATCGAGGCAGGCCCCGGCCATACCCTGACCGCCCTTGCCCGCGAACGTCTCGGGCCGGGATCGCGGACACAGGCGGTGCCGTCGATGGCGCATCCGACGCGACCCGGCACCGATCATACGGCGCTGCTGGAGGCGCTCGGCGCCGCATGGGAATCGGGCGTGGCCATCGACTGGGAGAATTTCCATGACCGCGAGCGTCTCGCCCGCGCCGCCATGCCGGGCACCATCTTCACGCGGCGGCGCTATTGGATCGAGCCGGACCAGGACGGGCCGATGTCGCCCGGCTCGGAATTCGGGCTGACCCGCAAGCCGGACAGCGCCGGCTGGCTTTACCTGTCGGCCTGGCGGCGGGAGATAGCACCGGCTTTCGCCGTGGACCGCCCTGCCGATTCCGAACGCGCCGCGATCCTGGTGTTCGCCGACGGCCATGGCCCCGGCGAGGTCATCGCGGCGCGGCTGGACGCGGCGGGCCACGACACGATCGTGGTGCGCCCCGGCGATATCCTGGAAGGCGACGGCGCGGGCGGATACAGAGCCGATCCTTCGCGCGAGGATCACTATGGCGGGCTCTTCCGTCTGCTCGCCGCGCAGGGACTGGCGCCGCGCAAGATCGTCCATTGCTGGTCCGGCGCGACCGCAGGGAACGACCAACGGCCGCTCGACGAACGGGCCGCCGCGCTCGTCAACGGACTGGTGGTGCTGGTGCGGTCGTTCCTCGCGCATATGCCGGACGACGGCAGCGAATTCATCGTCGTCACCAGCGGCATCGGCGCCGTCGAGGCGGACGACCGCGTGCAGCCCGACCGCGTCGCGATACCGGCGCTGTGCCGCGTCTTCGCGCAGGAATACCCGATGCACGGTTTTCGCGTGATCGACCCCGGCACTGCGGACGAGCATCCATTGAACCGGCTCATGACCGAGATTGAGGCCGGCGGCCATGCGCCGCTCGTTGCGTTGCGCGGGCCGCATCGCTGGGTCCCGGCCTTCGAGCCGATCGCCAAAGGCGAGGCGCAGCCGCCCCGCCCGTGGCGCGACCATGGCGTCTATCTCGTCACCGGCGGGCTCGGTCATATCGGCAGCGCGATCGCCGAGCATATCCTCGCCTCCGTCTCCGCGACAGTGGTCCTGCTCAACCGCAACCCGCCCGACGGCGATGACGACAGGACGGCGGCGCGGCGCGCCCGCCTCGACAGGCTGCGCCAGAACAGCCGCGCGGGCGGCACGGTTCACGTGATCGCGGCCGACGCATCGGACCTGACGCAGATGCGGCAGGCGGTCGCCGAGATCCGCAACCGCTTCGGCGGCCTGCACGGCGTCATCCATGCCGCCGGCACGACGGACGCGACCGCTTTCAAGACGGTGCGCGACGTCAGCCTTGCCGACATCGAACAACAGATGCGGCCCAAGGCGAAGGCGCCCGCCACGCTCGCGCAGGTCCTTGCCGATGTTCCGGAGGTGGAATTCTGCGTTCTCACCTCTTCGCTATCGTCGCGCCTCGGCGGGTTGAGGCACGCCGCCTATGCCGCGGCCAACGCTGTCATGGACGGCTTCGCGCGCGCCCGCGCCGACGCCGACGGCCCACGCTGGATCAGCGTCGATTGGGAGCAGTTTCTCGATGCCGACGGCAACGCTCCGCAGTTCGACGGCGAAGGACGGCTGGGCGCGTCGCTTGCCGAACTCGCCATCGATCCCGCCACGGCCGGACCGCTGCTGGACGCGATCCTCCCTCTCGGCGCGGTCGCGGAAGTCGCGGTTTCGAGCTGCGATCTCAACCGGAGAGACAGGCTGTGGAGCATCGGCAGGCTCGATGCCGAAGCCGCTGACAAAGAGACGCCAGGGCCGCAGCACGTGCGCCCGGATTCAGCGTCGCGCTATGTCGCGCCGCGTAGCGCGCGCGAGCAGGAGATCGCCCGGATCTGGGCCGAGGTGCTCGGCTTCGAGCAGGTCGGCATCGAGGACGATTTCTTCGCCCTCGGCGGCCATTCGGTGTCCGCCATCAGGATCGTCTCCCGCCTGCGCAACCTCGGCGGGACGACGATCTCGGTCCCCGACCTGCTGCGCAATCCGACCGTCTCGTCGCTGAGCGCGCTCTGCGGCGCGGCGACACGCGACAAGCCGTCGAGCGCGGCGGCCCATGAACGACACGTGGTGAACGAGACTTCATGAACAAGACCTTATGAACAAGACTTTATGAACAAGACCTGGACCATACGCAGCGCGGCCGCGCCGGACGCGGACCTGTCGCGTGAAATCCTGCCGCTGGCCTTCGCCCAGGAAGGGCTGTGGCTGCTGCACCGGCTCGATGCCGATAGCGCCGCCTATAATCTCTCGACCCGTGTGACGGTCGAAGGACCGATCGACGGCGCCGTCCTCGCGCGCAGCCTCGAACACGTCGCCCGCCGCCACGAGAGCCTGCGCACGGCGTTCCAGGTCGTCGACGGCCAGCCGCGACAGGTGATCCATGCGCACGCCGGGGCCGCCTTCGCCGAGGCGGACCTGCGGCCCTTTCCCGCGGACGAGCGAGACATGCGTTTGAAAGCCCTCGCCGAGACCGAAGGCCGCCGCCCGTTCGACCTTGCCCGGCCGCCGCTGCTGCGGATAATGCTGGTGCGGCTCGCCGACAACCGGTCGGCGCTGGTCATTACCCGGCACCACATCATCTCCGACGCGCGCTCGATGGACATCCTGCTGCGCGAGCTCCAGCTTTGCTACGCGGCGGCGCGGGCCGGCGAGGCGCCATCGCTGCCGCCGCTCTCCGCGCAATACAAGGACTTTGCCAAATGGCAGCGCGACAGCGCCGGCGGCGCGGCCTTCGCGCGTGACATCGCCTATTGGCGGGACCGGCTCGCCGGCGTGCCGCCGTTGCTCGAACTGCCCGCCGATTATCCGCGCCCGGCCAGACGCCGCTATACCGGCGCCGCTTTCCCGTTCGCGTTCGATGCGACGCTGTCGAAAAGGCTGCTGCAACTCGGACGGGCGACCGGCGCCACGCCGTTCATGGTCATGCTGGCGCTGTTCAAGACGCTGGTGCATCGCTGGGCCGGTGTCACCGATCTTGTCATCGGCGCGCCGGTCGACGCGCGCAACGGCCTCGATTTCGAGCCGCTGATCGGCTTCTTCATCAATACGATCGTGTTGCGGACCGACTTGTCGGGCGACCCGAGCTTCGTCGAACTGATCGGACGGGTGCGCGCGACAGCACTTGGCGCATTCGAGCATCGCGGCCTGCCGTTCGACAAGCTGGTCGAGACGATCGCACCCGAGCGCGACCCGAGCCGCGCTCCCTTGGTGCAGATCGAATTCGTCTACCAGACCGTCGAGGATCAGCGCGGACGCCTGTTCGGCTTCGAGGCACAGGCGAATCTGGTCGATACCGGCAGCGTACGGTCCGACCTCGCCTTCTGTCTCGACCAGGCGGGCGACGGATTCCGCGGCTGGATCGAATACACCACCGAGCTTTTCGCGCCGCCGACGATCGAGCGGCTGGTCTCAGCCTTCAAGACGCTCGCGGCATCGGTCGTCGCCGATCCCACGCGCCGCCTTTCGGCGTTTCCGATCCTGCCGCCGGCCGAGCGGCGCGCCGTGCTTACGCGCTGGAATGCAAATGATCGCGAGATCGCAACGCCCCTGTCGCTCCACCGCTGGTTCGAGCAGCAAGCCGCCGCGACGCCCGACGCGGCCGCCGTGCGCATGGCCCGATCGCCCGATGCCGATCGAGCCGCGCAACTGACCTATGCCGAACTCGACCGGCGGTCGAACATCCTGGCGGGCACCCTGCGCCGGGCGGGAATCGGACGCGGCGCGCGGGTGGCCGTCTTCATGCAGCGCTCGCCGGATCTGATCGTCGCGCTGCTGGCGATCCTCAAGGCCGGCGCCGCCTTCGTGCCGCTCGATCCGGACTATCCGCGCGAGCGCCTGGCGTTCCTGCTGCGCGATTCGAGAGCGAGCGTCATCATCAGGCATCGCGCGCTCGCCGACGATCTGCCGCCGGGCGATGCGCGCGTCGTATGGAGCGACGACGATGCGTCCGCCGCGCGACAGCCCGCGGCCGGCGATGCCTCGGCCGAGGTCGATCCCGACGAGCTCGCCTATGTCATTTACACCTCCGGCTCCACCGGCGCACCCAAGGGCGTCATGATCACCCACGGCGGCATCTGCAACCGCTTTGCCTGGATGCTGCGGCAGTTCGCCTTCACCGCCGACGACCTAGTGCTGCAAAAGACGCCCTACAGCTTCGATGCGTCGGTCTGGGAATTGCTCGCGCCGCTGATGGCGGGCGGCTGCGTGCTCCTGGCCCGGCCGGGCGGACATCTCGATGCGGCCTATCTCACGCGCGTCATCATCGACGAAGGCGTGACGGTGCTTCAGGTCGTGCCATCGCTCTTGAGGATGCTCGACGAACAGCCGGATTTCGCGGCCTGCCGCAGCCTGCGCCTGCTGTTCTGCGCCGGCGAGGTGCTGGATAAAGGTCTCGCCGGCAACATCCAGACCAGGCTCAAGACATCGTTCTATAATACCTATGGGCCGACCGAATGCGCGATCGACGTCTCGTTCTGGCGTTGCGTTCCCGATGAAACGGGGATTTCGGTGCCGATCGGCTTTCCCATCGACAACACCCGCCTGCATGTGCTCGACGCCACCCTGTCGCCGGTGCCGATCGGCGTGGTCGGTGAATTATATGCCGGCGGCCATGGCGTCGCCCGCGGCTATGCCGGGCGGCCGGGACCGACGGCCGAACGTTTCGTGCCCGACCCGTTCAGCGTCAAACCGGGCCGGCGGCTCTATCGCACCGGCGACCTCGCCCGCCGACGTGCGGACGGAGCCATCGAGTTCGTCGGGCGCGCCGACCGGCAGCTCAAGATCCGCGGCTGCCGCATCGAGCCGGGCGAGATCGAAGCGGCGCTGGCGCGCCATCCATCGGTCATCGCGGCGGCTGTCGTCGCGACGGACAATCCGCGCGGCGAAACGATGCTCACCGGCTTCGTCACGCCGGCCGCCGGCAGCGAAGCGGACGGCGATGCACTCAGGCAGTTCCTGCAAGGGCGCTTGCCCGCTTACATGATCCCGGCGCGTCTGCTGACACTGCCGATCTTCCCCACATCGCCGAGCGGCAAGACGGACAGGGTAGTCCTGGCGCGCCTCGCCGCCACGGCGGCGCAGGCTCCGGCCGCCGTGCAGCCACCCGACGATCCGATCGACCGGGCCTTGGCCGGGATCTGGCGCTCGGTCTTGAATCTCGATGCGATCGGGCTTGACGACAATTTCTTCGCGCTCGGCGGACATTCTCTGCTCGCCGTCCGGCTGCTTTACCGGGTAGCGGACGAAGTCGGGCTCGAACTCTCGGTCGCCGACTTCTTCAACCACCCGACGATTGCCGGCATGCGCAGATGCGGAAGGCCCGCCGTCGCATGTGACGATCCGTTGTTGGGCGGCGGGACTGGGGTTTTGTCGTATGGACAG
>CAZOOO010000053.1:0-15710 GCA_964581435.1 uncultured Hyphomicrobiales bacterium | reverse complement strand
CGATGACGAGATCGTAGAACGTGCGCGGCCTCAGGCGCGGCAGCATGTTCATCTGGGCGCGGCTTTCGACCTGGAACACGCCGAGGGATTCGCCGCGGCACAGCATGTCATAGACCGGCTTCTCGTCCTGCGTGATCGTCGCCAGCTCCCACCGCTCTCCCTTGTGTTCCGCGATCAGATCGAAACATTTGCGGATGCAGGTCAGCATTCCCAGCGCCAGCACATCGACCTTCATCATCCGCAGCGCATCGACATCGTCCTTGTCCCACTCGATGAAGGTGCGGTTCTCCATCGCCGCGTTCCCGATCGGTACATAGGTGTCGAGCCGGTCCTGGGTCAGCACATAACCGCCGACATGCTGTGACAGGTGGCGCGGAAACCCGATCAACTCGGTGGCGAGCGCGACGGCGCGGCGCACCATCGGGTTCCGCGGATCAAATCCCGCCTGCCTGACCTGCGCGTCGCTGACCTCATCGCCCCAGCTTCCCCACACCGTGTCGGCGAGCGCCGCCGTGACATCCTCGGTCAGGCCCAGCGCCTTGCCGACATCGCGGATGGCGCTGCGCGGGCGATAGTGAATCACGGTGGCGATGACCGCGGCGCGATGCCGGCCATAGCGGCGATAGACATACTGCATCACCTCCTCGCGGCGCGAATGCTCGAAATCGACGTCGATATCGGGCGGCTCCAGCCGCTCCCTGGAGATAAAGCGCTCGAACAGCAGGTCGACCTTGGTGGGATCGACGGAGGTGATGCCGAGCACGTAGCACACCGCCGAATTCGCAGCCGATCCGCGCCCCTGGCACAGAATGTCCTGATCGCGCGCCCACCGCACGATGTCGTGCACGGTGAGAAAGTAATGCGCGTATTTGAGCCGCCGGATCAAACGCAATTCCTTGTGCAGGACTTTCCTGGTCCTGGGCGGAATGCGCACCTGAAAATACTTGTGAGCACCCGCCCACGTCAGATCCTCAAGGTGCCGTTGCGCGCTTTTGCCCGGCGGCACAGGCTCGTCCGGATACTGATATCTAAGTTGATCGAGAGTAAAATCGATGCGCGATGCGAACCTGACCGTCTCGGAAATCGCTTCCGGCAGATCACGAAACAGCTTCTCCATCTCGCACGCCGTTTTCAGATGGCGCTCGGCGTTGAGTTGAAGCCTTCGGCCGATGACATCGACCGTGGTCTTTTCGCGAATGCAGGTGAGGACATCCTGCAACGGACGGCGTGCGGGATGATGATACAGCACTTCGTTGGTCGCAAGCAACGGGACACGGACGGTGGCCGCGATCCTTTGCAATCGCAACAGGCGGCGGCGATCGTCGCCGCGATAGAGCAGACTTGCCGCGAGCCAGACGCCGTCCGCGCGCGACTGCCTCAACCGGTTCAGCACTTCCATGACTCTCGTCGCTTCAAGGCGATGCGGCAAGGCCAGCACAAGCAACTGCCCTTCGGAAAAATCCAGAAGATCATCCAGCTTCAGACGGCATTCGCCCTTCGCCGCGGCCAGCTTGCCGCGGGTCAGCAACTGACAGAGCCGGCCATAGGCGCTTCGATCACGAGGATAGATGAGGATGTCCGGCGTGCCGTCGATGAAAACGAGGCGCGATCCGATCAGCAGCCGCGGCTTGTAATGAACCTCGGGGTTTTTCAGCTCCGTGTAGGCGCGCACCACGCCCGCCAGCGTGTTGCGGTCGGCGATGCCGATGACAGGCAGCCGAAGCTCGCTGGCTCGATGCACATGCTCCCGTGGATGCGACGCGCCATGAAGGAACGAGAAGTTGGTGGCGATGCCGATCTCGGCATAGGACGGCGTGTCGCGCGGCGGCCTCATGCGAACATCCCGTGCACGAACCACGCCGGCGGCAGGGCCTCTCCGCTCTCGGCGCCTTCGTCATACAGTCCGTCACGATAGAGCCAGAACCGCAATCCGGTCTCATCCTCGACCCGGAAATAATCCCGCGCCGGCCTTCCCTTCTGCGCTCGCCACCATTCCATCGCGATGCGCTCGGGGCCTTCGGCCCGAACCACCGTATGAGTGACACGCCGCCAGACGAAATGACGCGGCGGCTTGTCCGGCACCTCCGCCAGCTTCACCTCGATCGGCTCCGGCCGCGCAAACATCCGCAACGGCCGCAGCGGCGGCTCGCTCCCGATGCGTGCGGGCCACTCGGCGCGCATGGCCGCCGCGAGATGCTGTTGCGCCGGCAATGAGAGCATCCCGCGTTCGGGAATATGAGTCTCCTGCGGCAGGTGCACGACGACACGATGGCTGCCGATGCGCGCGGCGATGCGGTCGATCAGCGCCGACACTTCGTCATTGTCCTGAACATGTGCATCCAGGTCGCGCTGCTCCCGCACGACGGATTCGGTTCGCACGGCGGACAGCCGCACCAGATCGAAGCCGAAACCGGGATCGAGCGGGTCGGCGAGCGCATCGAGCCGCTCGCGGAACAGGCGATCGACGATCTCGCCGCGCGTGACGGGACGGCCGGTTTCCACCGCGATGACCCGCACCGCGCCGTCGGTGCGGAAAAAACCCGCTTCCAGATGCCGCGCGCCCTTGCCCTGTTTCTCCATCGCGGCGATCAGCGTGCGCGCAAGACCCGCCAGTGTCATCGCAATCGCGCTGCCGGTGGCGATCGGCTCGGCAAACCGCTTCTCGACGATATAATCCGGCGGCGGCTTGCGTGGATTGATAGGCGCATCACCCTGCCCCAGTGCCTGCTCCAGAAGCGCCGTGAAAGCCGCGCCGAAACGCGCGGCGATCTCGTGGCGGCCGCGCGCGGCGACATCGCCGATGGTTTTCAATCCCGCACGGCGCAGCCCGCGCGTGATCTCATCATCCGCCCCCAGCGTGAACACCGGCAGCGGCGCGACGGCCTCCAACTCCTCGCCGGGCGCGACAACCCAACCATGGGCATGGCGCGCCAGCGCCCGCGCGCAGGCCGGCGTGCCGGCGATGGCCGCGCTAACGGCAAAGCCCTGTCGCGTCAGCGCGCCGCACAGCGCGTTCATCAGCGCGGCCTCGCCGCCGAACAGATGCGCGCAGCCGGTGATGTCCAGCAGCAGGCCATGCGGCGGATCGAGCGCCACCAGCGGCGTGAAGCGGCCGCACCAGTCGGCGATGCCGTTCAAGGTCTGCTCGTCCGCGCGCTCGTCAGCATCGAACACATCGATGTCCGGACAGATCGCGCGGGCGTTGGCCAGCGGCAGGCCCACCGTCAGGCCGAGACGCGCGGCCGCGTCATTCAGCGCGGAAATGGCCAGCGCGTTATTTTGTTTGGCGACGATGACGCAGGACCGATCGTTATCCCGCTCGCCGGAGCGAAACGACTTGCGCCGGATACGATCGGCCGGCAGGCGCGGCAGCCACAGGCTGAGGATGCGCCTGCGGGCCGGAGCAGGAGACGTTGCGGAAGAGGGACTCATCACATTTCCACTCCATGATCCACTGACCGGTCCGACCATGACGGTTACGCACAAGCCGGGCTTCGAATACCGGCGCGCCCCATGCCTGCCAGACCGCGCACGGCCGGCTCGCCGCCGGGCGTATGATCCACCGTGTCTCCGCCGTCGAGGGCAGCGGCGGCGCCGCCACCCGCAACAGCAACCCGGTGACACCGGAATGGCGCGCGGCCAGCGTCAGCCTGCGGCTGGCGACGAGATCGAACAGACGCGTCTCGCCCCATATCTCCATCACCACGACGCCGAGCGCATCACAGGCCAGGGCATCGGCTGCCGTCCGCAGCGCGCTCTCCGCATCGGGTACGTGGACCATCACCAAAAGACGAGGATCAAGACCGAGTTCGCGCCACCCGCACATCGACAGCGCGCCGGATTCGCGCGCGGAAAAATCCTGCCGCACCCAAAGCAGCGGCCGGTTCGCACGCACCAGCTGCGCGAGACCTGCGATGAATCCGGTCGCCGCAGCACTGTGCCGTCCCTCCGCAAACACCTCATGCACGGCGCCGCGCGAAAGCCCGCCCTGCAATACCGCATCCATCTCCCCGTGATCGAGCGCCGCCCTGTCTGGCGTTCCACCGCCATGACAGGTCTCGATCCGCGCGATGCGGTCACGCAGGCGCGCAAGCACCCTCATGCGCGCATGAACCTCGGTCATGCCGCCGCCTCCTGGATCCAAACCGTACAAAGCCCGTGAACCTGGAGCCATTTCCGTTCCGATAGAGTCGGAACGAGGCTCCAGATTCCTGTTCTGACGCGTTTTCTTCACGCGAACCGGTCATCCATCCTCGGGCCAAGCCCGAGGACATGCTTCGCTCGAAAATGCTCTGACCGCTGGCCGGCATACGTTCTTGTTATGTTCTATTAACACCGACATCCACACGAGAGTCAACCGGCTTGTTCGCGTTCGGGATCGGTCTCCGCTCAGGGAGCCAGCGTGGTCTCGACCAGCCTGATCCAGTACGAGGTGCCGTACACGATGGCGTCGTCGTTGAAGTTGTAGGTAGGATGATGCAGGCCCGCGCTGTCGCCATTGCCGATGAAGATGAAGGCGCCGGGCCGCGCTTCCAGCATATAGGAGAAATCCTCCCCGCCCATCATCGGCGGCGTCCCGTGGACATTGCTGTCGCCGGCGATCTCTTTCGCAATCCTGATCGCGGTTTCCGTCTGCCCGGGATGATTCACCGTGACCGGATAGCCGCGCCGGAATTTGACATCGATGCTGGCGCCGGTGGTCAGCGCCACGCCGGCGGCGACCTCTCGAACCCGCTTCTCCATCTGGTCACGAACGGCGGCCTTCAGGGTGCGGACGGTGCCGCGCAACTCGACAGTTTGGGGAATAACGTTGCGGGTACTGCCGGCGCGGAACTCGCATATGGAGATCACCGCCGATTCCAGCGGATCGACATTGCGCGACACGATCGATTGCAGGACGATGACAAGCTGCGAGCCGGCCAGCACCGGATCGATACAAAGATGCGTACGCGCGGCGTGTCCGCCGAGACCCTCGATCCGGAAATCGACACTGTCAGTCGCCGCCATGATCGGCCCCGGCCGGATCGCGAAGGCGCCGAGCGGAACGCCCGGGAGGTTGTGCATGCCATAGACCTGATCGATCCTGAAACGATCCATCAGCCCGTCCTTGATCATCGCCGCGGCGCCGGCGCCGCCCTCTTCCGCCGGCTGAAAGATCACGATCGCCTCGCCGGCGAAATTCCGCGTCTCCGCGAGATAGCGTGCGGCGCCGAGCAACATCGCGGTGTGGCCGTCATGGCCGCAGGCATGCATCCTGCCGGCTGTTGACGAGGCGTAAGGCAGGCCGGTTTCCTCCTGGATCGGCAGCGCGTCCATGTCGGCGCGCAGACCGATCACCTTGACCTCCCCGCGAGCCGGGTGTCTGCCCTTGATGACGCCGACGACGCCGGTCCTGCCGAGACCGGTGACGACTTCGTCACAGCCGAACTCCCGCAAGCGGTCGGCCACGAACGCGGCGGTGCGGGGAACGTCGTACAGCAACTCCGGATGGGCGTGGATATCCCTGCGCCAGCCGGCGATATCGGATTGCAGATCGGCAACGCGGTTGACGACAGGCATCTTTGAGCTCCCGGACCGGGTTGCGAGGATCTCCCCCCGGCGCATTTCATTGCACCCGTTCAGCAGACGATGAGAGCGTCACGCCGACTTGCGAACGGCATTATCCATCAAGGTCTTGCCGAGCGACCAGATCGCACCTGGAACCTGGTGGCTTGCGGCAATGACGCTGTCGAACGCGGTCTCGATCCACTTGCAGTCTTCGTCATTGATGATGAGCGGCGGCAGCAGCTTGATCGTATGGCTGCCGTGACCGGCAACCTGGGTGAGGATCTTGTGATCCTTGAACAAGGGCACGGTGATAAGCTGGCAGAACAGACCCTTGTTGGCGGTTTCCAGCAGATTCCAGGACGCCCTCAGCCGCAGCGATTTCGGCGGCCCGAACTCGACGCCGATCATCAGGCCCTTGCCGCGCACCTCCTTCAAAAGCTCAAAGCCGGGCACCATGCGGCCAAGCGCCGATTGCAATTCCATCCCGCGCCGCGCCGCGTTCTCGATCAGCTTCTCGGCCTTCAGCACTTCAAGCGTGGCGATGCCGGCCGCCATCGCGAGATCGTTTTTGGCGAAGGTCGAGCCGTGCACGACGGCGCGATCCATCCGGTTGAAGACTTTATCAAAGATGTGCTTGCGGGTCAGCACCACGCCGATCGGCACATGACCGCCGGACAACGCCTTGGCCAGCAGCACCATGTCCGGCTCGACGTTCCAGTGCTCCACGGCGAGAAAGCGCCCCGTACGGCCGATGCCGGTTTGAATTTCATCCGCCACGAACAGCGTGCCGTATTTCCGACACAGCGCGGCCGCTCCGGGCAGGAATTCATCGGAGGGCATGTTGACGCCCTTGCCCTGGATCGGCTCGACGATGAAGGCCGCGACCTGGCGCGACGACAACGCCCGCTCCAGCGCGGCGAGATCGTTGAAGGGAATCACCGTGCAATCGGGCAGCAGCGGGTCGAAACCACCGCGGAAATTCTTGTCGTCCGTCAGCGAGAGCGCGCCGTAGGTCAGGCCGTGATAGCCGTGATCGCAGTACACGATGCCGGTCCGTCCCGTGGCGACACGCGCGAACTTGATGGCGGCCTCGACGCTTTCCGCTCCGGAATTTGCGAAAAACACCTTGTCGAGATAGGGAACATGATCGAGCAGCCGCTCGGCCAGAACGCCGGCCAGCGTCGAGACATCCATCTGCACAAGATTGGGTAAATCACTGTCGAGGACGCTTTTCAGGGCATCCCGCAACACAGGATGGTTACGGCCGATCGCAAAAACGCCAAATCCGCTCAGTAGATCAAGATAGCGCGCACCCTCGCGATCGACCAGATATTGACCCTGACCGCTTTGGAAACCAACATCGTAGCCGATGGTCTTCAGAACCCTGACAAGCTGTTCATTGAGATGGCGGACGTGCATCGCGCTGCGTTGCGACTGCCGTTCCACAAACATCTCGGAAACATCTAGATTTGGATATAGCATCCGCTACATAGTTCGGTTGATGGCGGCTTCGTCAACTGAAAAGCACGAACACGGTATTTGACTTTGTCACTGATCCCCAGCCCTCTTCTTCAGCACAGGCTTGAAAATATGTTACAGCGTCCGAGGCATCCCATGCGTATTTTAGATTATTGCAGAACTTCCGCTACGACCTCTCTTGTCGCGGCAACCCTGATTACAGGGAGTTTCGGTGTCGCCGGAGCGGCTGATCCGACCGGTGACTGGCGTGTTGCCGAGGGAGTCGCCAACATTCGCGTCGCCGAGTGCAACGGCGCGATGTGGGGGGTGGTTGCGTGGGAGAAAAAGCCCGGCGGCATCGACCAGAACAATCCGGACGTCTCGAAAAGGAGCCGGCCGACGCTGGGAATGCCGATCCTTCTGGAAATGAAAAAGAAGGCTGAGAAGGACGAGTGGGAGGGCCAAGTCTACAACGCAAAGGACGGCAAGACATACGACTCGACGATCAAGCTTGTATCGCCCGATCAACTCGAGATCGAAGGCTGCGTGCTCGGCTTTCTTTGCGGCGGCGAGACGTGGACCCGCGTCGCCCCCCCGATTTCGAGCAGTTCGTCCCACGCTCCTGGCACGACCGCCCCGAAAGCGGCCACGTCGAAGACCGCCTCGGCGAAGGCTGCGCACAAGACCACCGGTCAAAAGTCCGCCGCCCCGCCGGCCGATCCTGTCGGCGATATCTGTCTACTTCCCGACGTCGCGGGGGCGGCCCATTAACGCGGGCTGAAACAAGAGCACCGCGGCAAGGGTGGTGATGAGCGACAGCGCCAGCAGCTTGCCCATGCTTGCAGTCCCCGGGTGACTCGACAACCACAGACTGCCGAAAGCGGTCGCGGTTGTCAGAGCACTGAAGAAGATCGCCCGCGTCAGACTCGATTGCAGCAGGTTCGTTCTTCCGGACCGCCAGGCCGTGACGTAATAAATCTTGAACGCCACGCCGACGCCGAGCAACAAAGGCAACGCGACGATGTTGGCGAAGTTGAGAGGAAGCCCGATCAACACGCATATCTCCAGCGTCACCGCTCCCGCCACCAGCAACGGCACCAGTGTCAGCAACACGTCGGTGATTCGGCGCAGCGCCAGCCAGAGCAGGAGGCTGATGGAGATCAGGGCCCAGAGTCCCGCCTCGATAAACGCCTTGACGATGGTATCGCCCGACTTGAGAATCGATACCGGCCCACCGATTGCGGTGGGCGCAGCCGCAAGCACGGCGCTGGCAAATTTTCGCAGCGTCTCATTGTTGTCCGGATCCCCGCGCGGCAACGCTTCGACGCGCATGATACCGTCCTTGCTCTTCCAGAGACTCACGAAATCGGGCGGCAAGGATTCAAGGGTGACCGGTTCGGCCGTCAGCAACTGTCGAAGCTGTTCGAACGTGATCTTAAGCGGCTCAACGAACGTGGCCTGCGCTTTTTCACGCGTGGCCTCGTTCGAATCGGCCAACCGGGTAAGATCGTCAGCCAGCCGTTTTGCGGCGGCGGCGCCCGGCCCCTGATCTGAGCCGGCCGCCTTCCGCAGGCTATCGGCGGTGCCCTTCAGCGCATCGACATTCTCCTTGTCGGAGGGCGGCGGATCAATCGAACCCGGATTGAGCGCCGGACCAAGAATTTTGGCGCCCTGCGCGATCAGCTTGAGCTTCTCAGGCTGGTCAGCGGGGATAAAGGTCTCAAGCGACCGGGTGCGCGCGACTTCAGGCACTTCCGCGAGCCGGGCCTCGACCTGCCTGGCTTCCTGCTCGGACTTGACCATCACGTTGATGGCGTTCGCGCCGGTATCGGGATCTCTCCGCAAGTCCAGATACGTCGCGATCGATTCGACCTTTGCGTTCCTCAGGTGAATCGGATTGAAATCGAACCGCAGGAAGTAAAGCGCGGGCGCTCCGAGAATGACGACTGCAATCGTGCCGCCGACGATCGCCACGCGATGGTCTTCGAGAAAACGGTCGAGCGGGGCCAGAAATGCGTAGCCGACCGGCTCTTTCTCACCCGACGGGTTCAAAAGGCGCAGCAATGCCGGAAGAATGGTGATGCTTGCGAAAAACGCAATCAGCATCCCCACGCCGGCGATCTTGCCCAGTTCCGAAACACCTTTGTAATCCGTCGGCAGGAACGACAGGAAGCCCGCCGCAGTCGCCATCGCCGCCAGCGATAGCGGCACGGCCGAGCGCTTCGCCGCTATCAGCAGCGCCTTTTCAAGATCGTCGGTCTTGAACCGCTCGGAACGGTAGCGGACGCTATATTGAATACCGAAATCAACGCCGAGACCGACAAACAGCACGGCAAAGGCGATCGACAGCAGATTGAGCGATGTCACCATCATGAGACCGACCGCCGTCGTGATCGCCAATCCCATGAACAGCGTCGCAGACACCGCGAGGATGATTTTCGGCGAGCGCAACGCCAGCCAGAGGATCACCAGCACGATCAGCACCGTCCCCACACCGTTGACGACAGCTCCCTCCTGCACGGTGGCGAACTCTTCGTTGGCGATCGGAACCGGTCCGGTCAGCCGGACGCGCGCACCGAACTTGCCGGCGATATCCAGATCGACGGCGGCGCTGCGGATCGCATCGGTGGCATCCTTGCCCGGCTCCAGCGCGTTGAAATCGAGGTACGGCTTGATCTGGATCAGCACGCGCCTATCGGAATCGGTCAGCGGCTTGTCGCTGGCCAGTTCCCGCCAAGAAAAAAAGCCACTCCCCTTGGTCAGGACATCCTCAATGCTCTGGGAGATCAGGGAGAACGGCCGCGCCGTGCTGTCCAGCGCGAACTGACCCCGCTTCAGGCCGACAAGCGCCGTTTCGAGCGCGGCGGTCAGCCCGCGCAAGCTCGGATCGCCGGCCATGATCTCAACAAGCGGCGCGGCCTCGCTGAATTGACCGGTGATCTGCTTGACCTCGTCGGTCGGCAGAAAAAGCAGGCCGTTTCGCTCAAAAAACGGCCCGCCGCCGAGCTGCTGAACGGCTTCGAAATGATTGTGGTCGCTGGCGAGCTTCGCCGTCAGCATGGCGCCGGCGGCCCCGGCAAACTCCGCAGTCGGAGCCTCCACGACCGCAAGGATCAGCCTTTCCTGGTCGAACGCCTTCTCAAAAGCAATGTCGCGTTGCCGCCAATCCAGATCAGGCGAAATTAACCTATTGATATCCGTATTTATTTCGAAGTTTTTCACCGAATAGACGACTGCACCGGCGGCCAGGACGGTAGCAACCAACGCCGTAGCCCAAGCAAATCGCGTGCAAGCTTTAACGATCGAAACAACAATACCTGTCAGCACATTACTTTCTTTCTTCTACCGTATACATATACGAACGGACCGGTTCCTCCGCCCGAGGCTAATGACTTCAGTATGCCATTTCGGAGGCATGATAGGATGCGGAACACCCTGCGGTGGGTGTTGGTTGGGGAGATTGCCGACGATTCAAGCGCCTTGATATAGTTAGCTCCGCGGACGACAAGTGACGAATCGGTGAGGTCATTCAAACAGATCAGACCATATCATAGTACCGGAATTTGTGTTCCGGAGGTCGATCACCGCGGCAGCGGAATGTTTTGTTCTGGCGCAAAGGCCATATATATCATGGCGTTGAAATCCAGAGAGGGCGACCTACAGATCATATGCCTGTGACATTCCCTGAGTCGCATGTGGTTTGAGAAGAACGTTCAGTTCTATATGGAGCTACGGAATAGTGCGTAAGGTGCAAATTGACTGATCCCCATCCGATTGAAGTTCTGCTGGCACAGCCGCGCGGATTCTGCGCAGGCGTCGTCCGCGCGATCGAGACCGTCGAGCGCGCGCTGGAGAAGTACGGCCCCCCAGTGTATGTCCGCCACGAGATCGTTCACAACAAATACGTTGTCGAAAGCCTGAAGAATAAAGGGGCGATTTTCGTCGAGGATCTGTCGGAGGTTCCGTCGAAGGCCGTTACCGTATTCAGCGCTCACGGCGTTTCGCAGGGCGTGGAGGAAGAGGCTGCCGCTCGCGGCCTGCCCGTCCTCAACGCTACTTGCCCTCTCGTCACCAAGGTTCACAACCAGGGCAAGCGCTACATGTCCAAGGGAAGGACCCTGATCCTGATCGGCCACGCCGGCCATCCGGAGGTTGAGGGAACCATGGGACAGGTTCCTGGCCCCGTCCTGCTGGTTCAGGATGTCGACGACGTCGCGGCCCTGACGTTGCCGGCCGATACGCCGGTGGCCTATATTACCCAGACGACGCTCAGCGTTGACGACACCAAGGACATCATTCTCACGCTCCAGCAGCGTTTTACCGATATTCAGGGTCCCGACACACGGGATATCTGTTATGCTACACAAAATCGCCAATCTGCGGTAAGAGACCTCAGCAAGCTTGTGGACGTCATCCTGGTCGTCGGCGCAGCCAATAGTTCAAATTCGAACCGGCTACGTGAAATCGGCACCGAGGTCGGCGTTGCAAGTTACCTCATCGCTGACGGCAGCGAACTCAACGCGGAGTGGTTGAAAGGGGCGAAAGCCGTGGGCATTACGGCCGGCGCCTCGGCTCCGGAAGTTCTTGTCGACGACGTCATCGAGGCGCTGAAGCGCATCGGACCGGTGGCCGTCTCGGTGCTGCCGGGACGCGAAGAAAACATCGAATTCCGGCTTCCGTCCGAACTCACCTCAGCTTGATCCCCTTCAAAACTTCAGCTGGTAACTCCAGAAAGAATATTTGTTATGGCAATACCGTTTTTTAAGGAACTTAAGATCGGCGGGTATCTGATCAAGCAGAAGCTGATGGGTCGCAAGCGCTATCCGCTCGTGCTGATGCTGGAGCCGCTCTTTCGCTGCAATCTGGCATGCGCCGGGTGCGGTAAAATCGATTATCCCGATGCGATCCTGAACCGTCGCATGACCGCTCAGGAATGCTGGGACGCGGCCGAAGAATGCGGAGCGCCGATGGTCGCCATTCCCGGTGGCGAACCTCTGATCCACAAGGAGATCGGCGAGATCGTGCGCGGACTTGTCGCACGCAAGAAGTTCGTCTCGCTCTGCACCAACGCGCTCCTTCTGGAGAAGAAGCTCGATCTGTTCAAGCCCTCCCCGTATTTGTTCTTCTCCGTCCATCTCGACGGCCTGCGCGAGCACCATGACAAGTCGGTGTGCCAGGAGGGCGTGTTCGACCGGGCTGTTTCCGCCATCAAGGCCGCGAAGGCGAGAGGTTTTACCGTCAACGTCAACGCCACGATCTTCGACAACTATCCGGCCGAAGAGATCGCAAAATTCCTCGACTTCACGGCCGAACTTGGCGTCGGCGTCTCGATGTCGCCAGGTTACGCCTATGAGCGCGCGCCCGATCAGGAACACTTCCTGAACCGCACCAAGACCAAAAAGCTGTTTCGTGATGTCTTCGCGCTCGGCAAGGGCAAGAAGTGGAGCTTCATGCACTCCGGCCTGTTCCTCGACTTCCTCGCCGGCAATCAGGAATATCATTGCACGCCCTGGGGAATGCCGGCGCGCAACATTTTCGGCTGGCAGAAGCCCTGCTATCTGCTCGGCGAAGGCTATACAAAGACCTTCAAGGAACTCATGGAGACCACGGACTGGGATTCCTACGGGACCGGCCAGTACGAAAAGTGCGCCAACTGCATGGCGCATTGCGGATACGAGCCGACCGCCGCCACCGCCGCTCTGAACAATCCGCTCAAGACGATGTGGGTGGCGTTGCGCGGGGTCCGGACCGAGGGTCCAATGGCGCCCGAGATCGACCTCAGCAAGCAACGCCCCGCGCAATACATCTTCGCCGAGCAGGTTCAGAAGAAACTGTCGGAGATCCGCAAGGATGAAGCCGCCGCCGCCGCTGCGAAACAGGCGGCAAAGGAGCAGAAGGCTTCTACCGCAGCGTGACGGTATCCAGCGACGGCACTACCGGTTCGCGTGAAGAAAACGCGTCAGATCAAAATCATAGAGCCAAGTCGCTTCATTTCATCAAAGCCGGGCCGGTTGCGGGACGCTCGCCCGCAAACCGGAAAAGCGTCGCGCCGGGACCGGCTCTCCCGCGCGACCTTTTCGAGGACCCAGCCCCCGCGGTCTCGCGACCGGCGACGCCGCCGGAACAAGACTCTCGCCGCCTGACAGAAAACCACGGCACCCGCGCAAGGAGCGGAGAGCCCGATTGAAGTCGACTCCGGTCGACACCAGTGCGCGCAGGGTCAGCGGATTTCGAGCAAGACCACGGAGCACCTTCTTCAGGTCGATGTCGCCGTTTGGCTTGATGGCGCCGCGGGCAACCGCCGGCAATGCCCGCGTCGCAGGATCACTGATCACGCGCAAGGCGGCAAACGGGAGACCTGCCGCCGTGGCGTAGGCAGCCGCGATATGGCTTTCCATATCGACGGCCGAAGCGCCGGTCGCGGCGTGGAGCAGCGCCTTGCCGGCCTGCCCCAGAACGACCTGCTCGACGCCGGCAAGCCCGGCGCGGACCACCTTCTGGCCGCCCAAGCCGGAGCCGTCGATTCGCTCCTCGCTAAGCGCGAAGCCCGCCCGCCACCGCGAAGCACCGTTCACGACTTCCGTGGCGACCACGACGTCCCCCGATTCGAGAGACGGATCGAGTCCTCCGGCGACGCCGAAACTGATCACGCCGCGCACCGTGGACGGATCGAACCCGTCGAGAAGCTTGCGCAACTGCCGGGGATTGCTGCTGCTGCAAATCACGGTCATGCCGGGACCCGCGGCGATGCGGGCTTCCTGAACCAGACCGGTTACAATCAATATCGGCCGCGGGTCAAAGACATCGCCCGCGGACACCTCAATCGCCGCCCCCAAATTCACATCCCGACCCCTACCGCCTTGCTGTTGGTGCTTCTCAAATTCCGATACCGCGCCAGCGCCCAGAGCGGGAAGAATTTGGAGTAACCATGGTACCTCAGATAAAATACGCGTGGGAACCCCGTGGCCGTGTAGCGCTGCTCGTCCCACAGCCCTTTTTTTGTTTGTGTGTCTATCAGGTACTTGATTCCCCTCGCCACCGCAGGATTTTCGACCTCGCCGGCCGCCATTAAGGCAAGCAAGGCCCAGGCCGTCTGCGAAGCCGTGGTCGGCGCCCCCTCGAATCCCTTGTAGTCGAGTCGGTAGCTGACCGCATCCTCGCCCCAGCCGCCATCGGCATTCTGGATCGACACCAGCCAGTTTATCGCCCTGCGGATCGCGGGATCCTGGTGATCGACCCCGGCGGCGTTGAGCGCACAGAGCACTGACCAGGTGCCGTAGATGTAGTTCAGGCCCCAGCGGCCGTACCACGATCCCTCCGCGAGCTGGGTCCGACGCAGATATTCGACGCCTGCCGCCATGGACGGGCTGCTGTCCACGGTCTCGCCGAGTTGCGCCAGCATCGAGACGCACCGCGCCGTGACGTCCTCGGTCGGCGGATCGAGCAGCGCGGCATGGTCGGAGAACGGGATGTTGTTGAGATAGTATTCAAGATTGTCGGCATCGAACGCGGCAAAGCCGCCGTCCCGGCTCTGCATCCCCTCGATCCACTCGCGACCACGCGCGATCGCCTCGTCGTATTGACCATTGGGGCCGTTCCGGCGCACCCGGTCCATCGCCATGACGACGACCGCGGTATCGTCGAGATCGGGATAGTGGCCGTTGGCGTATTGAAACGCCCAGCCGCCCGGTCGCACGTCCGGACGTTTCACCGCCCAGTCACCCTTGAGAACGAGTTCCTGTTTCGGAAGCAGCCAATCGAGGCATTTACCGGTGCTGTTCAGAGCCTCAGGTCCGCCCGCTTCGAGCAGCGCGTGACAGCTCAGCGCGGTATCCCAGATCGGCGACACACAGGGCTGGCAGTAGGCCTCATCTTCGCCGACGACCAGAAGCTTGTCGATGCCGCGTCGCGTCACCGCGCGCGGCGGATGCTCCGGCGGGAATCCCAGCGCATCATACATCATCACCGTATTGACCATCGGCGGAAAGATCGCGCCGAGGCCGTCCTCGCCGTTGAGGCGCTCCTCGACGAACGCGATCGCCTTTTTCATGGCGCGTGCCCGCAGCCACCTGGGAGACAGCGGCTCTATCAGTCGCAAGACCCGGTCAAAGCCGGTGAACAGCGCAAACCAGCCAGGGCTTTGGTGCGGAGCCCTCTTCGGCGTGCCGACCGTCGCCGGATCCTGAAGAAAAAGTTCGCGAATGCCGACGCCGCGCGGATTGCGCGCGCGCGGCTTCAGCACGGCCAGAACCATCAGCGGCACCATGGTGGTGCGCGCCCAATAGGAAATCTTGTTGAGATGAAACGGCGACCACATCGGCAGCAGCATGATCTCGACCGGCAGGACCGGAACGCTGCGCCATGTCAGAACTTCGAAGAACGAGAGCAGAAAGCGCGTGAAGACATTCACGTTGGCCGCGCCGCCGCGGGACAGGATCGCCTCGCGCGCGCGCGCCATGTGTGGAGCGTCGACGGAATCGCCGACCATCTTCAGCGCGAAGTAGGCCTTCACGCTGGCGCTCATGTCGAACGGGCCGTCATGCACCAGCGGCCAGCCGCCATGCGCGCCCTGGATGCGGCGCAGATAAGCCGCGATCTTGGCTTCGAGCTTGGCGTCGACCGGCTCGCCGAGGTAGTGCCGCATCAGGACGTATTCGGACGGGATGGTCGCGTCGGCCTCGAGCTCGAACACAAAATGACCGTCC
>CAZOOO010000052.1:0-15758 GCA_964581435.1 uncultured Hyphomicrobiales bacterium | reverse complement strand
GCAAGGACTCCGCCGTCCACGTTTCTCTTTCTTCATCTTCACTTGTCAAACAGCCTGGGATCCGAGGATCCCGCTCCCATTTCTGGGAGAATAGTGAGCCTTCACAGACGACAAATAACAACCGATAGTTATCGGCTGTTGATTCGCTCAACCTAGTGAGGAGCTTCACCGACGCGCCGATGTGCTTGGGCAGAGCCCAAAGCAGCGCCGCGTTCAGTGGGCGGGTTATAGTCTCACTCTCAGGCGCTTGTCAACGCCCATCGTCAACAAATTGTTGCGCCGGGCAAAACAACTTCGCGGCGCGAAAAAGCCCCGCGAAACGCCGTACTTGAGCCACATTCCTGCGACGTTCTCAGAAAAAGATAAGACTTGAATAGCTAATTGCCAGGGGGCATCGGGCATTCGGCAGGTCCAGGAATTAGGCAGCTTCAACAGACGAGCGGGCGGTCTACTATCGCATCGCCTCGTCCGGGCGACCGCAATGCATCGAGGGTTCAGGCGCCATTGATGTTCGCGACTCGGGCCAAACGGCGGGAGTCTTGAGCGTGAACACGCGGATATTCCGTCTCTCACCCGAGGACGCCGGACGCCGCGATGCGCAGGAGTTGCACCGGATGCGGGAATTTGGGGGGACGGCGGATTGAACACGGCACGCGGCGAACAAAGGGGACGCGAGACGGGGATCATCGACCTCGGTCATGAGCCGCCGCTTTCGGCGGACGGATCCGAAGCCGCCGTCATCGACCGCCGCCGCATCTCCGTGCAGTGGTTCAGCGGCACCATTCTTACAGGCCTGTGCGGCGCGGCTCTCATCGGCGGCGCCGTTTTTGCGTCGCTCGACGGCGAAACCACCTTTGCAAGGGTGCCTGAGCGCGTCGAAGGCGCACTTCGCGGCTCGTTCGGAACCGGTGACCATCAGGCCAGCCTTCACAAGAGCGATCGCCTGCCGCCACCGAGCGAGGCGGCGGCGGCAAGACAGGTCATCCGCGTCTCGACCGTGACCCGCGCCGGCAATCGCGACGTGATGCGGGTCCGGCCCTTCGTCCGGGTGTCGGGCAACCTGTCGATGGCCACCGGCGATCTCAGCGCAAAGGTTCCGCCATTCAACGCGCAGCGCCTGCTGGCCGACGTTGGTAGCCGCGCCCGCACCGCCCCGGAAGATGCAAGCACCGCGGCGGCGGCCGAACCGGACGCCGAAGTCTCTTTCGTGACCCGCGATCTCGCATCGATCCTGCCGAAGACGAAGATCGCGGCAACCATCCCGATCGAAGAAGTCCTGATGCGGGTGCGCGATGCCTCGAACTGGCGCGGCAACAGCGGCGTGCGGTATACCATGGCGCAGGCTGCGATAGACACCCCCGGCGCGACGTCGGGCATCAAAATGGCCTACGCCGCCGAAGGCAGCGTCGACCCCTATGCCGGATTCGAGGCCCGCATCGTCCCGGAAAACGTAACGCTGCTCCCGAAAACCAGTGAACAACTCACCGGCGGCAATCCGGTCGGCGAGCGGGTGCATCTGGTCAGGAGAGGCGACACCATCGTCTCGGTGCTGCGGGACCAGGGCGCGACGCCGGAAGAAGCGCATGCGATCGCGGCCACGCTCGGCCCCCGCGGCCGCGACGGCGGACTCAGGGAAGGCCAGAAGTTGCGTCTCCTGATGGCGCCTGCGGCCCCCGATCAGCGACTTGCGCCCTACCGTGTGATCGTGGCGAATGATTCCACCATCGAGGCTGTCGCCGCGCTGTCGGATCTCGGCAATTATGTCGCCGTCGACGTCGCCAGCATGAATTCGGTCGCCGATGTCACCGACAGCGGCGACAACGACGATGGCAGCGGAGCCCGACTTTATCAAAGCATCTACGAGACCGCGCTGCGGGACAAGGTGCCGCCCGCGGTCATCGAGGACATGGTCCGCATCTATTCCTACGACATCGACTTCCAGCGCAAGGTCCAGCCGGGCGATTCATTCGACGTCTTCTACGCAGGCGATGACGAAGGGACGGCGACGACCGAGAAGAACGAAGTGCTTTATGCCTCGCTCACCGTGGGGGGCGAGACCAAGAAATATTATCGTTTTCAAACCCCCGACGATGCCGTCGTCGATTATTATGACGAGACCGGCAAGAGCGCGAAGAAATTCCTGGTCCGCAAACCGGTCGCCAGCGCGATCATGCGATCAGGCTTCGGCGCTCGGCGCCATCCGATCCTCGGCTACGTGAAAATGCATACCGGCGTCGATTGGGCGGCACCTTATGGCACACCGATTTTCGCGACCGGCAACGGCGTCGTCGAAAAAGCGGAATGGGAAGGCGGCTACGGCAAGTACGTCCGTATCAAGCACAACAACGGCTATGAGACCGCCTACGGCCACATGTCGGCCTTCGCCAAGGGTCTGGAGCCGGGCAAGCGCGTCCGGCAAGGGCAGGTGATCGGCTTTGTCGGTTCGACCGGCCGCTCCACCGGAGCGCACGTGCACTACGAAATTCTGGTTAACAGCCGTTTCGTCGATCCGATGCGCGTCAGGCTTCCGCGGGGGCGATCACTGGATGGCATGATCCTGGCCGGCTTCGAGAAGGAACGCGACCGGCTTGAGGCGATGATGAACAGCCGCGGCGCCGGCGCCCGCGTCTCCGACGCCGCAGGTTCCCCTGCCCTGACGCAGACCCGACAGGTCACCAACCGCTGAGGCGGGAAAAGCCCTCCGTCCTGACATCGGCGATGAAGCTGCAACGGCACGGCCCGTTGCGTGATGAAAGCCGGATTGCTTCACCGGCTTGGGTAAACAATACCTGTTCAGTTCCTCGTTCCTTCGCGCGACCGAATCATGACCGACCACCGCAAGCTGCTGCGCGCCATCTTTGAGGCGACTGTCGCCGCCGCGCATCCTGACAACATCCTCGCGGCACATCTGCCGCCCGCGCCGAAAGGCCGCGTGATCTGCCTTGCCGCCGGCAAGGCCGCCGCCGCCATGGCGGCAGCGGCGGAACGGCACTATCTCGACACGGCCGGCCTTGATCCCGCCCGGCTGACCGGCCTCGCCGCCACACGTTGCGGCCACGGCGTAGCCACGCGCCGAATCAAGGTGATCGAAGCCGGCCATCCGGTGCCGGATGAAGCGGGCTTGCGCGCTGCCGGCGTTAGCCTGGCCCTCGCGGGTTCCTCGACAGCCGGCGATCTGCTGCTGGTGTTGCTTTCCGGCGGCGGCTCGGCGAACTGGGTCGCGCCCGCGGACGGCGTGTCGCTCGCTCAGAAGCAGCGGGTCAACCGGGCCCTGCTTCGCTCCGGCGCCCCGATCCGTGATGTCAACACGGTGCGCAAGCACCTGTCGCGGATCAAGGGCGGGCGGCTGGCGCGGGCGGCCAGCCGCGCCGAGATCGTCACTCTGGCAATATCGGACGTGCCGCGCGATGAACCGGCCGTCATCGCCTCCGGCCCCACCGTGCCCGACCCGACCACGCTGGCCGACGCGCGCGCATTGCTCACGAAATACAAGATCGTATGCGACAACGCTGTCAGCCGCGCCCTCGACGATCCCGCCAACGAGAGCTGCAAGCCCGGCGACCCCACCTTCGCCCGCGCCCGCTTCGAGATCGTCGCACGGCCAAGGACCTCGCTCGACGCCGCCGCCAGACTCGCACGCGATGCCGGCTTCGAGGTGCTCGACCTCGGCGCTGATCTCGAAGGCGAGGCTCGCGACGTCGCAGCGGAGCACGCGAAACTCGCGCTGAAGGCGCGCGCCGACGGCCGCAAGCTCGCCATCCTGTCGGGCGGCGAACTCACCGTAACGGTTCGCGGCAACGGCCAGGGCGGGCCCAATCAGGAATATGCGCTGTCGCTTGCATCACTGCTCAAGGACACGCAAGGCATCTCCGTGCTGGCGGCCGACACCGACGGCGCCGACGGCGGCGCGGGCGAGGCTTCCGACCCCGCCGGCGCGGTGATCGATATCAGCACATTCGGGGCGATGCGCGCGCTCAAGCTCGATCCCCTCGCCTGTCTCGCCGACAACAACGCCACGGCTTTCTTCGCCGCCACCGGAGATCTGCTGCTGACCGGCCCGACGCTCACCAACGTCAATGACATCCGGGTCATCCTGGTGGACGCCGTCTGACTGGCACTGTTGCCGCGCGGCTATAGCGTTTTCGAGCGAAGCGAATACCGGTTCGCATGAAGAAAATGCGTCAAAACAAAATCATAGAGCTCCGCTTCTGATTCGATCAGAAGCGGAACGGCTCTATAGCGTTTCCTTCAGGCGGCTTCGTGCTCCTGGCAGATCGCGCCGCTGTCGGAATCGGAGAGCGCTTCATCGAGCAAGTTGCAATGATGCGGCGAGGCGCTGCCCGGTTTGGCGTTGTGGCGGAAATGCCTGCATGTGCGGCAGACTCCGAAGGCGCGTCCGTCGTTCCGCGCGATCGTTGCCGACAGGATGTCCTGTAACGTCGCCAGCAACTCGCCGGCATCGCCGTGTGTGGCGACCGCGATGTCGTCCGCCAGCCGCCGCAGCGGATCATCCCTCAATACAGCCTCGCCGCGCCCGGTCAGCGCCAAATCAACCGAGCGGCCGTCGCGGCTGCTGGACTGCCGCGACGCCAGCCCCTTCTGCTCCAGGGCAATCAAGGTTTGTGAAATGGTCCCGCGAGTCGAGCCGGCGTAACCGGCCAGCGCCGCCGGCGTGCGCGAAAAACGGTTGGCCCGCGACAGGTAGCGCAACGCCTCCCACTGCGCAGGATTGAGCCCGGCGATATTGACGCCGCTGCGGGTCAGCCGGTCCAGGCGGCTGATCAGATACGCCGTCTCAAGAGCCGTTCGTGAAAACATAGTAGCGACTCGCTATTTTTGTTGACGAAACTGCCATCGTCCGTCAATGATATAGTATCGACTCGATATTAACAACAGAGGAGCTTCGTATGCCCAGGTTCTCGACGGACATGATGGCCATCATCTTGCTGCAAGGCGCGCTGGCGACCTCCGCTTTAGCCCACGATATCCGCGCCAAGCCCGATCCCGCGGTACCGTCGGCGTTCGACGTCACCAGCGCCTCCGCCTCGACGGACGGACGGCTCGCCACCTTCGCCATGGAAGTCAGCGGCGACGCCGGCTCCCTGAAACCGCAAAAGGTCGGCAAGCTCGCCGGCGCCAAGGTGGACGCCTACGTCTGGCCGACCAAGCTCGATCCCGCGACGGTCGGCTTTGCGAAAGGATCCGGCATCCTGGCGCTCGCCATCACCGCGCATCCTGATTTCGACGACACCCCGCTGTTCGACGAAAACGGCGACGGCGACCCGACCAACGACGGCGCCGGCTGGCATTCGCACTGGGTGGTGCTGGCCAGCGACAAGGCCTGCGCCGGCGGCCTCAAGGTGATGGACATCTCGCCGGGACAGGACCTGTTGCCGGCCACCGCCCCCGGCCTGCCGCTGGCGCTGGACAGTCCCGGAATGAGCCCCATCCTCAAAGGAAAGACAGTGCGTATCACCGTGCCGGTCAAGGGCGCGGAGAACGTCAACTTCGATGCCGTCGCGGCGCGTCTGCAGGTCAACGAAACCGGCAAGACGCCGCTTCTGTGCGTCACCGGCACCTACAAGGTCGCATCTGGCAGTCTCACGCTGCCGGGCACCATCACGAGAGAGAAGAAGTAGGCCTCGGAGCGGCCCGGCGCGCTACGCCGAAATCAGCACGGCCTCGTCATCGTCGACCTGATCATCGAGCGGGGCGAACGTGCTGAGCGGCTTCGTTGACAGCGTAATGGGCTTGCGTTGACTGTGCTGCGACGGAGCGTGGGGCTTCGGTGCATCACGCGACAGAGCGAACAGGGTGGAACCGACGCGGCCACCGAGCGCGACCAGGTCACGCTCGATGCAGCTTGAAGCGATCGACAAAGCCAGCGCGTGCAGATGGCTCCGACGGTAGCAGAACAGTGCCAGCATCGCTCGTACATCCGGAGCGACGCTGGCGATGAGCTGAGGCAACCCATGCTCGCTGGCCCGATACATGGCGCCCAACAGATCATCCTTGATTGGGCATATGTCGTTCTCGAAAGCGTCGGAGCTAGACATGCGCGACTCTCCTCAGGTCATGAGGATGCAACGCAATTCCCTAACGAGCGGTTAACCACGCCCGCAAAGTCAGTCCGGACGGACTTGCGTTCCGGCTCCGAATCGAACCGGGCCATGTTCGATTCGCCGATGCCGCCGCCGGGGGACATATCGCAGGTCACGCATTGAACGCCATGACGATCGACAGGCCGAATCCGGTGAGATGATGCAGCGCCTGATCGACGCCTATCAGCGTCCAGAACCACGGGTGCTCCTGTGTCACGTCGAAAACGGAGACGCAGATGCCCTTGGCGCGATCCACGACGAGATGAATCGCGAAATCGATGAAGGCGACGAACCAGAAGCGTGGCGCGATGAGAAGAATAAGCGCCAGCGCCAACGCCAGATGCACAAGACAGTGCGAAAGAAGCGGTAGCGCCCAGCCGGTCTTTTGATCCTTGCCGATCGCCATCCAGGAATTCTGAAATACAAAATCGGCCAACACATGCTTGACGGTCAGCACGGCCATCCAGCCGACCAACGGCCCCACTGCGATCGACGACGATAACGAAGGAAGTAACACGCGGACACCCTTGCTCCCGACTAGTTCACGTTCATGATTTTGGATCGATTCGATCCAAAATCATCGTGATCTAGAGCTTTTTCGCTTTCGACGGAATCAGAAGCGAGGCTCTATGATCTTGATTTGATGCGTTTATTCACGCGAGCAGGTCACCCATCCCCGGGTCGAGCCCGAGGACCTGCTTCGCTCGAGAGCGCTATAATGTCCGGCTTTGAAGTTCGCATATCCATGACCGAGGCAAGCCATCCGGGCGGTTCTGCCCACAGGATCGGCTCAACTCCCCTCATTATGACACTTCCGAAACCGGGATACACCTGCTCGCCCTGAAAGCAACGGAAGGATTCCGGCCATCGGCTCGGCCAGCCGGACGGTTTTCCGTCCCGGAAATGCCGAAGGACGTGACACTCAATCGCCCCTCCGGACGTCGGCACCGGCGCGATCCCTTATCCCCGCGATGACACGCTTCAACGATTCCTGCTGCGGATCACAATTCACGGCCGCGCGCGCCTCGGTTATCGCGGCGCCGAGGTCAGGGCAGAACGTCGCGCCGTCGAAGGTTGGTTTGACAAGATGATCGATGACCCGATTCCAGTCACGCAGATTCTGAGCGTAATCATTACCGTACCCCCGCACCATCTCGGCGGTCGCAACCACCGCGGCGACCGCGGCAGGCTGCTTTGACAGGCTGCGATCGATCATATGCAGCCAGCGCTCGACCCAGGCGCGCTCGTCGGCATAACGCAGAGACGACGACCGCCATCGCCTCAGCGAGGCCAGGATCCTGAGACAGCGGAGCCTGAAGCCGCTCGCGGCGCTGAACCGCATGGTGACGGACAGATGCCGCCATCCCAGATAATCCAGCACGCGGATCGCGGGATCGGCTCCCTTTTTTGGAAGCATGGACACCAGCTCGTCGAGACGCAGCTTGCGAATGTCATCCGGGGGAACAGGCAAACCCGTTCGAAGTTCTGCAAGCTTGAGCTGCGCCATGCGAATGGGATCGTCATAAGCCATGCGCGCCGCCATCAGGCGCGCGATATCGGCAAACACTTTGTCATCGACGCTGCGCCGCCCGATGAACCGACGCAGCCGCGCGACATAGAGTTGCGCGTAACCCGATCCCTGGTAATCGATCAGGTGTTTCACGCCATCGACCGCCGCAAGCCTCGCGCCTTCCGGCATGTCCGCCGGCAGCGCCGGAATCGGAGTGTCGTTCTTGCCCGAAACATTCGCGAACATCGAACGGATGGCGGGAAGAACGTCCGCGGCTTTGCTTCTGCCGGAACTCATGCGAGCTTGGGAGTCATGACTGCGGGCGCGGCCTGTTCAGCGAGCCGCTCTTCGAGCCTGTTGATGTTCTGAAACAGCCGCGCGCTGGCCAGCCGCAGGAAATAGAAACCGAATTCCGGATTCTGGACGTAAAGTTCCTCGACTTGGCGATAGCTCACGCTGAGCACCGTGCCGCTTTCGATGCACTCCAGCGATTGGGTGCGCTCGTTGTAAGGCGACAGCATGCCGAGTTCACCAACGATGGCGCCAACCGGAAGCTCGATGCCGGACTCGACCAGACGATAGCGGCCGCTGACGATGTAGAACATCGTCTCCGCCTTCTCGTCCTTGTAGAACAGCATCTCTCCGACCTTGCACTTGCGCTTGGTCATGAAAGGCTTCAGCCAGTCCATCGAGAGATCGCTGTTGACGGACTTCTTCACGTCGCGCACGAGCAGGAGCATCTGGCGCAGACGGTATCCGTTGAGACAGAACAGCCCTGCGTGGAGCCCGAATTGCAAGAAATTGTGGAGTGGAAGCGCCGTGATCATCAGCATGACATTGGCCAGCATGCCGAAAACGCGGAGCGGGATCATGGTCCGCATGGTGTAGGTGGCGACCACGAAGAACGAAGCGGCCATGCCGCCGACGGTCCCGATATGTTCGGCTAAATGTGATGTGTCCATGGCGATCCAGCCAAATTCCTGACGCGATGAGAGGCGTAGCGATCTATAGGGGAAGACAGCGGCAATTATACCGAATTATATCCGATATCCCGAAAAAACGCGCGGTGCCGGCGTGGGACAGACGCTCCTTCTCCGTGGCTTCGGAGCTTGATTGCCGTGAGGCATGCCGCAGCCGGCCGGGACGGGCTCGGTTGTAGATCACTTCAGTCTCGTATTGAAAGCATCGACCTTAAGGACGGTTGGGTCGATCCTCGCAGAAGAAATATTGTATGCAACCGGGCCGAGCGTTTAGGATAAGCTGCCTCCAGACATTGCCCCCGGTGAATCAGCGGCGCCGGCGTGACATGCAGTAGGGAGCCGGATGGCCAAGTGGATCGAGGAATTCCGGCGCGGATGGCAGGGTGTCTCCGAGCCTCCGTCGGTTCTGGGTTTCAGCCTCGCGGCCGTCTGCCTGATGCTCGCCACCGCGTTCCGGTTCGGCATCTCGCTGCTGCATGTGGACGCGCCCTACGGCGCCTATCTTCCCGCCGTATTTGCCGCAGCCGCGTTCGGTGGAGAGCGAGCCGGAATTGCCGCCGCGATCGGCGGCGCGGCTCTCGGCCTGACGTTGAATTTCGGCGAGGCGCCGCAGGCAATGGCCGCGGTGATACTCATGGCGGTTTATTTCGCCGTCGCGGCGCTCATCATCCTGGGAGCGTGCCGCCATCGTTCGCTCGTCGTGCATCACCGCAAGCTCACGACCGAACTCGAAAAGGAACAGCGCTATCGCGAACTCGTGGTGGAAGAACTGCGCCATCGCCTCAAGAACAAACTCGCCACTATCCACGCGGTGATCAGACAGGCGCTTCACGATTATCCGGCGGCCCGGACCAAGATCGACGGCTGCATCGGCGCGCTGGCGACAACCGACGACCTGATCGCGCGCACCGACGGCCGCGGCTGCGACATCATCGATCTGCTGCGCTCGGAGCTCGGCCCTTACGGCCACGTCCGGTTTACGCTGGACGGGCCCCCCCTCCTTCTGCCGACGAAGCTTGCCGTCAGTCTAGCGTTGATGTTTCATGAACTCGCCACCAACGCCGCCAAGTATGGTGCATTCTCCACGCCCCATGGCCTGCTCCATGTGTCCTGGACTGCAACGAACGACATGCTGTCGATCGTCTGGGACGAGTCAGGCGGGCCGATGATCACTGCGCAGGGCAAGCCGGGGTTCGGAACACAACTCCTGAACGCCGGTCTTCGGGCGTTCGACGGAAAAGCGGAGATCGCATTTCTCGGCACCGGGCTGCACTGCATCATGCAATGTCGAATTCCGCCGCCAGCCGACACGAAAAACGGGAATTCATCCGGGCCGTAATTTTTCCAGCGCGGCCGGATCCACGGACCGCACGCGGGCCGCAAACAAAATCGGTCCGTATCGCAGCACGAACAGGCCGAAGCTGCCGATCCACAATGCCGCCGAAATCTCGATCAATGCTGCTGATGGTCCGCCATCCCAGGCCGCGACCCGCGCGATGGCGGCAAGGATCACGAGCAGATAGATCAGGGCGGTGATCCGATCCGCCGTAAGGGCGCGACCGGTGTGGCCGAGCGAGACGCGGGTCATGACGCCGAGCGTCATCGTGCCGATGGCGCCGGCGGTCAGCGCGTGGATCGCCGCAGCCTGAGGCACATGATCGGTCAGCATCGAAGCGCCCAGCAAAGCCGCGCCGACGATGGCCCACAGATATCCGGCGTGGAGAACGGTCAACAGCGGCTCAGCGCCGACAGCCGCGCCCCGCCAGCGCCAGAGCCGCCAGAGATTCAGCGCGGCGGCGACGAGCAACAGCCAACCGAAAGGCGAGAATTGGGGAAAGAGCGCCCATCCGATCATCCCGGCAAGGAGAGACACAAGCGCCAGGCTATCGAGATGCCCGTGCGCGGGCGGAAGGCGGGACGCATTCTGCTTGACGAGCCAGTTGCGCGTGAAACTCGGGATGATCCGGCCGCCGACGACCGAGATCAAAACGATGATGGCGGCCAGTCCCAGCCGCCATCCCAGACCTGCGGGTACGGAACAGCCTGCAAGCTCCAGATACATCAGAAGGTCCGCGACGCCGAGCACGGCGACAGGGATCGGCATGATCATGTTGCGCCAGTTACGGCCGGCAATGATTTCGCGAGCGACAACCCCGCAAAGCGCGAACGGAAAGGCCAGATCGATCACCGCCGCCGGCCCGAGCGGGATCGACGCCGAAACGAGACAGGTCACGCGACCCGCGAGCCACAACGTCGCCAGTGCGGCGAGCGGCAGGCCGCTGATCGGCGCGCGGCCGGTCCAGTTCGGAATCGCGGTGAGCAAGAAACCGGCGATAGCAGCCAGGACGAACCCGAACAGCATTTCATGGATATGCCATGTGAGCGGATCGAAGCGGCTCGGCAGCGTGAGCCCCATTGTGAGCACCGCGATCCATCCGGCAAGCGCCGCCGCCGACCACACGCCGGCCATCAGGAAGAACGGCCTGAAGCCGATCGTCCAGATCGCCGGCGGCTCCGCTTTCGTGCTCTCCACGTCCGACATGGCCATGCGCCATCCTCTCATCGTCCCACGCGACCATATATCAGCAAATGCAGGATCGTTGCGCGATCAGGGATGGGAAGCCTTGATGGGTAGCCTTGATGGGTAGCCTTGGCGCTCACGCCTGAGGTTGCGCTGGCCCAGCTCACCTTGCGCCGCCGCTTCGCCAGTTCGACAAGATCGCGAACAATTCATCGCGCAAGAACGGTTTCGAAAGCCTGGGCCGATCCGAATATTCCGCCGGGAAAGCCTTGTCGCCACTATAGCCGGTCACGAAAGCAAATGGGACCTTCAGCGCGGCCAGCAACTTGGCAATTGCAAAACTCTTTTCTTCCGAAAGACTGACGTCAAGAAGCGCGAAGTCAGGAGCGCGTTCGGCGATCATGGCCAGCGCCTGCGCCACATTTGATGAGGTCCTCACCGATGCTACGCCAAACTCCGCGACAGTCTGCTCGATGTCGATCGCGATAATGACATCATCCTCGACGATCAGCACGTCACGGGGAATGCCGGCTGGCGCGGAGACCGGACCGTCGGGAACAATGGGATGCATGACTTCCATGGGTCGTCCGAGGGCGGGAACCCTAAACATGATCCGGTTTCACGCATGGAACCAACCACGGCCCATAGCGCCTTGTCTGTTCACTTCTGCACATAAAACAACAGGCGCATGCGCTATGGACCTCTGACAGGGGGACGCAGCATGGCCGCACAGCATGACACGAACCGCCAGAGCCGACCGTACAACAACCTTCTGCGTCGGCTCAGCGACGCGGATTTCGCGTTGATCGAGCCCAGCCTTGAAGTCGCCCGCAATGAAGGCGACGACCTGCTCTACAATCCCGGAGACGATGTCGAAACCGTTCACTTTCCCTGCGGACCCAGCCTGGTGTCCTATCTCGTCCCCAACGAGGACGGCCGCGATGTCGAAACCATTCTGGTCGGGCGGGAGGGGGCGGTCGGCGGCATCGTCAGCCAGGGCCATCTGCCAGCCTATACACGCATTACGGTCAAGGTCGGCGGGCCGTTCGTGCGGCTGAAGGTCGCGAAACTGGAATCCGCGAAAACAAAATCACCCACGCTGCACGATCTTTTCGCACGTTATGCCGACTGCATGCTGGCGCAGGTCTTTCAATCCACCGCCTGCAACGCCATCCATTCGATCGAGCAACGCACGGCCAAGTGGATCCTTTCGGCGATGGAGCGTACCGGCAGCGAACTCGTACCCCTGACCCACGAGCAGTTGTCGACCATGCTGGGTGTCGGGCGCAGCTATGCCAGCCGCGTGATCCAGACCTTCAAGGCCGAAGGCGTTCTGGCGACCCGGCGAGGCGCCATTGTGGTCTGCAACCGGGATGCTCTCGCTCGTCGCGCCTGCCTCTGCAACGAGGCCGTGAAAGGCCATTTCGAAGAGGTTTTGCGTGGCGTTTACCCGACAGAAGACACACAAATTGCAAAGTAGTCCCTGCGATTGCCCAAAATGAACTCCCAAACGGCAAACGGCGCATTGTTTTTTGGCGATTTCCGGCTATATAGCGTCGCAGCGAAAACGCCGGAGCCACGCAGCGTGGCTGTTCGCACATGATTCGGCATTTCAGACAAGAAGTGGCAATGACCTGGCCGGAAGCGACGAATCCCTGACCGCTTTGCCGCGTGAATCGATCACGCCGCGCCCTTCTCGTGACCGTGAAAATCCCCGTAAATTGAAGACCGCCTCCCGAAACCCGGGCCATGCGCGGTTTTTCCGATGAAGAAGAATCACCCATGAATCTCCGCAACGTCGCGATCATCGCCCACGTCGACCATGGCAAGACCACTCTCGTGGATCGCCTGCTCCAGCAGTCCGGCACCTACCGCGACAATCAGCGCGTGGTCGAGCGCGCCATGGACTCCAACGACCTGGAACGCGAACGCGGCATCACCATTCTCGCCAAGGCCGCCTCGGTGCAATGGAACGACATCCGCATCAATATCGTGGATACCCCCGGCCACGCGGATTTCGGCGGTGAAGTCGAGCGCATCCTCAACATGGTGGATGGCGCCCTGGTGCTGGTGGATGCCGCCGAAGGTCCGCTGCCGCAGACCAAGTTCGTGGTCTCCAAGGCTCTGAAAGTCGGGTTGAAGCCGATCGTCGTCATCAACAAGGTGGATCGCCCGGACGCTCGTCCGACCGAGGTCATCAACGAGGTGTTCGACCTGTTCGCGGCGCTCGACGCCAGCGACGAACAGCTCGACTTTCCCATCCTCTACGGTTCGGCCAAGCAGGGCTGGATGGCGGATAGCCCGGAAGGCTCCCAGGATGCCGGAATGCAGCCGCTGTTCGACCTGATCGTCCGGCATGTTCCGCCGCCGCAGGTGGAAGACGGACCGTTCCGCATGATCGGAACGATCATCGAGGCCAATCCGTATCTGGGCCGTGTCATCACCGGCCGAATCTCCTCCGGGATGATCAAGCCGAACCAGAGCATCAAGGTGCTGGCGCGGGACGGAAAACTGATCGAGCAGGGCCGTATCTCCAAAATCCTCGCTTTCCGCGGCCTTGAGCGCACGCCGCTCGAGGAGGCGACGGCCGGCGACATCGTCGCCATCGCGGGATTGACCAAGGGGACGGTCGCCGACACCTTCTGCGATCCCGCCGTGGAAGAGCCGCTTCCGGCGCAGCCGATCGATCCGCCGACGGTCTCCATGACCTTCATGGTCAATAATTCGCCGCTGGCCGGCACCGAGGGCAGCAAGGTGACGAGCCGCATGATCCGGGACCGATTGCTGCGCGAGGCTGAAGGCAATGTCGCGCTACGCGTGACGGAGGCTACGGACAAGGATTCGATGGAGGTATCGGGCCGCGGCGAATTGCAGCTCGCGATCCTGATCGAGACCATGCGGCGCGAGGGATTCGAACTGTCGGTATCGCGGCCGCGCGTGGTGCTGAAAAAGGACGAGACCAGCGGCGACTGGCAGGAGCCGATCGAGGAGGTCATGATCGACGTCGACGAGGAGCACTCCGGCGTCGTCGTGCAGAAGATGAGCGAACGCAAGGCCGAGATGATGGAAATGAAGCCATCGGGCGGCAACCGGCTGCGGCTGGTTTTCCACGCGCCGACGCGCGGCCTGATCGGCTATCAGGGCGAGCTTCTGACCGATACTCGCGGGACCGCGATCATGAACCGCCTGTTCCACGGCTACGCGCCCTACAAGGGCGATATTCAAGGCCGGCGCAACGGGGTGCTGATCTCCAATGAACAGGGCGAAGCCGTGGCCTACGCGATGTTCAAGCTGGAGGATCGCGGCCCGATGATGATCGAGCCAGGCTGGAGGGTCTATCGCGGCATGATCGTCGGCGAACACACGCGCGATAACGACCTCGAAATCAACGTGCTGAAGGGCAAGCAGCTCACCAACATCCGCACCACCTCAAAAGACGAGGCGGTTCGGCTGACGCCGCCGATCAGGATGACGCTGGAGAAAGCGCTGGCCTATATCGAGGACGACGAACTGGTCGAGGTGACGCCGAAGTCGATACGCCTGCGCAAGAAGCATCTCGATCCCAACGAGCGCAAGCGCGCCGAGAAAACCAGGGATATGGTGGCGTAATATTTAAACATCAGGCGCCGATGTTTCTCTATTCTGCAACGGCAACGAGACCGCGACGGCAGCCGCGGGATGACATATCGATCGCATCGTTCTCTGCGATCTGCCTATCGGTGAAATGGAATGAGCGAAGCGTTCGCCAATGGCGTACCGCCGGATGACGTAAGAGCCTTGATCGTTCAGGCTCGCGCCCTGATCTTCGATGTCGACGGAACGCTCGCCGAAACGGAGGAGGCCCATCGCAGTGCCTTCAATACCGCATTCGCCGAAGCCGGCCTTGATTGGTGCTGGGACCGCGCCCTCTATAAAGAATTGCTGCGGGTGACAGGAGGAAAGGAACGCATCCGCGCATTCGACGCGCCGCGAAACGGGATGTCTCCGCTGCTGTCGGATCTCGAGATCGCCGAACTGCATCGAGCCAAAACCAAGCTGTACGCCGAACTGGTGGCCAATGGCGGCTGTTCGCTTCGGCCGGGCGTTCAGGCCCTGTTGACCGCGGCACGAAAGCGCGCGCAGCCTCTGGCGCTTGCGACCACAACCTCGCGCGACAATATCGATGTGTTGCTTACGGTCTCGTTGGGTAGGGACTGGGCGCGGTGGTTTACGGCTATTGTCGCCGGGGACGAGGTGCGGAACAAGAAGCCTGCGCCGGACGTCTATCTCAAGGTTCTTTCCCAACTGGATCTGCCGGGATCGCAATGCCTCGCCATCGAAGATTCCGGCATCGGTCTCGCTGCCGCATCGGCCGCCGGAATTCCTGTCCTGATCTCACGCAGCGCTTATTTCAGAGACGACGACTTCTCAGGTGCTGCTTTTACGGTAGATGATCTCACATCCGTTTCAGACATGCCTTAAAATAACGCCGGTGCATGATCGGGAAGAATCTCTCATCGATCCGGTCCAGTGTCCCGATTCCGAAGTTCGCATACCCTTGCCGCAACCTTTGATGCGAACTTCGGAATCAAAAGGACACCAGCAATTTTATGATTCTAGATCACGATGATCCTGGATCGAATCGATCCAGGATCATGAACGTGATC
>CAZOOO010000051.1:0-15922 GCA_964581435.1 uncultured Hyphomicrobiales bacterium | reverse complement strand
CAACGGGATGCAAATGTTAGAATCTGACCACTAGAGCGGGATGAGGAAAAGTGTGGAGCGGTTTTCCCGCCCGCATCCCGCGTCTCAAAATATTGGAATCGATCACGTTCATGATCCTGGATCGATTCGATCCAGGATCATCGTGATCTAGTGCCCCTTTGATTCCGAAGTTCGCATCAAAGGTTGCGGCATGGGTATGCGAACTTCGGAATGACGGACATAATCCGACGGCAACCGTCAGCCCAGATCGAACCTGTGAAAATGATGAACAGGTCCGTGGCCGCGACCGATATCCAGCCGGTCGGCGGCTGCGATCGCTGCCGTGATGTAAGCTTTCGCTCCGCGCACGGCGGTTTCCATGCCGTCGCCTTTAGCCAGGCCCGCGGCGATCGCCGATGACAGCGAACAGCCGGTGCCGTGGGTATTCTTCGTGGCGGCACGCGGAGCGGCAAGCGTCAGCGTCCCCTGGCGAGTGACAAGATAGTCGACGCTCTCGGGGCCGTGCATGTGCCCGCCCTTGATCAAGACCGCAGCACAGCCCAACTCCAGCAACCGCCGGCCCTGCCGGACGATATCGCTTTCGTCCTCGGCAACGGGCTCGTCGAGCAGCATGGCGGCTTCCGGCAAGTTCGGCGTCATCAGTTGCGCCCGCGGAACGAGTTTTCTCCGTAATGCCTCGACCGCATCGGACTCCAGCAGACGAGCCCCCGAGGTCGCGACCATCACCGGATCGAGCACCACATGCGCGGGTGTCCAGCGCAACACGCCGGCGACGATGGCATCGATCGCGGCGGCCTCCGCGGTCATGCCGATCTTGACGGCTCCGACATCGAGATCGCCGAACACCGCATCGATCTGCGCGGTCACGAAATGCGCCGGAACATGGTGGATTCCGGTGACGCCTTGCGTGTTCTGCGCCGTCAGCGCCGTGATGACGGACGCTCCATAGACACCGAGCGCGGCGAACGTCTTGAGATCGGCCTGAATTCCCGCGCCGCCGCTGGAATCGGAGCCCGCGATAGTCAAGGCGATCGGGGTTGTCATCATTTTCTCGCGTAAGGGCATCGGATTACGCCAGCATAATGATCGCAGCACGGCAGCGATAGGCCGCGGTGTTTGTCGGCGGAGGCGGCAGTCGCTGCTTGCTTTCTCGGGCGCGACCGGTGTTCTCCCGACCCGAAACCGCTATATTGAGGCTTCATCCTTTCGGAGATGCGCGATGGTCCCCTTCTTCGTTCAGTTCAAGTGCAAGCTTGGCCAATCCTATGCCGTCGCCAACGCTCTCGCCGAAGCCGAGATCGCCTCCGAGATTTACTCCACCGCCGGCGACTACGACCTGCTGGCGAAGTTCTATGTCGATAACGACACCGATATCGGACGCTTCGTCAACGAAAAGGTACAGGTCATTCCCGGCATTCAGGACACCTACACCATTATTACGTTCAAGGCGTTCGGATCGACATAGCTGCTTCCTGCGGGGAACAAGCTGCGGCCATTCCCGTTGGAGTTTGCGTCAAGCTGAATCCGCTCGGGAGAAAAACGATGAAAGCCACCAGGAGTGTTCTCGCCTTCCTCACCTTCGCTACCGCTGTCACGCTCGCGGGCCAGGCGTCCGCTGAAAAGCTGAAAGCGACGCTGAACGGCGCATCCGAAGTGCCCGCCAACACCAGCAAGGGCAGCGGGACGCTCGACGCCGATTATGACGCCGCGTCCAAAAAGCTGACCTGGAAGCTGACCTATTCGGGTCTGACCGGTCCGGCGACGGCCGCCCACTTCCACGGCCCGGCAGACGTCGGCCAGAACGCGGGCATTGCCGTTCCGATTCCCGATGCGACGTCGAGCCCGTCCGAAGGCAGCGCCATGCTGACCGATGCGCAAGCTGCCGACCTCCTGGCCGGGAAATACTATGTCAACGTCCACACCGCGGCCCATCCCGGCGGCGAAATCCGTGGTCAGGTCACGAAGTAAAATGACGCACGCAACGAGTCGGCCTGATGTTGAATTAGGGTCTCCGCGACAAGGCAGTTCTATTCAGGATTGCTCGGCGATCACCTCGCGGAGAATCAGATTCAGCGCATCTGGCCGTTCCAGAGGCACGTAATGCCCACATTCGGGAATGACATGCAGACGACCGTATGGAGCCAAATCAGCCTGTTTAGCGCTAAGACCAGGAGCTATATCGTCTGATCCAGCCACTACGATGACCGGGCGCGGAAATGTTGCAAGGACCTGCCCCCTGCTTGGGCGGGTATGAAAGACGGTTATACCTTGCGCCACATCCTCGGACGACTGACGAAGTGTAATGCTCTTTGCTTCACTGACCACCTCAGGCGCGGCTCGCTTGAAAAACAGAGGCTCCCAGAAGGTCTGCTACGCAGTCTCCAGCCCGTCTTTGCGGAGGGTTTCGAGAGCCGAAGCATGAAATGCAGGGTCTGGCCTATGGTTGGCCTTGGTCCCGATAAGAACCAAGGCGGCAACGCGGTCGGGCGCAATAGCGGCAATCTCCAATGCGCAAGACCCGCCAACGGAGCAGCCGACCACGATCAGGCGATTTCCTTTCGTAAGCTTCAGAGCTTCGGCCGCCCATGTTTCGATGCGATCGCCCAGCGAATAGAGCGTAGGTGCATAGGTTGCGCCTGGAAGAAGTTCTGCTTGCCCAGCCCACATGCTCCCATCCAGAGGAAGTGCATGTAAAAGCAGCAATTTTGGCTTCTCTTCTACTTTCATGCAATCTGCCCTCACTGACGGCTTGCCCCGCGGGCAAGCCGTCCTGTCAATAGCTGTTCGTCAGAACTGGTTGCGGCCGTCGCTCCTCGGGTCACTGTTCACCTGATGAGGGTGTAAAGATCAGCACAAGCCTTGCGCCGCCACGATCGAGCAGGATTCTCACGATTTATGATGCCCCGGACGCGACGGCCCATTCCAGGCCGACATCTTCACAGGCGCCGTTGAGCGTCCCGGATCGCCGTCCAGACTCGCTCGGGCGTGGCCGGCATGTCGATATGGTCGATCCCGTATTCGCGCCACAGGCCGTCGATGATGGCGTTGACCACCGCCGGGCAGGAGCCGATGGCGCCTGCTTCGCCCGCCCCCTTGACCCCGAGAGGATTGGTGGCGCAGGGAACGTTGCGGGTCTCGAAGGTGATCGAGACGCCGTCGGCAGCGCGCGGCAACGCGTAATCCATCAACGTGCCGGTGACAAGCTGCCCGTCCGCGTCATAGACCGCCTGCTCCATCAGCGCCTGGCCAATGCCCTGCATGGCGCCGCCATGGACCTGCCCCGCAAGCAGCAGCGGATTCAACGTCACGCCGAAATCATCGACGACCACGTAATTCACCAACCCGATCCTGCCGGTCGCCGGATCGATCTCGACTTCCACGAGATGGGTGCCGTTGGGATAGGTGCCGTCGGCGCTGCTGAAACTCTCGTCGGCCGTCAGCTTCGACACATCGGCGCGCTTGGCGATGTCGGCGAAGGAAACGGAGCGGTCAGTGCCGGCGATCCGGATCTCGCCGTCGCTGATCTCGAGGTCGGCGGCGCTGGTTTCGAGCGCCTCGGAGGCGACCTCACGGAGCAGCGCGCCGAGCTTGCGGGTCGCCCGCTCGACGCTGACGCCGCCGGACGGAATCGAACTCGACCCTCCGGTTCCAAGACCGGTGGCGACCGCATCGGTGTCGCCCTGAATCATGTGAACCCGCTCGGGAGGCATCCCGAACTGATCGGCGATGATCTGCGCATAGGCGGTGGCATGGCCCTGCCCGGTCGATTGCGTGCCGATCAGCACCGTGACGTCGCCATTGGCATCAAGCCGCACGTCCGCACGCTCGCGTCCCATGGTGCCGCAGACCTCGACATAGGTCGCCAGACCGATGCCACGAACAAGACCCCGCTTTTTCGCGGCCTCGGCCCGCTCGGCAAATTCCCGCCATTTCGCGATCTCGATCGCGCGCGTCATGTGCGTCGCGAAATCGCCGGAGTCATAGACCTTGCCCGTGGCGGTCCTGTACGGCATCGCTTCCGGTGAAATGAAGTTCCTGCGCCGGATCGCGTCCGGCGTCATGCCGATCCTGCGTGCCGCGGCATCGACCAGCCGCTCCACGACATAGGCTGCCTCGGGCCGACCCGCGCCTCGATAGGCATCGACCGGCACGGTATTGGTGAACACGGCGCGGACACGGCAATGAAACGCCTGGATATCGTAGAGGCCCGGCAGCATCCCGGCCCCGCTATAGGGAATGTCGGGACCGAAGGTCGAGAGATAGGCGCCCATGTCTCCCATCAGGTCGACATCCATGCCGAGGAACCTGCCGTCGTTGGCCAGCGCCATGCGCGCGGTCGTGACGTTGTCGCGCCCCTGCGAGTCGCCGACGAAATGGTCCGACCTCTCCGCCGTCCATCTGATCGCCCTGTGAAGTTTCTTCGCGGCGACCGCGATCAGCGCGTATTCGCGATAGGGAAACAGCTTGGTGCCGAATCCGCCGCCGACATCCGGGCAGATCACGCGCATCTTCTCCAACGGTATCTTCAGCACGGTCTCGCAGAGAATCTCACGCAGGCGATGGCTGCCCTGACTGCCGACCGTCAGCGTCAGATGATCTCGCCTCGCGTCATATTCGCAGACCACGCCGCGCGTCTCCATATAGTTGGTGACGACGCGCGGGTTGACGATCGAAATCTCCGCCACGGCATCCGCCGCGGCGAAAGCGGCATCGGCCGCCTTCCGGTCGCCGAGCGAAACGTCGAACAGAACGTTGCCGGCGTGATCGGGCCAGACCTGGGGCGCGCCATCCTTCACGGCATCGGCAACGCCGACGACCGAGGCCAGCGGCGTCCACTCGGCCTCGATCGCCTCGATCGCGTCGCGCGCGTGCTCGACCGTATCGGCGACCACAAAAGCAACGGCGTCGCCGACATGCCGCACTTCGTCCTTCGGCAGAATAGGGTACGGCGGCGCGGTGAGAGGCCGGTCAGGCAAACTGAATTGGCAGGGCAAGCCCCCGAGATCGGCGACATCGGCCGCAGTGAGAATCAGGGCAACCCCAGGCAGGCGGCAAGCGCGCGACACATCGATCCTGTACGTCGCGTGAGCGTGGGGAGAGCGCAGCATCAGCGCATGTAGCGCATCAAGCGGCGCATGATCGTCGGTATAGCGCCCCTTGCCGCGAATGAAGGCCTCGTCTTCCTTGCGCCGGACGCTTCGGCCCATGCCGAACTTGACGGCAGCCATTTTAACGGGAGACATGGGATCTCCAAGCAACATTCCCGGATCGCCACAATAGTGCAGCGAAACACTCCCGAGCACAATGCTCGCGCGGCTCACGCAATCGATCGCTACCCCCGCACCATCGCCTTCAGCCAGCGCGGACCGAACAGCAGCAAAATCGCGCCGGCATAGACGACCGCACCGACGATCACCAGCAACCCGAGCGCAGCCTCGTCGCGCATCGCGGTCCAGTGCGCGAACTGACCCGAGGCGAAGCGCGCGGTAAACCACAGCGCGGCCGCCAGCATCGCGCCAGCGCACAGAAGCTTGCCGAGCGAGACCAGAAACAGGCGATCGACCTCGACGAATTTCGCCCGCACCGCGAATCCGACCACGAGCAGCAGGTTGACCCAGGCTCCGGCCGCGGTGGCGAGCGCGAGGCCGACCTGCGCCAGCGAGCCCATCAGGGCCACCTTGAGCGCGAGATTGACCCCGAGCCCGGTCAGCGAGGCCTTCACCGGCGTCGCGGTATTCTTGCGCGCGTAGAACGCGGCGACCGCGCTTCTGATCAGGACAAAGGGGATGAGCCCGACGGCGTAGGCGGCAAGCGTCGCGCCGGCCGCCGCCGCATCCGCCGCCGAGAAAGCGCCGCGCGCGAACATCGCCCGCATGATGACATCCGGCACGGTGAGAAACGCCGCGACGAACGGCATCGAAAACAGCAGCGAAAACTCGAACGCGCGGCGCTGCGACGCCATCGCGCCCGCAAGATCGCCGTCCGTGATCCGCCGCGACATTTCCGGCAGCAGCACGGTGCCGATGGCGATGCCGATCACTCCGATCGGCAATTGATTGAGCCGGTCGGCGTAATACAGCGCCGACAAGGCGCCTACCGGAAGAAAGGTGGCGATGATGGTATCGGCGAACATCGCCAGTTGCGTTCCCATGGAGCCCACGGTCGCGGGTCCGAGCGCGCGAAAGAAACCGCGCACGTCGGCGTCGAGCGTCGGACGCGCCAGCCGCGGCATCAGGCCGTGCCGCGCGGCGTCGGCCGCCAACAGAAAATATTGCAGGAAGCCGGAGATCAGCACGCCCCACGCTGCGGCATAACCCGCGTTCGGGAAGAATGCCGCAAGCGCCAATGTCATCATCACCGACAGATTTAGGAAGATCGGCGCCGCGGCCGCGCTGGCGAAGCGGTGCATGACATTCAGCATTCCGCCATACAGCGTCACCAGCGTGATCAGGAGAAGATAAGGAAAGGTGATCCGCGTCAGCGAAACGGCGAGTTCACCGCGAGCCGGGTCGTCGACGAAACCGGGCGCGAGCAGCGCGATGACCTGCGGCATGAACAGCCATGCGATCGCCAGCAGGATCACCTGCGACAGCAACAGCAACGTGAAGATGCGGCCGGCGAACAATTTCGCGGAAGCTAGGCCGCGAGCGGAGACATGCGCGTAAGCGGGCACGAACGCGGCGTTGAAAGCGCCTTCGGCGAAAATCGCCCGGAAATGATTCGGCAATCGCAGCGCCACGAAGAACGCATCCGCGACCGGCCCCGCGCCCAGAATCGCCGCGAGCATGATGTCGCGTGCAAACCCCGTGATCCGCGATAGCAGCGTATAACCGCCGACGGTGAAAATGCGTCCAAGCATCCAGCGTTTCTACAGGATAGCCCTGCCGCGCAAAATGCCGGAATCAGTTCGAAAGCGCGGCGCGCACAGCCTCAATGATCCGGTCCTGTGTCGATTCATCGAGATAGGGATGCATCGGCAGGCTGATCACCTCGGCCGACAGCCTTTCGCTGACCGCAAGGCCGCCGGCCGCGACCGGGAAGTTTCGATAGGCGGTCTGTTGATGCAGCGACCTTGGATAATAGATCGCTGTCGGAATGCCCTGCGCCTTTAGCGCCGACGCCAGCGCATCGCGGCTCCCGTTCGGCACCCGGATCGTGTACTGCGCCCATACCGAGGTGCAATCCGGCGCCACGCGAGGCACGATGACAACCTGCCCGAGCGCTTCATTGTAGCGCCTGGCGACCGCATCGCGCGCTGAAATCTCGTCAGGGAATATCTTGAGTTTCTCGATCAGGATGGCCGCCTGCATGGTATCAATGCGGCCCGTGAGTCCCAGCCGCACGTTGTCGTACTTGTCGGATCCCTGACCATGCACCCGAACGCTGCGCAAGGTTTCGGCCAACTCAGTATCGTCGGTGAAGATCGCTCCACCGTCGCCGTAGCAGCCGAGAGGCTTGGCGGGAAAGAAACTGGTCGCGGTCGCAAGCCCGAACGTCCCCAGCCGCCGCCCCTTGTAGGTCGCGCCAAAACCTTGCGCGGCGTCGTCCAAGACGAACAGCCCCTCCGCCGCGGCGACCGCTGCGATCACATCATGATCCGCGGGCTGACCGAACAGGTCGACCGGGATGATGGCCCGGGGCCTGAGACCCTGGCTTTTCGCGACGGCGATGCCGTTCTTGAGCGAAGCGATGTCGATATTGAAGGTTGTCTCATCAACATCGACAAACACGGGCGTCGCCCCGAGCAGCGCCACGACCTCGCCGGTCGCGCAGAACGTGAATGTCGGACAAATGACTGCGTCGCCGGGGCCGACATTCTTCGCCAGCAGTACCATCAACAGCGCATCGGTGCCGCTTGCGCAGGCCACCACATGCTTCGCGCCGGTGAAGGCCGCAAGATCGGCCTCCAGACCTGCGACCTCGGGACCGTTGATGAACTGGCAATGCGTCAGCACCCGCGCTACCGCGTCGTCGATACGCGTGCCCAGTCGGCGGCGCTGCCCGGCGACGTCGATGAATGAAATCGCCTGTGAAGGCATATGTTGCTGCATCCTGTCCTCCGGACGATCAGCCGGCAGCGCGGCGCGCCGCCGACACCGGCGGAACGACGGGAGATTGATCCTGGAGGCATCTAGTCGCGATCTCGAGACTGGCGACGCCTTCGGCGCCTCCCACGGCGGGAGCCTTGCCCGAACGCACCGCATCCGCAAACGCGATCAGTTCGGCGCGCAGAGGTTCATCGTGGCCGACCGGCAGGTGACGCATGGAGTAGCTGCCGTCCGGCTGGAAGCCGAAACATTCCGTGACCTGGCGGGTCAGCAGATCGCCAGTCACGTATTTGCCGCGGGTTGCCACCGTGACGTTGCGGGCCTTGAACGGCGTCAGCCAGTTCGTGTTGATATGCGCGAGCACGCCGGATGCGGTCCGGAACTGAAGCAGCGCGATGTCCTCCCGCTCGGCGACCGCGCAGGAGAGCTGGGGCTGAACATCGACGATCTCGGATTCGGTAAACCAGCGGATCAGATCGATATCATGCACGGCGAGGTCGATCACAACCCCAACGTTCGACATGCGCGGCGGAAACGGCCCGACCCGCGTGATCGCGATCGAGAGAATGTCCTCCCCCTTGATCGCCTGCTTGATGGCGGCGACCGCCGGGTTGAAGCGCTCGACATGGCCGACCATCAGGGTCAAGCCAGCCTGGCGCGCGGCTGCAACGATCTGATATCCCTCCTCGACCGTCGAGGCGATTGGCTTCTCGACCAGGACATGAACGCCGCGTGCGATACAGGCCAGCGCGAGTTCACAATGAAGATGCGTCGGCGCGGCGATGGTCACCGCGTCGACGCCGGCGTCGAGCAGCTCATCGAATGTCCCGAAGGTTCGGCACCCGGTCATCTCGGCCGCGCGGGCACGATGTCCGGGCAAGGGGTCAACGATGCCGACGAGCCTGACGCCCGGAAGACCGGCCAGCACACGGCCGTGATTGCTGCCCATAATACCCGCGCCAATCACGCCGACGCGCAGCAAACGTTCGGACGCCGCAGTTTTCACCGCAGATGGTTTCAGTGCAGATGGCTTCAGTGCAGCAGTTTTCAATGCAGACGCCTTCGAACTCATCAGGTACCCCAAAAAATCGACAGCCTAGAGCGGGATGAGGAAAAGTGTGTAACGGTTTTCCGCCCGCATCCGGCGTCTCAAAATACTGAAATCGATCACGTTCATGATTTTGGATCGATTCGATCCAAAATCATCGTGATCTAGGCACCCCCGAACCCAACCGCACGCTCTCTCTAGCACGCCATAACGACAGAGGCGATTAGAGGAACAACAATCCCAACACGTTTTGATTCAAAGAATTACATGGCATTCTGACCGGTAGAACGATGAACGCGTCTTTGGAACAGAGCCTAAAAAATGTATCCATAGTTTAGCCGATTCGGCTTCCCGGCCGTAGCTCAGTTTCGCCGGTAATCATCCTCGATCCGCACGATGTCGTCGTCGCCGAGGTAGCTTCCGGTCTGCACTTCGATCAGTTCCAGCGGAATCTTGCCCGGGTTCTCCAGCCGGTGGACGGCTCCGATCGGGATATAGATCGACTCGTTCTCGTGCACGATTTTGACAAGATCGTCGACCGTCACCCTCGCCGTGCCGCGCACCACGATCCAGTGCTCCGAGCGATGGTGATGTTTTTGCAGCGACAGCCGGTCGCCGGCCTTCACGGTGATGCGCTTGACCTGGTGCCGCTCGCCCCTGTCGACCGACTGATAAGCGCCCCAGGGCCTATGGACCCGCAGATGTTCTTCCGTGACCTCTGGCGCCAGGCTCTTCAATTTCATAACCAGGCGCTTCAGCCCGTTGGCATCTTTCTGGCGCGACACCAGCACGGCATCCTGCGTGGCGACCACGACGAGATCGTCGACACCTTCCAGCGCGACCAGCGCTTTGTCGGTCGCGACATTGCAGTTGCGAGAATCCTCGAACACGGCGATTCCCTGCGCCGCATTACCCTGCCCGTCCTTGTCCGATAATTCCCAAACCGCATGCCACGATCCGACGTCCGACCAGCCGCAATCGACCGGCACCACGGCCGCATGAGCGGTCTTTTCCATGACGGCGTAATCGATCGAAATCGCCCGCGATCTCGAAAAAGCTTCCGGATCGAGAATAATGAAACCCAGATCCCGGTCGGCATGGGATACCGCATCGGTTACGGCGGCGACGCTGTCCGGATCGACGTTGCGATACTCATCCAGCAGAACCGCCGCACGGAACATGAAATTGCCGCTGTTCCAGAGATACCCCGCATCGAGGTAGCCGGCGGCGGTTTGCGGATCGGGCTTTTCCACAAACGTCGTCACCTCCCGCACCTCGCCCGCAATCGCCGCGCCGGGGTTGATATAACCGTATTCCGTCGCCGGACGCTGCGGCCGTACGCCAAAGGTCACGATACGGCCCCCATTGGCGGCAGCCAGTCCCTGGCGGCAGGCGGCGACGAAAGCTTCGGTGTCGCGGACAACATGATCGGCGGCAAGCGCGAGCACGACCGCCTCGCTGTTGCGCATCTGCGCGAAGGCAGCGCCGGCGGCGATCGCCGGCCCGGAATCACGACGCGCCGGCTCCAGCAGGATGGCGGCTTCAAGCCCGATCTCTGCAAGCTGTTCAAGCACCATGAACCGGTAGGCGGCGTTAGTGACCACGATCGGCCGCTCGAACAGCTCGGGGTCGGAAACTCGTCTCAGCGTATCCTGAAACGTCGAACGCGGCCCGAACAACGGCAGAAACTGCTTCGGACGCCCCTCCCGCGAGGCTGGCCACAGCCGGGTTCCCGCGCCGCCGCACATGATGAGCGGGACGATACGCTCACTCACAGGACCATCTCCGCATGCTTGATTTGTCCATCCCGGTTCCAACGTTCGCAGATCCTTAGAGCATGATCCCGAAAAGTGGAAACCGGTTTTCGGACGAGATCATGCTCGACAAGCCTGGTGTCTGATTCAACACAGTAGGATCAGTCCAGCCGCCTTGATCGATGCGAACCCGGATCAAAGGGACGCCACAGGCTTTCAGACGAAAGCCCTTTTCAGACGAAAGCCCTCGGCACTTGATCGGATCATGAAAACCCCGACAGCCCATCAATTGACCCGATGATACCGACAATACCAGTCGGCAAAACGATGGATACCATCCTCCAGCGACGTCGAGGGGCGGAAACCGACGTCACGGGTAAGGTCGTCGATATCAGCAAATGTCGCCTGTACGTCGCCAGGTTGCATCGGCAGCAATTCCTTTTGCGCGGATCGTCCTAGCGCCTTCTCCAGAAGAGCGACGACGCCCATCAACTCCGCGGGCTTGTTGTTGCCGATATTATAGATTCGCCAGGGAGCCGAACTGGTCCCCGCATCCGGGGCATCGCCTGACCAGCTTGCATGAGCCTGTGGCGCGCGATCTATCAGGCGGATAACGGCTTCCACGATGTCATCCACGAAGGTGAAATCCCGCTGCATGTTGCCATGGTTGAACAGCTTGATCGGCTGCCCCGCGACGATCGCATCGGCGAACCTGTAGAGCGCCATGTCGGGCCGGTACCACGGGCCATAGACCGTGAAAAAACGCAATCCCGTCATCGGAATGCGGTAGAGGTGGCTGTAAGCGTGCGCCATCAGTTCATTGGACTTCTTCGTCGCCGCATAGAGGCTGATCGGGTGATCGACATTGTCATGAACGGAAAAGGGAAGCTTTGTGTTGGCGCCGTAAACGGAGGACGATGAAGCAAAGAGCAGGTGAGGACAGGAGCCGTGACGACAGCCTTCAAGAACGTTTACAAACGCTGTCAGGTTTGAATCCACGTAGGCGTGGGGATTTCGCAACGAGTATCGTACCCCCGCCTGCGCCGCGAGATGGAGCACGACCGAAAGATGATGTTCGGCGAACAAAGCGGCCGCCGCCTTGCGATCAGCCAGATCGGCCTTGACGAAACGGAAGCGCGAATCCTCGCGCAGGATCTCAAGCCGACACTCCTTTAGTGCGGGATCATAATAATCGTTGAGACTGTCAATGCCGACAACCCGATGCCCCTGTTTCAGGAGTCGACCTGCGACGTGAAACCCGATAAAGCCCGCCGCGCCGGTAACCAATATCGGATGATCCGACATTTCGCTCCTCAAGAAATGTGAGCCGCGGGCTGCGAAGGTAGCCGCGCCGCGTTATCCATGGCGTCGCATAACCGCAGTACCCTGCCGGGCGCGGCCGCCGGAGGCAATCCAGAACCATACCAAGACAACAAACCCGCTTTGTCCCCAAGAGCCCGACGGCCAACTTAACCTCGGCACGGACAAGCGCAATGCGCCAGATTCCGCTTTCAACGGTAAAAATACTGATTTCGGCTGCCTTGCTCTATCTTGCGCTGCGCAAGGCCGTCCGGATTTCCAGCGTCGAGAAGGGGCAGAAAGGATCGGCCTCGGTCGGGAGCGCCGAGTAACGCAGCGGTTCATCGCGGCATATCGGGCGCGAGAGGCGAGGTTTGCGCGGAATGCACGCCGAATTCCGGCACGGCATCTTTCAGGATCGAGCGGATCGCCAGCTTGTTCTCGCTCGCGACGGCTTCCTTCAGGACCGCGATCCACTCGCGAACGGTGTCCATCGGCGGCTCGTTCGGTTTTGCCGCCAGGATTCCCGGCAAGCCGATCTCGATCGTCGGCTCCTCGCTCGCAAACAGAATTTCGTTCATTCTTTCGCCCGGCCGCACGCCGGTAAAAACAATCTCAATGTCGCGGTGAGGCTGCAGGCCGGACAGGCTGATCATGCGTTCGGCGAGATCGACGATCTTCACCGGCTGACCCATGTTCAGGACATACACCGACACATCATGGCTTTCCGGCATCGCTGCGTGGCTGGCGGCCGTAATGACGAGATCGCAGGCTTCGCGGATCGTCATGAAGTAGCGAACCATGTCCGGATGCGTGACAGTCACCGGGCCGCCGGCCTCGATCTGCGCCTTGAACTTCGGCACCACCGATCCGTTCGACGCCAGCACGTTGCCGAAGCGAACCGAAATCAGCCGCATCGGAACCTTGTCAATCGTGCCCACCGCCAGCTCGCGATCCAGCGCCTGACAATACATCTCGGCAAAACGTTTGGTCAGCCCGAGCATCGACACCGGTTCTATCGCCTTGTCGGTGGAGATCATCACCATGGATTCGGCACCCGATGCCAGCGCGGCATCGGCGACATTGACTGAACCGAAAATGTTGGTCTTGACGCCCTCGCCCCAGTCCCGCTCGAGGATGGGAACATGCTTGAGCGCAGCCGCATGAAACACGATGTCGGGCTTGAATTCGTTCATCAGGCGCATCAGCCGCTCGCGATCGCGGATGTCGGCAATGCGTCCTTCCACGATAGCGGTTCGGCTGGTGGCGCCGAGTTCCTCCACGATCGCGTAGAGCGCGGGTTCGGAATTCTCGACGATCAGCAGACGACTCGCACCGAACGTCACGACACGTTTGCAGATCTCGGAGCCGATCGATCCGCCGCCGCCGGTCACGACAATCGACTTGTTCTTGATCAGTCCTTCGAGTCGCTCGTAGTCAATGATACGGCTCGGGCGAAGCAGGAGATCTTCAACAGCGACCGGCGTCAGGCGCGGGATCTCCCCTCCCTCTCCAAGCGAAGGCAACCGGCTGACCTTGATGCCCAGTTTGCGGCCGTGGGCAAGAACCGCTTCCGGCCGGGCATCGGGTTCGAATGCCGAAGGCGTCATGATGATACGCTTGATCGGTCCCTGCCGCTCCGCGATATCAGCTATCGCCTCTTCGAGTTCGTCCACTCCCCCCAGAACCGAAACGCCGCGCACCGTCTGGCCGATATCAGCCGGCGACGGCGACAACATGCCGACCGGACGCAATTGCTTGACCGCTCCGCTCTCGACCGAGCGGAAAAGAATTTCGGCATCCGCCGCACGACCGACGACGATCGCAGGCGTCGCGTCGTCGGCCTTCACGTGAACCAGAGTGCGCCTGTAGCGGAAATATCGATAGGTGAAGCGCATGGCTGCGAGAAGAAATATCTGTAGCAGCCAGTAGAGTATGATCGTCTTTTTTCCAAGAAAGAACCCGCCGTAAAACTCCGGGGCGATGGCGACATAGTCAAAAACCAGAATGACAAGCGCCAGAAGCGAGGATGCCTTGACGATATTGAGGGCGTCCAGAAGTGAAATGAATCGCCATTTCGCCGTGGTCAGATGGAAGACATAAAAGACAACCGCCGAGATGGCCAGGAAGTAGGGAAGCAGCTCGATGAGCAGCGGTAGGCGAGCGGCAAAATCGGGATCCTCAAAACGAAAATAGCAGCTCACAAACAGAGCCGCCACGACCGTCATCAGATCATGCAGCGCGATCAAAGCGTTTCGAAGCGTAAATTTTCGGCGGAGGTTCATGCGTCGTCCAGGTCATATGAGGATGCGAAGACGCGCCGGTCGAACAGCGCCGTTCTCACGCCCGGCCTCCCGCGCGCTTCACCAGCGATGTCGTGCTGAAACCTTCCAGGATGTCGATCAGCACGACCTCGCCGCCTCGCGCAGTAATTAGCTCCTGACCGACGACTTGCTCAAGAGAATAATCCCCGCCTTTGACGAGCACGTTCGGCTGGATCCGTTCGATCAGATTCATCGGCGTATCCTCCTCGAAAATCACGACGAGATCGACGGCCTCGAGCGCAGCCAGAACTTCAGCGCGCGCCCGCTCATTCTGGATCGGACGCCCCTCACCCTTCAGCCACATCACGGACGCATCGCTGTTCAATCCCACAATCAGGCGGTCGCACGCGGCGCGCGCACCGGTCAGCACCTTGACGTGGCCGGGATGCAGGATATCGAAGCAGCCGTTGGTGAAGCCGATCCGCAGACCCTGTTCACGCCACGCCGTCAGGTGCTGGTCAAGGTAGCCCGCGGAGCGCGCGATCTTTTCCTCTGCAGCCAGAGAGGCCGGCGGCAGGACATTGCGGCGCAGTTCCGCGAGCGTGACAATCGCGGTGCCGCTCTTGGCGACAGCGACAGCGGCCGCGGCGCTCGCCATCCGCAATGCGGCCTCCCAGTCCGCGCCCGCCGCGAGTGAAACCGCGAGCGTGGCGACGACGGTGTCGCCGGCGCCGGTCACATCGCGGACCTTGACCGTGTGAGCGGGAACATGAATGACCTCGCCCTCGCCCGGCACGAGCGTCATGCCGCGCTCGCTTTGCGTCACCAGCAGGGCTTCGCAGTCGGCGAGCCGCATCACCTCGCGGGCCGCGGTCGCAATGCTCGCCTCGTCGTCGGCGCGGCTGCGGGTCGCATCCGCGAATTCCTTGCGGTTCGGCGTGAGCAGCGTCGCACCGCGGTAGATGCCGAAATTGGCGTTCTTCGGATCGACGATCACGCGCTTGCCGAGCCCGCGCGCCGCATCGATGACGGTGCGGATCACCCGCGGCGTCAACACTCCCTTGGCATAGTCGGATAACAATACGATGCCGGCGCGCGGCAGTTGCGGCACAATGGCGTCGATCAGGGCCTGCTCCACCGCCCCCGACGCCGGGGCCGGCGTTTCCCAATCGGCGCGCAGCATATGGGTGGAAAAATGCTCCGAAACGAACCTCACTTTGCGCGTCGTCGGCCGCGCCGGATCCGAAATCAACAGCGGCTCGATCAGGCTTTCGCGCGAGAGCGTGGCGCGAAGCCTGCCGCCCGCCTCGTCCTCGCCCGCCAATCCGACAAAGATGCAGCGCGCGCCGAGCGCGGCGATGTTGCGCGCGACGTTGCCGGCGCCGCCGACGTTGGCTTCGCTCCGCTGAACCGCGATGACCGGGGCCGGAGCCTCCGGCGAAATCCGCGAAATTTCGCCGTACACGAACTCGTCGAGCATCAGGTCGCCGACGCAGAGCACCGTCTGGC
>CAZOOO010000050.1:0-15956 GCA_964581435.1 uncultured Hyphomicrobiales bacterium | reverse complement strand
TTGCAGGAACTCCCTGCCGCAACGGGATGCAAATGTTAGAATCGGACCACTAGCAGCTATTTCTTGAGAAATTTATCCGGGTGGACGGTCACCGTCATCTCCCGCGGCGTCGGATCGACGAAATTCGCCAGCCCGAAAATCACGCCGTAGCCGATCGCACCGAGTACCGCGACGATTGTCAGAAAGCGGAACAGGCTGGGCATTTGCGGTCCCGGGCACGACATTGACCTTCAGGCGAACGCCACAAGTAGCAACATGTTCGCAAGGCGGGTGCAAGAGTCTCTGGCAACCCCCTCGACGAGAGTAGTATAGCTGGCCGGGATGAGCGGTTCCAACCTGACATCGCACCCGCGGAGCGGCCGAAGGTCGAATCCATTTTAAACGTGCAACCGTGTTCCGGCAGGTATCCTTTGACGCCCGAAACCGTTTCACCGGCCAATGTCGGCGCATCGCCCGAGACCGCCGTCGTCGCGGCGCTCGCGGGGCGGTCGCTGGTGCTCGTCGGCATGATGGGAGCCGGAAAGTCCACCATCGGACGGCGTCTTGCGTCGCGTTTGAGGATGCGGTTCGTCGATGCCGACGCCGAGATCGAACTCGCGGCCGGCATGACGATTCCCGAAATTTTCGCAACCCATGGCGAGCCCCATTTCCGGGATGGCGAGGCGCGCGTGATCGCACGGCTGTTGAATGGCGGTCCGATCGTGCTCGCGACCGGTGGCGGCGCCGTGTTGCGAGAGGAAACCCGGGCGCGCGTCCGCGAGCGGGCGGTCTCGATCTGGCTCAAGGCGGACCCCGAGGTGATCCTGCGCCGGGTCAGGCGTCGTGCCGACAGGCCCTTGCTGCAAACAGCCGATCCCGCCGCGACGATCGGGCGCCTCATCGCCGAGCGCGAGCCCATCTACCGGTTGGCGGATATCACGGTCGCCTCGCGCGACGTGCCGTACGAATGGATCGTCGATGAATGCATCGGCCTGCTTCATCGCAGGCTTTGCCGCGGCGAAACGACGTCGCCAAAATCAGGCGAAACGCGATGAAAGGCCCTGATGAGGGATTTGACACCACGCAATGAGCACTTCGTTGAAAAACCCAGACCAGATCACGGTTGATGTCGCGCTCGGTGAGCGTTCCTACGACATTGTCATCGGCCGGGGCATCCTGCCGTCGCTCGGCGAGCGAATCGCCGCGTTGCGTCCCGGCGCACGCGTCGCCGTCGTCACAGACGAATATGTTGCCACTCATTGGCTTCAGCGAACCGAGGCATCGCTTATCGGCGCCGGTCTCGCAACGTCGCGGATTGTCGTCGACGAAGGGGAGGTCTCAAAGAGCTACGAAGGCGTCGAATTTGTCTGTGAGGAACTGATCAAGGCCAGGATCGAGCGCAACGATCTTGTCGTCGCGCTTGGTGGCGGCGTGGTCGGTGATCTCGCGGGCTTCGCCGCCGCGATCGTACGCCGTGGCGTCGATTTCGTGCAGGTGCCGACGTCGCTGCTGGCGCAGGTGGATTCGTCCGTGGGCGGCAAGACCGGCATCAACTCGCCGCAGGGCAAGAACCTGGTCGGCGCCTTTCACCAGCCGATCCTGGTAGTCGCGGACACCGCTGTGCTGGATACCTTGTCGCCGCGTCAATTTCGCGCCGGCTATGCCGAGGTCGCCAAATACGGACTGATCGGCGATGAGGCGTTCTTCGCGTGGCTGGAGGCCCACCATGCGGATATCGTCAAAGGCGATGCGGCGCGCGAGAACGCGGTCGCCACCAGTTGCCGCGCCAAGGCCGCCATCGTCGCCCGCGACGAGCGCGAGAGCGGAGAGCGCGCGTTGCTCAATCTCGGCCATACCTTCGGCCACGCGCTGGAAGCGGCGACCGGATTCTGCGGGCGTCTTTATCACGGCGAGGGCGTTTCGATCGGCATGGTGCTGGCCGCCGAACTCTCGGCGCAACTCGGAATGATCGCAGCCGCCGACGTGTCCCGTATCGAGAGACATCTGGCGGCGGCGGGTCTGCCGACGCGCTTGCAGGACATCGCCGGCTTCAGGCAGGAGGGGCTGGCCGATGCGGATGCGCTGATGACGCTGATGGCGCAGGACAAGAAGGTCAAGCGCGGCCGGCTGACCTTCATCCTGCTGAAGGCGATCGGTCAGGCGGTGGTGTCAACGAATGTCGAGCCCTCGATGGTTCGGGATTTTCTCGCCCGCAAGCTGGCGGACGCGCCGGCCTAGACGATGAGTTCAACTCTCCAGATACTGCTCGCCGTGCTGCTGCTGGCCGCCAACGGGTTCTTCGTCGCGGCGGAGTTCGCGCTGGTGAAAAGCCGCGGCTACCGCGTCAAGGCGATGGTGGAGCGCGGTCAGTTCGGCGCGCGGCTGATGCGCGACATCATGGGCAACATCGAGGCCTATCTCGCCTGCTGCCAGCTCGGCATCACCATGGCGTCGCTCGGTCTCGGCTGGGTTGGCGAGCCCACGGTGGAGGCGCTGCTCGCTCCTCTGCTGCGGCCGCTCGGCATGCCGGAACCGGCGCTGCATTTGACCGCGTTCCTGACCGGATTTCTTGTGTTCTCGTCGCTGCACATCGTGATCGGCGAACAGGTGCCGAAAACGCTGGCGATCCGGCAGCCCGAGCCGGTGTCGCAGTGGATCGTCTATCCGCTCCATGCCTCCTACGTCCTGTTTTATCCGCTGAACTGGCTGCTCAATTCGGCCTCGCGCGCCATCCTGCGCGCGCTTCGCGTCAAGGAAGTCTCGCAACACGACGTATTGACCGGCGCGGAGATCGAAGGGCTGGTCGGCGAATCCGCCGAGCACGGCGGAATCGAAAGCGGCGAGGCCGAATACATCCAGAATGTGTTCCGCTTCGGCGATCTCGCGGTGTCGGATGTCATGGTTCATCGCACCGCGATGGTGACGATCAATGCCGACTTGCCTCCGGAGGAACTGGTGCGCGAGGTGCTTGCTAGCGAGTACACCCGCATCCCGCTCTGGCGCGACAAGCCGGAGAACATCGTCGGCGTGCTCCACGCCAAGGATCTGTTGCGGGCGATCCACGCCTCGGAGGGCGATATAGCCAGCATCAACGTCAACGCGATCGCGCTGCCGCCCTGGTTCGTGCCGGAGATGCGTCCGGTTTCCGATCAGCTTAAGGCGTTTCGCCGCCGCAAGACTCACTTCGCGCTGGTGGTCGACGAATACGGTGAAGTCGAGGGCATGGTGACGCTGGAAGACGTTCTCGAGGAGATCGTCGGCGACATCTCGGACGAGCATGACGTCGTGGTGGCCGGTGTTCGGCAACAGGCCGACGGTTCGGTGGTGGTGGATGGTTCGGTGCCGATCCGCGATCTCAACCGCGCCATGGACTGGCATCTTCCGGACGAGGAGGCGACCACCATCGCGGGCCTCGTGATTCATGAGGCGCGCTCGATCCCCGAGCGGGGCCAGAATTTTACGTTTTACGGCTTTCGTTTCAGGGTTCTGCGGCGCGAGCGCAACCGCATCACGGCGCTGCGCATCCAGCCGGTGCCGCTCGGAGGGGAGGCTGTCGACGACAGGCCGAAGCGGGGGAGGACGATGTCCTGACAGGCGTGGGCGGCTCGCGATGATGGCGGGAGGCTTTGCGCTTCTGACGGAATCAAAAGGGTGGCTCTGTGATTGATCCGGTTCGAACACAATGTGCGATCGCGGGTTGCCGCGCCGACCTCGTCACGAATCGGATTTGGCAAGCGCCTGGCCTTTCTTCTTGCCCGAAATCTTGTCCTCGACGAACTTGACGCCGATCTCGTCGCCATTGGCGCGGACCAGTTCACAGCGGCGAAAGGCGAGACCGGTCGACGACAGCACCAGAAAGAATTCCTTGAGGTTCAGCCCCTCGATCGAGTCCTTCACCTGAAGCCGCGCGCCGTTGTTGGAGATGTCCAGCATGGTGCATGGCCGTTGCCAGGTTCCGTCGATTCCCATCATCAGGACGGCATAGCCGGTGGCGAACGTCACCCGGTCCGCTTTTCGATTACCCCAGCCCATGGCTCAGATATCCGAAATGGCGACCGCCGTGTCCGGCGCATCGGCTTTCCTCGCCGATCCGCGGGCGGACCAGAAGCGGATGGTGCGCTGCGCCGACGAGAGCGAGAGCGCGTCGAACACCTCGCGACCGTTCTCGAATTCCTGCGCCGTCAGAGGACGGCAATGCGGGCGATTGCGAAGGATCATATGGGTTGTCGACCAGTTCAGCCGTGCGGCCTTGCAGGCAACGATCAATCCGTCGGGGCGAGGGTTGGTGATCAGCGGCTCGATGGCTTCGGTTCTCACCGAATTCAAAAGCGAGAGCGCGGCAACAATGTGAGTATATTCGCCTTGTACCGCGAAGCGGTTGATGGTCTGGTCGCCCAGCTTTCCGGCCCGGTTCAGGGCAAGGACCATCGATTCCGATTCGGCGTAGTTGACCGGCGCCAGGTTGGGAGAGGCGATCTGTTCAACCACTGATTGGATCGCCGCTTGAATCCTCGCGCGCATTTCAGGAGGTGCGGCCTTGAGCAGACGCTCGCGCACCGCCGCGCTGGCCCGGGAAAGAAGTTCGCGGAGCGCCTTGATCGGGATGTCCAGTCGCAGCCCCAGCTTCTCGGCGAGCGCGTCATCCTTTCCGGAGCTTTCAACCAGGACCGCGTAGCCGCGTTCGGAGAAGCGCGCGCCCGCATTCCCTGCCAGCGTATGGGAGACCCGCGAGTCGCCGCGTTTGAGCAGCACGTCGGTCACCCCTTCGCTCAAAGTATCGCGGTGCGATATGGCAAGCAGGTGCTGCGGCCCGCGCAGGTTCGCGATTTCAATCAGGTCGCCTTCGGACAGTCTGGCTGATTTCGTCAAAACCGGTACGGCGACCGACGCATCCTGATGATACGCAAGTTGCCGGACGGTCTCCTTCGGCGCGAGGCTTGAGTCCGAAAGGTTCGTGCTGAGTTGCGCCAGCGCGCGCGCCTCCATCTGTTCCATCAGCCGGACGAGAACGTCGTCGAAGACGCCGATCTGATTTTCGTTGAGCCGGTCGGCATCGGACAGGAACAGGTCGGTGACCTGGCGAAGCATCTGAAGCCGCCGCTCGGGTGAGCCGCCCTTCACCGCACCTTCCAGTTCCGCGATGAGCGCCGTCGAGGCTGCCTCGGCCATGAATGATTCCAGAGTCGAATCCGAATGCGTCACGCGCTGATGCATTCGTGTTTTACCGTAACACGAAGGTAGTTTGCTCCGGTGTACTGAAAAGCGGGTTAATTTCCGATAAAAGCGGAATCAGATTTTTTGAGCGGCGCGGGGCGCGGGCGACGGACACGCCGCTTCGAGGTGGTGCTTACCGGCCGGCCGCCGCCCGGTCGACACGACCGTCAGGCACGGACCTTCCCGTCCGCATGCCGGCATTCAGCGCCCTTGTTCGCCCGGTGCCGCCGCCCGAATCGCCAGCGCGTGAACGGGGCCCGCCAGTTCCGTGGCGAGCAGCGTATTTATCATGCGATGACGCTCGACCCGGCTCTTTCCTTCGAAAGCGCGCGACACAATATGAATACGGAAATGCGTCTCGCCGCCGGGCCGGTGGCCGGCGTGACCTTCATGAAGATACGACTCGTCGATGACATCGAGGCTTTCCGGCGCGAAAGCCTCGACGAGTTTCTGAGAGATGTTATCCTTGACGCTCATGGCGAGCGACTTAACGCTCAACGCTCGTTTGCGTCAATGGCGCGGACGCCGACCGGATTAAATGCGATGTCAAGACTTGAAGCCTAGAGCATTGCGGTGTCAAACACAGGCCATGCCGATAGACACGTCGAAATTCTTCGATAGCATCCGCATCAAGCCAAGGGCCGGTGCGAAGCAGCCTCGCGCGCGCGAGGAAGCGGTTGCTTGTGAGTGGCCGGATTGTGAGAGCCGGGGATCGCACCGTGCACCGAAAGGTCGCGGCAACGAACGCGGGTATTTTCATTTTTGCCTCGACCACGTCCGGGCCTACAACCAGTCCTACAATTTTTTCCAGGGCATGAATGCGGAGGCGGTCGCGCGTTATCAGAAGGACGCGCTGACCGGCCATCGCCCGACCTGGAAAATGGGCGCCAACGGCGCCAAGGGCAAAGGCGGGGCCGATGCCATCGATACCGAGGGCATGGCCGATCCTTTCAGTGTGTTCGGCGAACTCAACGGGCGAGGAAAATGGCGCTCCGGCCCGGGGTTCGAAGCCAAGCCGGAGACGCGCAAGATATTCAACGCGGAGCGCAAGGCGTTACAGGTATTGGGGCTCGGCGCCGACGCGACGCTCGAAATGGTGAAGGCGAAATACAAGATGCTGGTGAAGCAGCATCATCCTGACGCCAACGGCGGCGATCGCTCGACGGAAGATCGCCTGATCGAGATCATCAAGGCGTATAATTACCTGAAAACGGTCGTGCGCGGCGCGTGAGGCGTCACACCGCGCCGGTTGCTGTCGGGCTTTGGCGCAACCTGTAGCGTTTTCGAGCGAAGTGGGTACCGGTTTGCGTGAAGAAAACGCGTCAAATCAAAATCATAAGAGCCTCGCTTCTGATTCTATCGGAAGCGGAAAGGCTCTCTCAGCGTTCATCCGTTTTCTTCTCGAGCATCAGCGTGCCTTTTTTCTGAATGGCGCCCTGGATTCCGTGGGCCAGGCGACTGAGCAGCCACGGCAATGTCACTTCGAGACGAACATGGTCTTCGGACACGTCCACAATTCCCGACACCTGCTGCTTCAGGGCCATGACGGAAAAGGCCAGGCGGTCGCCGCTCCACACTTCTTCATTGACCTGAATGAACTGGGCGTATTGCGTTCGGGCGCTGCCGAGCCCTGCTTTCATCCGGCGCAGCGCTTCATCCTTGCCGAGGCGGTGTGGAATGGAAACCACAAGAGGTTTGGTCATGATTGCTCCAACTCTATGAATCTAGTGTGGCCAGGGTTCAGAAGTTCGCTTGAAGAACTCACAGGGAAAATGAAGCGGGTTTTTGAACCCCACGCTAGAGCATGATCCGATCAAGTTGAATCGGACCATGCTCTAGAAATTATTGTCTGGTCGCATTTTCTTGCGGCGAACCGGTATCCATTTCGCCGGAAAATGCTCTAGCCGGTTCGTTCATCCGCGGTTCGGGCGGGCATGTTGATGCCGCGCCGTCGGCGCCGCCATGTCGCGGCGCCGATGATCGCGGCAATGACGGTCACGGCGGTCATCCAAGTGAGTTTGCCGAAGTGACGCGGTAATCCGCCGTAGTCGTGCAGCAGCGATATTGCGAGCGCGCCGGGCAAGACGTGCGCGGAGGCCCACAGCACGATCGCAGGGATGTTCACCGCATAGAACCGCAACGGCGGCATCCCCAGCGCTCCGGCCGTCAGCGGCACGAAGGCGCGGACCGGCGCGACGAAGCGGGCGAAGAATACGGCCGGCGTGCCGTAATGATCGAAGAAGGTCTCGCTCGAGGCGACCAGGCCTGGATAGCGCGCCATGGGCCAGACCCCGAGGATTTCGCGTTTGGATCGATGCCCGATCCAGAACGAGCCGCCATCGCCGATGACGGCCCCGATGATCGCGGCAAGCAGGACCGGTAAAAATTCCAGTTCGCCGCCGCCGATCAGCGCGCTCATTGCGAGAATGATCGTCGTTCCGGGGATCAGCGAGCCGAACACCGGAACGGCTTCGAGCAGCGCGGCGAGAAAGACGGCGAAATAGGCGAGCCCGGAATGGGCGGCGATGAGGCTGCTCAAATACGCGATGAAATCGGCCACGAAAATCCTCGCGTCGCGGTTGACGCTCGGATCAAATGCCTCCGGCGCATCTTCGGTTCAAGGGTTCCCCGCGGCAAAATTTTGGCGGAACGGACCCTGATTCGCCGGGCAGCCCTTCAAAATCTGCATTCGGCGCTTATCTAGATGATATTCCAGCGGAACTTTGGTCACGCGTTGGGCTTCTGCCGGCTCCTGCTCTCTGCTAAATTTGGCGCGAGCCTGTTATCCGCAGCCATGCGCAGTCCTGGTTTCGGGAGCGCGCCCCGAACCTCGGAGGATTGATGACGACCGCCGCCATGACCAAAACCGAGACCGCCGCCGGCTTGCCAGACATGAAGGTGTCGGTGCGGCAGGTGTTCGGGATCGACAGCGATCTTGAGGTCCCCGCCTATTCCGTGACCGATCCGCACGTCCCGGATGTTGATCCCGACTACCGCTTCGATCGCGCCACCACGCTGGCCATTCTCGCCGGCTTCGCCAAGAACCGCCGCGTCATGGTGACCGGTTATCACGGCACCGGCAAATCGACCCATATTGAGCAGGTGGCGGCGCGGTTGAACTGGCCTTGCGTGCGCGTCAATCTCGACAGCCACATCAGCCGGATCGATCTCGTCGGCAAGGATGCGATCGTGGTCAGGGACGGCAAGCAGGTCACCGAATTCCGCGACGGCATCCTGCCATGGGCCTACCAGAACAACGTAGCGTTATGTTTCGATGAATACGATGCGGGACGCCCCGACGTGATGTTCGTGATCCAGCGGGTGCTGGAATCCTCGGGGCGCCTGACGCTGCTCGACCAGAGCCGGGTCATCAAGCCGCATCCCGCGTTCCGCCTGTTCGCGACCGCGAACACCATCGGTCTCGGCGACACCTCGGGTCTTTATCATGGCACCCAGCAGATCAACCAGGCGCAGATGGACCGCTGGAACATCGTCACCACGCTGAATTATCTGCCGCACGACAACGAGGTCGAGATCGTTCTGGCCAAGGCCAGGCACTATCGCACGCCGGAAGGCCGCGACACCGTCGGCAAGATGGTGCGGCTCGCTGATCTCACGCGCAACGCCTTCGCCAACGGCGATCTTTCCACGGTGATGAGCCCGCGCACCGTCATCACCTGGGCGGAGAACACCGAGATCTTCGGCGACCTCGGTTTTGCCTTCCGCGTCACCTTCCTCAACAAGTGCGACGAGCTTGAGCGGCCGCTGGTCGCTGAATTCTACCAGCGCTGCTTCAACGTCGAGCTGGCGGAATCGGCGGTCAACGTGGCGCTGAGCTGATTTCTTTTTACTTCTTCCCGCTTGCGGGGAGCGGGGAGAGTGAGAGGCGCTATGAGCACCGCATCACCCGGCAACAAGTTCCGCGCCGCGCCGAAGGAAGCGCCGACCGAGCCGTTCAAGCGGGCGGTTACGTCCTGCCTGCGCGCCATCGCCCGGCGACCGGAGCTTGAGGTGACGTTTGCCATCGAGCGGCCCGGCCTGTCGCCGGGCAAGGCGCGACTGCCCGAACCCGGGCGCAAGATGAGCAGGCGCGACGCGGCGATCGTGCGAGGTCATGCGGATTCGATCGCGCTGAAGATCGCCTGTCACGATCCGAATGTGCACCGCAAGCGGATGCCGGGCAATCCGCAGGCGCGCGGCGTATTCGATGCTATGGAGCAGGCGCGGGTCGAGGCCATCGGCTCGCGCCGGATGACGGGCGTCGCAAGGAACCTGGCCGCGATGCTCGACGATCATTTCCATCGCGGCAAGTACGACGAGATCACCGATCGCGCCGATGCGCCGCTGTCGGATGCGCTGGCGATGATGGTGCGCGAGCGGCTGACCGGCCTGCCGCCACCCACCGCCGCGCGCAAGCTGGTCGACCTGTGGCGTCCGTTTCTGGAAGACAAGATAGGCGCCCGGCTGGATCAGCTCAGCCACCTCACCGAGGACCAGACGAAATTCGGCGACGTCGTGCATGACCTGTTGTCGGAGCTCGATCTCGGGGACGACATCGACGCCGAGGCAGAGAAGGAGGAGAACCAGGACGACAACCGCGAGGGCGAGAACGATCAGTCCGGTTCGGAAGGCTCTCCCGACAGCGAGGCCGCCCAGGAGACGCGTGCGGACCAGGCGCAGGACACGACCGACGACATGCCGGACGGCGCCATGGAAAGCGCGCAGGCCGCGGTGAGCGACACGTTCGACGACGGCGACCTTGCCGAGGACGAGGCCGCCGGCGAGGCGACGCGGCCAAACGTCAGGGGCGCCAATGAACCGCGAGGTCCGGAATATCATGCGTTCGCGCCGAAATTCGACGAAGTGATCGCTGCCGAAGACCTCTGCGATCATGATGAGCTGGAGCGGCTGCGCAGCTATCTCGACAAGCAGCTTGCGCACTTGCAGGGCATCGTGGCGCGTCTCGCCAATCGCCTTCAGCGCCGCCTGATGGCGCAACAGAATCGCGCCTGGGAGTTTGATCTGGAGGAAGGCATTCTCGATCCGGCGCGGCTGTCGCGCGTGGTGATCGATCCCTATCAGCCGCTCTCGTTCAAGCATGAGAAGGAGGCGACGTTCCGCGATACCGTGGTGACGCTGCTGCTCGACAATTCCGGTTCGATGCGGGGCCGGCCGATCACGGTGGCGGCGACCTGCGCCGACATTCTGGCGCGCACGCTGGAACGCTGCGGCGTCAAGGTCGAAATTCTCGGATTCACGACGCGGGCCTGGAAGGGCGGGCAGTCGCGCGAGGCGTGGCTCGCCGCCGGCAAGCCGGTCACGCCGGGGCGGCTCAACGATCTCCGCCATATCATCTACAAGGCGGCCGATGCCCCCTGGCGGCGATCGCGGAAAAACCTCGGGCTGATGATGCGCGAGGGCCTGCTCAAGGAAAACATCGACGGCGAGGCGCTCGACTGGGCGCATAAGCGGCTGCTGGGCCGTTCCGAGCAGCGCAAGATCCTGATGATGATCTCGGACGGCGCGCCGGTCGACGATTCGACCCTGTCGGTCAATCCGGGCAATTATCTCGAACGTCACTTGCGATGGGTGATCGAGGAAATCGAAACCCGATCGCCGGTCGAACTGATCGCCATCGGCATCGGTCACGACGTGACGCGCTACTATCGCCGCGCGGTGACCATCGTGGACGCCGAAGAACTCGGGGGCGTCATGACCGAACAGCTCGCCGAACTGTTCAGCGAGACCCATGATCCGCCGGTTCCGGCACGGCGGCCGCGCAAGCTGCATTCGTAGCGGCGCGTGCCTTGTCGTGCGCGGGCGGCTTCTCACTGCGCAAAATGTGTCGTCGATTTTGAGGTTTTAGCGGCATTCATATCGAGACGATGCGCCGGTTTCAGTCGCCCTGTGCGAATCCCTGAGTAGAATGAACAGATCAAATCATGGCGTGTGCTGCGTGCGCCAGGGTCTCACCCTGATACGGAGAAAAGAACGGCTCTTTCCCGGAGGACGCAGCCTATGGCCCCCACGCAGCCTGTCAGCCCCACTCGGGGCCGCATCAATTCCACGCTTCGGCAATTCCTCGACAATGAAGCTTCTGGCGGCATCGTTCTCATGGCCGTTGCCGTGCTCGCCATTCTCGCCGCAAATTCACCTGTCGCCGACAGCTACTTTTCAGTGCTGCATGCCCATATCGGCCCGTTGAGCCTCCAGCACTGGATAAACGATGCGCCGATGGCGGTGTTCTTCCTATTGGTCGGACTTGAGATCAAGCGGGAGATTCTGGACGGGCAATTGTCCAGTTGGAGCCGGAGGCTGCTTCCGGGTGCGGCCGCCGCCGGCGGTATGGTCGTTCCGGCGTTGATCTACGTCGCATTCAATCTTGGCGATCCCGTCGCTCTGCGCGGATGGGCGATCCCGACTGCGACCGACATCGCCTTCGCGCTCGGCGTGCTGTCGTTGCTCGGGCCAAGAGTACCGGCGTCGTTGAAGATCTTCCTCGCAGCGCTCGCAATCATCGATGATCTCGGGGCCGTCATTGTGATCGCGCTATTCTACGCCGCCGATTTGAACCTGGCGGCTCTCGGCGGCGCGGCCCTGGTTATCGGCGCTCTGGTCGTCCTGAACAGGTCAGGCGTCATGCGCCTCTGGCTCTATTCGGCTCTCGGGGCCGTGCTTTGGGTTCTGTTGCTGCGCTCCGGCGTTCAGGCCACGCTGGCCGGCGTCATACTGGCGCTGACCGTTCCCATCCGCCTGACACCGGGAACGCCTGAAGCCTCGCCTGCGGTTTCGCCCTTGCATCATCTCGAACACCTCCTGCAAAAGCCGGTCGCCTTCCTGATCGTTCCGGTTTTCGGTTTTGCCAATGCCGGTGTTTCCTTTGCAGGTGTCACGCCTGCTGTTTTGTTCGAGCCGTTGACGCTCGGGGTGGCGGCCGGACTTGCTGTCGGGAAACTTGTCGGTGTGTTCGGCACCGTCGCCATTCTGGTGAAAGCGCGGCTTGCCGACCTCCCTGCCGCCGCGAGCTGGGGGCAGATGTTTGGCGTTGCATTTCTGTGTGGGATCGGTTTCACGATGAGCCTGTTCATCGGCCTGCTGGCGTTTGACGATCCTGCGATGCAGGATCGCGTCAAGTTCGGGATTTTGGCCGGTTCGCTCATCGCAGGTCTGGCGGGCTACATCATCTTGAGGCTTACGGATCGCCGGCAGGCGGTTTCCGCTGCGGACGCGCCGTTGCACAAATCCTGAAACCTTCCCGACGGATCAGTGGCCGCCGGCGGATTCCGGTCGTGTCCACCGCGGCAGGATCCGGGCTTGACCCACGCATCCATCTTATTTTGAAAGACGGCTGGCTGGGTATCCGCGCGAAGGCAGGCTTCGCGCTTCTGCCCGGCCATGACGGTTTGAGGCGAGCCGGCGTGCAAAAGCGAGTATCGAGACAATTCAGTCGCCGCGCCGTTCTCAAATGGAGCGCGGCGGCTGTTTCCCTCACGATAGGCCCTGCCGCCCGCGCGCAATTCGCAACGCAGGCGTCGAAACAGCCGCCGTCCGAGGAACTCGCGCCACCGGCGCCGGTGTCGATCACCGTCAATGCACGCCCCGTCGCCTCGTTCGATCTGCGCGATCGCTCGCGCACCCGCTTCGGATCGCTCGTCTTTCGTAGCGGGCTGATCCTGACCTCCTCGTTTCGCAGTTTCGGAGGACTGTCGAGCCTGCGGCTCGATTCACAAGGACGGCGCTTCATTTCCGCCAGCGACAGGGGCACGTGGTTCACCGGCCGCATCGTCTATGGGACGGTTGGCGAGATGATCGGGCTCGCCGATGTCGAGGCCGCGCCGATGCTGGGTCACGACGGCAGGCCGATCGCCGAGCGCGGTTTCGATACCGAATCGATCGCGCTCGACGGATCGCTGGTTTATGTCGGCGTCGAACGGGTCAACCGGATCATGCGGTTTGATTTTGCCAGGGGATACACCCGCGCACGGGGGGAAGAGATCGAGGTGCCGGCGGCGATCCGCAAGCTGCCGTTCAACCGGGGGTTGGAGGCGATGGTGGTGGTTCCCCGCGACAGGCCGCTCGGCGGCACGCTGATCGCGATCTCCGAACGGGGGCTCGATGCGGGGCGCAATCTCATCGCATTCCTGATCGGCGGACCCTCGCCCGGCCGGTTCGCCATCCGCCGGACCGAGAATTTCGATGTCAGCGACGCCTGTTTGCTGCCTTCGGGCGACCTGTTGATCCTTGAACGCAAATTCTCGCTGATCGACGGTATCGGTATTCGCATCCGTCGTATCGCGATCAATGCGATCATGCCCGGCGCGCTGGTGGATGGTCCCTCGATTTTCGAAGCCGGCCTCGGACAGGAGATCGACAATTTCGAAGGCCTTAGTGCGTTCGTGAACGACAATGGCGAAGTCGTTCTGACGCTCGTTTCCGACGACAATTTTTTATTGTTCCAGCGCACGCTGCTGATGCAGTTCACGCTGGTCGAGAATTAAGCAGGGGGAGGGCCCGCGCTCGGGGTGAACGATATGGGCTATCGTTGCTATAGCGTTTTCGGGCGAAGCATGTCCCCGGGGCCTGACCAGGGGTTGGATGACCCGCCCGCGAGAAGAAAACGCGACAGATTGAAATCATGACCGCTCTTCCGATTCTGTCAGAATCGGAAAAGCTCTAGATCATGAACGTGATCGATTCCAATATTTTGAGACGCGGGATGCGGGCGGAAAACCGCTGCACACTTTTCCTCATCCCGCTCTAGCCGGCCTTGGCGGCCTGCTTCTTTTGGATCTGACGCTTGATCTCGACCGCTCTCGGTGAAAGCTCCGTGTCCTTCGCCTTCAACAGGAAGGCATCGAAGCCGCCGCGATGGTCGACACTCCTCAGCGCATGGGTCGACACCCGGAACCGGACCGAACTGGCGAGAGTCTCTGACTCGAAGGTGACATTCACCAGGTTCGGCAGGAAGCGCCGCTTGGTCTTGATGTTGGAGTGGCTGACCCTGTGGCCCACCAGCGGAGCCTTGGCCGTCAGTTCGCAGCGCCGGGACATACGAAAATCCTCTGTCGTCCCCGGCATCGTCCTTAGCGGCAGGCTCGGGGTTCGAAATCGCGTCCATTTCAGGAACGGCGGACGTATAGGGGGAGAGCGGCGGGGCGTCAAGGCATGGAGAGCCGAAGCCGGTCAGTTTGCGGTGCGGATGAACGTCAACCGCTTCATTTTGTCCGTTTTCCGCGAACCGGCGTTCGATCATGTACATCATATAAAGGGCGCAATCCGTGCCGACACCATGGCCTTGATCGGCTCGCGCGCCTGTGCTGGTTTGAACTGCGAACTGAGGCGGTCATGGGTGTAATTGGTCGTCACAACCGACAATGATCCGCAAGCCCGATTAAGTGTCGCTTGAAGCCGGACCGGGACGGGCAAGACCACCCCCTTAAGTGAGCTGATGCCGAATGACATTGCCGCGATCGATACCTGGTTCGGTTCGGATACTGGCCGGCGCACCGCTTATCTTTTTGGCCGCGATGCTGACGATGGCGGCGCCGGCGGCGGCGCAGGGCAAGCTTGAGGCTCGCTATGACGTTACCCTCGCGGGGATCCTTGTCGGCACCGGCGCCTGGGCGGTCGACATTCTCGACGATCGGTATTCGGCTGCGGCGAGCGGGGGCGCCACGGGACTTCTCAAGGCGCTTGCCCATGGCACCGGCACCGGCTCCTCGCACGGCCGCATCGTCAACGGCGCGTTGATTCCCGCGAGCTATACGGCGACCATCTCGTCCTCGAAGAAATCCGAGACCATTCGCATGTCGCTGGCGGGCGGCAATGTAAAGGATTTCGTCATCGAGCCGAGCCCGCCGGTCGACGCCAAGCGTATTCCGGTCACCGACGAGCACAAGCGCGGCGTGTCCGATCCGATGAGCGCGACGCTGCTGCGTGTTCCCGGCACCGCCGACCCGCTCGGCCCGGACGCCTGCCATGCCTTGACCGGGATCTTCGACGGTCGCATGCGCTACGACCTGCGCCTCGACTTCAAGCGCATGGACACGGTGAAATCGGAAAAAGGCTATCACGGCCCGGTCGTGGTCTGTGCGATCTATTTCTCGCCGATCGCCGGCTACGTTCCGGATCGCTTTGCGATCAAATATCTCGCCTCCCAGCGCGACATGGAGGTTTGGCTCGCGCCGATCGCCGGAACGCGGGTGCTGGTGCCCTATCGTCTGACGATTCCGACGCTGCTCGGCACGGGCAAGCTGGAGGCGACAGAGTTCAACACGACCACCATGCCGCCGCGGACGGCGGCTCAAACCCGATAGCGAAGCCGGCTGCGGGCCGTTTCGCTCCAAGGGAATCCTGTTGACTCCTGCTGTTGAATCCGTGCGTCCATGAATTCATAAACGAAGAGACATTGCCGCTCTTGTTCAGCGGCGCAGAACTTGATCTAGTCCACACGTGTCCATTCAAACACGATATGTTGCGGTGAACGAAGCCAGATAGATCAGGAGTCAGCGATTCGGGCGCGATTCGTTCCGGACTCGTTCCAAGGCTTAAACCGTGGCTCCGCATGCGTCACATTGTGAAACACATCCCCGACTCTCAGGGTGGTTCAGGTTCCGAAGTTCGCTTGAAGCGCGCTCACGGAGAAAATGAAGCGAACTTTTTAACCACCGCACGAGTGGAGCTTTGGATTGGACATTCGCCTGCTCGCTTCGCTAGAGCGGGATGAGGAAAAGTGTGCAGCGTTTTTCCGCCCGCATCCCGCG
>CAZOOO010000049.1:0-16094 GCA_964581435.1 uncultured Hyphomicrobiales bacterium | reverse complement strand
CCGATCGCGACGCTTTCTGTCGAAGCCCAGGAGCGCCACGAAAAGCGGGAAAAGATTTATCGGGACGAGTAGGGCGAGTTCCGAAAACCGGCGCGATTCCCGGCAGCCCCGCTACCGGAATATCTCCCGCTGCTCGTCGGTCAGACCGGCCAGCACCTCCCTCGCCTGGCGATAGCCGGCGGCGACCACCTCATCGAAGCGACTCCAGTCCAGCAGGCGGCCGTCAGGGACGCGCGGCCGGAACAACAGGTCGGTGAACTTCCCCATCTCCTTTTGTTTGGAGATCGAGGTGATGAAGGACGACCGCAGCATCGTCTCGGGTACGTTCGGCAGGCGGTAGCGCCGCTTCGCGCGCGGCCTCAGTTTGTCGCGCAGCAAGGTGAGCGTTCCCGGCACGCAGTCAATGTCGAACAACTGCTCGCGGTCGACCGAGAGATCGACGCCGATGATGCGGCCGGCGCCGAGCCGGGCCATCACGTCGACCGGGAAATTGTTGAACGTGCTGCCGTCAAACATCATGTGTCCGCCGACGAAGACCGGCGGCAGTGCGCCGGGAATCGCATAGCTTGCGCCGACGTTGCGGGTAAGGTCGCCTCGCTGAAGGACAGCTTCGCTGCCGGTCGAAAAGTCTGATGCAATGGTGAAGAAGGTGGTCCAGCAATCCTCGCTGTCGATCGCATCCCGGCCGGTGGCATCGCGCACGGCTTGCGTCATCGCGCTTCGGGTGCGCGCACCCTTGATCAGCGACACCAGCGGAATGAAGTTGTAGTCGCCGGTGACGTTGCCTCTCGGATGTTCGAGGAACGCCTTTCGGACGGCGGCCCTGACTTCGTCCGCGCCGCGCCCGAGCGCCAGCACCATCCCCATGACCGCGCCGATCGAGCTTCCGCCGATCATGTCGACGGGAATGCCTGCCTCTTCCAGCGCCTTGATGACACCGACATGAGCGAAGCCGCGCGCGCCTCCGCCCGACAGTACGAGGCCGATGCCTCGTCCGGATACGATGCGCGCGAGGCGGCGCATGTCGGCGGACAACTCCGGGCGAACGTGAAAGTGCCGCGCATCCGGCCGCGCGTTCAGCCAATGCGCCGTGCCGGTGGGGATTTTCATATCGGTCCGGTGCAGCAGGACCAACGTCTGTCGCGCGATCGAGATGGGTGCGTCAGGCGATAGGTGTGCCCGCTCGACAGCCGAGAGGCCGGGATCGTGGCCGGCGTCGGCGAGCAGCAGCAGCTCGTCAGCATGACGAAGGCAAAACCGGGTCCATGCGGTGTCGCCTCCGTCGGCGGCAAGATACACCGCGCGGCTCCGGGCCTCGATGTCGTCGATATAGCCGGCGAGCGCATCGTTTCGCCGTCCGGGCGGATGATCCTGAGCGATGCCGAATTGTGCGGCGACGTCATCGGCGGTGACGACCGTCACCGGACCGGCCTGAGCGCCTTGCGCGTTACGCAGGCCGTGCGCGAAATCGGCGGCATCCGCCCCCGGCGTGACCGGCAGGATGCAGATGTTCACGGGCACCAGCGGCGTCTGCCGCTCGCGCTCGCGTCGGCGGAATCGCCGGATCACGACCCGCATCATCGACATTTCGATTTCCGGATGCTGCAGGATCGTGCGCTCGATCATCGCGCGCGTCACTTTGACCAGCAACGTATCGCGTACCGCCACGATGGTTGCCGAGCGCGGCTCGCCGGTGAACAGCGCGAGTTCGCCTATGGTTTCGCCGCGCCCGATCTCGCCGAGAATTTTTCGTGCGCCGGATTCGGTCTCGGAAAACGCGTGCAGCCGTCCCGACAGGACGAAGTACACGTCGTCACTGATGTCGCCTTGACGCAGCAGGATCGCGCCGGAGGCGAGATCGACATATTCGGCCTCGGACCGGATCGTGTGCAGGATAGCGGCGTTGTCAGACGCAAAATAGTCGCGAAGCACGGTCTGGAGCAGCGCATCGCGTTGCTGAAGATCGGGATCGGGTTTCAATACCGCAACTCCTATGGATTCGCTCTATAGCGTTTTCGAGCGAGGTGGAATCCGGTTCGCGTGAAGACACGCGTTAAACCAACAATCTCAAGCTTCGCTTCTAATTCCATCAGAAACGGCTCTAGTCGCGCCCGACCCTGCCGGGAAATCCGGGTGCGGTCGGGCTGTCGCCATTCAGGCCGCTCGGCACGGCGCCGGTGCCGATCGTTCCAGGCCGTGATGTGTTGGGCACGCCCGGTTGATTGACCCCGCCAGTGTTGATGAGCGGGGAGGGCGTCGGCGGCATCACGATAGGCGCCGGAGGCATGAGCGTGTAGACATGGCGGTGGCGCTGGCGCGCCTGCGCCGTGTCGGACAAGCCGATCAGGCAGGCGGCAACGACGAGCAGGGCGCGAATGGCGAGAGTCATTGGACGCTCCGGCAGTTCGTTTGTGGAATGTCACGGACATATAGCTATCCAGGCCGCAGCGCGCAGGCCAGGGTTTCATTAAATTTCGCGGCTCATCCGCGCACAAACGATGGCCTGACCGGCGTTTGTGCAAGATAGACACGGCCTCCGGCAGGGGAGCCGCCGGAGGCCGCATCCCCGGACGATGCATGACATCGCCGGGTCGTCGCCGGTTCGCGCCTGGGTTCGCGATCCGGCGTGGGAGTTCTTGCGAGTCTAGAACGGCAGCAGCACGTCCATGACCTGTTGACCGTAGCGCGGCTGCTGAATGTCGCTGATCTGGCCGCGTCCGCCGTAGGCGATGCGGGCCTGCGCGATCTTGCTTGAATCGATGGTGTTGTCGCTTTGAATATCCTCAGGCCGCACGATGCCGGCGACGATCAGTTCGCGGATCTCGAAATTGACGCGGATCTCCTGCTTGCCCTCGACCACGAGATTGCCGTTCGGCAGCACTTGAGTGACGACCGCGGCGACGTTGGTTTGCAGGTTTTCCTGACGTTGGACCGAGCCCTTGCCGTCGCTCAACGAGGTGGAGTCGGTGGTCAGGATACGGCCAGGCAGTATCGCGGTCGCCGGATTCTTGATGGCTTTGCTGCCGATGAAATCGGTGATGCCGGAATCTTCCTTGTTGGTGCGGCTGCGCTGGGTCTCGTTGGCGATGTTGGCCTTGTCGGTGAAGTTTACGATCACGGTCAGGAGGTCGCCGACCCGCGCCGCGCGCTGATCCCTGAAGAACGCGCGCGAGCCGTTCCGCCACAGCGAGTTGGCGTTGTAGGATACCGTCTCCGGTTTCGGCATCGGCATCTGCACGGGTTTGTAGCCGGGCTGCGTCGTCGGATTGTCGATCGCGGTCAGCTTGGGTGACTCGCCGATCTGCGAAAGGCGATTGATGGACGAGCATCCGCTGGCGAGGCCGGCGGCCGCCAGCAACGTGCCGGTCAGAACGATGCGGTTGATGGGCGCGAACTTCGACATGAACGTTTACTCGGTTTTTGAAGATGCGGGCGCGCCGCTCTCGGCGGCGGCGGTGGCTGTCGCCTCTGCCGCCGCTTCAGCGCTCGCCAGCTTGCGCGGGTCGACCGGCGCGGCGGGAGACACCGACACTTGACCTCGCCCGACCACTACGCCGGATACGGTGCGCTTCGATTGAAGGTTGAGAACATTGACGATGTCCCCCTCGGTGCCGGCCTCGATCGCCTTGCCGCGCACGGTGAGATAGATTCCCGCGGCCCGATAGATCAGCGTCACCGCCTCGTCGCGTTGCACGAGGTCCGGTCTGGTCAGGTCGGCGCCGTGCAGCGCCTGACCGGCGCGCATCTGCCGCCGCGCCTGCATTCCGACGACGTGGTCTTGGCTCGCGGCATCGTGGCCGACCTCGGCCTTTGGGCGACGCTCCATAACGATGTCGGAAAATTTCAGCAGCGTGTTACGGTCGACGTCGCGAGTCAGCACCGCGGCCTCGACGGTCTCGACAGCTGTTCCGGTGAAGCGGAGGCGGGCCGGTGCGGCGCCGGAGTCGTTTCCGACCTCGAGCGTGACATCAAAGTGACCGTTGCGCGGGTCGAACCGGGTCACCATCGCATTGATGGCGCCGTTGTTCGCGGCATCGAGATGGATTGCCGTAAGGTCTTTATCGAAGGTCAGCAGCAGGTCCCTGGCGTCGCCAAGCCCTTTGCGGTGTTCGAGCGCGACCGCGATCTGCAATTCGACATCGTCCGGCTCGAGTGTGCGCGCGAGCCTCGTCACCGCGACGTTGCGGATGCCGTGAGTCTCGACACCGATCACTTGATGCGCGCGGAGAATGTCGAGCGCCTGGGTCGCCGGCAGGGTGCCGGTGGTGCCGGGATCGGGAGAACGGTAGATCGCGATCTGCGCCGCGTCACCGGCGTTATCGACGAGGTCGCCGATCCGCACCACCTCGTCCTTAACGTCGACGCGCCCGCGAAGCACGGGGACCGGAACGGCGGCCGCAATCTGAATCGCGCTTTTCAGGACGGCGTGGCGCGGAGCCGCGTCGTTGGCGGCCAGCACCGGAGCGGACGCCAGCAGCGCGCCGGCGACGAGAAAGGATCGGACGGCCATGATCAGCCTCTCTTCTTTTTGACCGAGCATGATCTTCTCCGAAAACCGGTTTCCACTTTTCGGGATCATGCTCTAGCGGAACAGCGCGGCTGCGGATTGCAGCATCTGGTCGGCGGCGCTGACGACTTTGGCGTTCATCTCGTAGGCGCGTTGCGCGGCGATCAGATCGGAGATTTCGGAGACCACCTCGACATTGGCCTGTTCAAGGCTCGACTGCTGCATGTCGCCGAAGCCGTCGATGTTTGCGATGCCGTCCTGGAACGGACCGGAGGCGGGCGTCTCCTTGAAGTTGTTGTCGCCGACCGGTTGCAGGCCCGCCTTGTTGATGAAGCGTGTCAGGCCGATCTGGCCAAGCACGGTCGGAGCGGTCTGTCCCGGCAGGGTCACCGAGACCTGGCCCTGCGCATTGATGGTGATGCCCGCGGAGTTTTGGGGAATCGTGATCGTCGGCTGCACCGGATTGCCCTGCGCATTGACGATGCGACCCTGGTTGTCCATCTGGAACGTGCCGTCGCGAGTATACTGAAAGGTACCGTCCGGCATCTGGATCTTGAAGAAGCCTTCACCGCGAATGGCGATGTCGAGATCGTTGCCGGTCTGCGACAGCGTGCCTTGACTCATCTGCCGCGGCGTTCCGACTGTTTTTACGCCGCCGCCGAGATCGATGCCAACGGGCAGTATGGTGCCCTGGTCCGATGCCTGCGCGCCGACGCGGCGGACGTGGTCGTAGATCAGGTCCTGAAATGCGGCCCGTTGTTTCTTGTAGCCGGTGGTGCGCAGGTTCGCGATGTTGTTGGAGATGACCTGGACGTTCAGTTCCTGAGCGGCCATTCCGGTCGCCGCGGTATAAAGAGCACGCATGATCTCGTTTCCTTATGCCGGAACGTCGGCGAGTTTTTCGATGGCGGATCGTCGCAGATCGCTTTGCTGCTGCAACAGCGTCGCCATCTGGGTGTAAGCGCGGGACACCTCGACCATGCGGCTCATCTCGGTCACGGCGTTGACGTTGGAGCGCTCGATGAAGCCTTGATGGACCCGTGCCCCCGTATCGGGCTGAGCGAAATTGCCTTCACCCGCGGCGTAGAGGTTGGAGCCCTCCTTGATCAGCTTCTGGGCCTGCCGGAAGGAAACCAGCCGCAGCCTGCCGCGGATCGAGTTGGCGGTGTTGTTGATGCCCTCGATCACGGTCACGGTGCCGTCTTCGGAAATCGTAATGTTGCGGTCGGTTTGCTGGAACCTGATCGGGCCGTTGGAGCCGAGCACCGGATGGCCCGATGCCGTCACCAGTTGCCCCTGTGCATTGATCTGCAATCCGCCGTCGCGGGTGTAGCGTTCGCCGCTGGGCGTCTGCACCACCAGAAACGCCTCGCCGTCGATGGCGACATCGAGCGGGTTCTTGGTCTGCTCGGTCGGGCCGCCGGCGAAGTCGTGGAAGGTGGCGCGGTCCTGGACGAAGCTTAAGCGACGGTCGCGGCCGACGAAGTTGTCTTCATGCGCGCCCGGCATCAGATATTCGTTGAACAGCGAATGGTCGGCCTTGTAACCGTTGGTGGTGACGTTAGCGACGTTGTTCGCAATGACATCCATCTGCCGTTCGAGCATCATCTGCCGCGACAGTCCGATGAGGAGCGTGTTCTCCATCGGCGGTTCTCCCCTTGAGTATCCGTGTGAGGAAGCCCTCCCAGGCCGCCGCGCCGGATCGATCAGAACCTCGAGGCTCTCCCAAACCTTCCGGTTCGGGGAAGGGGATAGCGAAATACGTGCCACCTCCGGAAATCGTTGATTATCATTCGTTTATTCAAATATGGCCTTAGGAGAGAGTCGGCAATTAAGGCGCTGTTGACCATATCGGCCCGGCAAAATCTTCCCAGTCATGGTTAAAAGAAAGGTTCCGTTAACCATTGCGCACCTAGTGTGGCAGCACGGAAGTTCTCCGTGTTTTTGCTGCAACCTCGAACGCGGACTTCTGATCGAGGCGCACCGGAACGGATGCCGGTTGGCGTCGAATGCGAAGTTCGCAAGCTGTTGCGGGGAGGCGACGAACTCTAGGTTCGAACACGAGTGTCAAGGCAACAGGGCGCGTGCGCGCCGGCGGCATCTGTTCTGCGTATCCAGCCTGCTCGGCGGCATCGGACCGACCCCGGGGTGAAAGGGCGAGCTGACGATGGCGGAGAATGATCAGACGGGAAAAGCGGCAAACGGCGATGCGCCGCCGGCCAGGAAAAAGTTCAAGCTCATCGCCGCGGTCTGCGCTGCGTTGATCCTCGTTACAGGCGGCAGCGTCTGGTTCTTCCTGTTCCACCAATCCGGCGGTGAACAGCATGCCGAAGCGCCGCCGCCGAAGCCGCCGGCCTTCGTCGATATACCGGATATGCTGGTCAACCTGATCGGCGCGCCCGGCGAGCGGGTGCAATACCTGAAAGTGAAGGTCGTTCTTGAGGTGAAGGAGGAGCCGCAGGTCGAGAAGATCAGGCCGGCGCTGCCGCGGGTCACCGATCTGTTTCAGACTTATATGCGTGAGTTGCGTCCGAGCGATCTCAACGGTTCAGCCGGGTTGTTCCGCCTGAAGGAAGAATTGACCAGACGGGTGAATGCGGTGATCTCGCCCGATCATGTCAATGCGGTGCTGTTCAAGGAAGTCGTCATCCAGTGAGGGTGTGCCGGCGTCCTCTGTATTCCGAGGTTCGTTCGAAGGGTGCGGCCTCAATCAAAAAGCTAAGGCTAGTGGAGTGGATTTGACATTCGCTACCCAGTTTGCATCGAACGCGAGAAGCGAATGTCAAATCCAAAACTCCACTAGAAACCCATATTTGCTAGTGGTCCTTTGATTCTAACATTTGCAGGAAACCCCTGCCGCAACGGGATGCAAATGTTAGAATCAGACCACTAGAGTCTGATTCAACTGCGTTGAATCGGACTCCAGCGCCGGAACGGGATCATGGCGGACGATAGCGATCAGATCGATCAGGATGCAATCGCAGCCCAGTGGGAAGCCTCGCTCGACTCCGAGGATCCAGCCGGAGCCGCGAAGTCCGCCGCCGCCAACGAACTCACGGAGACGATGGCGGAGCAATGGGCGGCCATGGTCGATGACGGCGGCCGCGATTTCGGCAACGGCAAAAACAGCGGCGAGCGGGTTCTGTCGCAAGAAGAGATCGACAACCTGCTCGGCTTCAGCGCCGGCGAGATCAACCTCGACGACAATTCGGGCATCCGGGCGATCATCGACTCGGCGATGGTGTCGTATGAGCGCCTGCCGATGCTGGAGATCGTGTTCGACCGCCTGGTGCGGCTGATGACGACGTCGCTGCGTAATTTCACCTCCGACAACGTCGAGGTCTCGCTTGACCGCATCACCTCGGTCCGCTTTGGCGACTACCTGAATTCGATACCCCTGCCGGCGGTACTCAGCGTGTTCAAGGCCGAGGAGTGGGAAAACTTCGGGCTGGCGATGGTGGATTCCAGCCTGATCTACTCCATGATCGACGTGCTGCTGGGCGGCCGTCGCGGCCAGACCTCGCTCCGCATCGAAGGCCGGCCCTACACGACGATCGAAACCAATCTGGTGAAGCGGCTGGTGGAGGTCGTTCTGGCCGACGCAGAGCAGGCGTTCCGGCCGCTATCGCCGGTGTCGTTTTCGATCGACCGTCTCGAAACCAATCCGCGGTTCGCGGCGATCACCCGTCCCGCCAATGCGGCGATTCTGGTCCGGCTGCGGATCGACATGGAAGATCGCGGCGGCACCATCGAACTGCTGCTTCCCTATGCCACCATCGAGCCGATCCGCAACGTTCTGTTGCAGATGTTCATGGGTGAGAAGTTCGGCCGTGATCCGATTTGGGAAAGCCACCTCGCCACCGAGATCGCGCAGGCGCAGGTCGCCGTCGATGCCGTGCTGTACGAGGCGGAGATACCGCTCAAGCAGCTCATGACTCTGAAGGTCGGCGACACTCTTCCGCTTGAAATGCGTCCCGATGCGTCGGTGGCGGTTCGGTGCGGCAGCGTTACGCTTACCGAAGGCCGCATGGGACGGGTCGGCGACCGTGTCGCCATTCGCGTGTCGAGGCATTTGCGCAAACCGAATACGACCTATGCCATGTTCGAAAGAGCGGACGAGCAGACCAGGATGATGGAGGCCCAATGAACCACTCTTTCGGACTCGCGATCGAGAGCCTTGTCGCGGTTCTTCTCGTTCTGACGATCGGTTATTGCATGCTGCTGAATAAGCGGCTGAAGCGGTTGAGGGCGGATGAGCAGTCGCTGAAGGCGACGATCAGCGAACTGATAACGGCGACTGAGATCGCCGAGCGCGCCATCGGCGGGCTGAAGCACACCGTGCGCGACGTCAACGACGATCTCGGCAACCAGATTGCGTCGGCTGCCGATTTATCGCGACAGTTGGCGAAGCAGCTGGCCGAGGGCGACGCCGTCGTGAGGCGGCTGTCCAGGATCGCGCTTGCGGCGCGCCCGGCGACGCCCCCGGAACCGGAGGTCGTGACGAGTGAGGCCCGTTCCGTCGCAGCCGCGGCGCGTGCATTTTCCGAACGCAGAAGGACGAACGGCCTCGCCGCATGAATGCTTTCAGGGACATCCGGGTCATTCCCGTCGTAGCGGCCGCGATCTTCGGTCTCGCGGTGCTCAAGATCGCGGGGCTCGTGATCGACGGCGGCTATGTTTTCGATGTCCGGCAGGATTCAACCTCTCCGTCGTGGGCGCAGGAGAACCTGAACTTTCCAGGCGCAGTTCCGGACGCGGGTGATATCACCGGATCGGTCGAGGCGAAGGACAAAGACGCCGCCGGCAAGGACAATGCGGGAGATGACAAGGCGAAGAACGCGGAACCTAACCAGGCGGCACACGCGCCGGAAGTGGCGAAGCCGGACGTCCTTGCCATCCCTGAACCAGGCCAGTCTGTGTCGCCTTCCGAGCGGGCCATCCTCGAACGCCTTCAGAACCGGCGGCAGGAACTCGAAGCGCGTGCTCGGGAAATCGACATTCGCGAGAGCCTTTTGAAAGCCGCTGAACAGCGCATCCAGGGCCGCGTCGAGCAGATGAAGGGCATCGAGGCGCGGATTGCAACCGCGACCGAGGAGAAGAACGAGGCCGAGATCGCCCGCTTCAAGGGTCTTGTGACGATGTACGAGAACATGAAGCCGAAGGAGGCGGCCAAGGTGTTCGACCGGCTGGAAATGTCAGTCCTGTTCGAGATTGCTTCGAAGATCGCGCCGCGCAAAATGTCGGACATTCTCGGTCAGATGTCGCCCGAGGCTGCGGAACGATTGACGGTCGAACTGGCGCGCCATGCGAGCGGCGGCGCCACGATCGCGGCCTCCAATCTTCCGAAAATCGAGGGCAAGCCGACGCCGCAGACTCGTAATTAGTGTCCTTGTTTAACAGCCCCTTAATGTCGCGATCCTAGGGTTAGGTCTGATCGGTGCTCGAGCGTCCGGTCACGGGTTTGAGTCGAGAGACGATCTGAAGATGGCGCGGACGACTGCCGCTCGATGTTGGTCGCTGGAGTCTGATTCAAAGACGTTGAATCAAACTCCAGCCCTACCTTTTTGATTGAGCATGATCTTATCCGAAAACCGCTTTTCCACTTTTCGGGATCATGCTCCAGCGCGCGCTTGCGCGCGGCGGTTTCGCCGCGGCCTTGTTCCGGCGCTCGCGACTGCCGTGCTGCTGCTGGCCGTGGCGTTTCCCGGTGCCGGTCGCGCGCAGGTGATCGGGGGAGAGGCGAGCCTTGTGGCGGCGAACGGTTTTGCGCGCCTCGTGCTCAAGCTCAATGATGATGTCGATTCCGAGGTGACGGTGGCGGGCGCCGTCCTTGTGATCCGATTCAAGCGGCCGGTGGATATTCCCGTCGATAGGATCGCGGACGCGGCGCCGGACTATGTCGGCTCGGCGCGCCGCGATCCGGATGGCTCGGCCATTCGCCTGGCGCTGGCGCGCAACGTCACTGTCAATACAATGACCGCCGGCGAGCGCGTATTCATCGACTTGATGCCTGACGGCTGGAAGGGGCCGCCGCCGGAATTGCCGCCGGAGGTGGTGCGGGAACTGGCGGAACGTGCCCGCGCCGCCGAGCGCGCCTTGCGCGAACAGCGCAGCCTCGAAGCGGCGAAGAAGCGGCCGGCGGTTCGCGTGCGCGCTTCGGTACAGCCGACCTTTGTGCGCTATGTTTTTGAGTTGCCGGATGGCGCCGGCGTATCTTCCGCTCTCAACGAGCAGAAGCTTGCGCTGCTGTTCAGGCCGGCGCTGACGTTCGACCTGGCGGACGCGAAGCTGGTGGCGCCGGCCAACGTCGCTTCAATCGTGCAGAAGGTCGAAGGCGAGGGCTCGCGGATCGACATAAAGCTGATCGGCGATGTCGACGTGCATTCGTTTCGTGAAGAGAAAAACTACATCGTCGATATCGGCTTTGAGCAGACCGGCAAACGGCTACTGCCGGCGCCGCTCGCGTCAGCCGAAGCTCGGCCGAAGGCCGATGCCGCCAGGAGGCCGGCCGAAATTCCGCCGACGACCTCGCAGGCAAATGCGGAGCAAGCCGGACTTGCGGCCCGGCCTCCAGCGCCTGATGTCAAATCCGCGCTGGCTGCGAAAACGTCCGAGGCGGCGTCGGCCACCACCGCAGCCCCCGCGCCTGTTCAGCCTCTGGTTGAAAAGCCGGCAGAGGAAAAGCAAGCCAAGGATGTTTCCGTCAAGCAGGACCCGGCAAAGGCCGCGGCGGTGTCAGAGCCCGCAACTGTTCCGGCGCCATCAATGGAGAGAAACGCGAATGACGCCGTGATCCTCGGCGCTGAGAGGCGCACCGAGGGCTTTCGTCTGACGTTCGGCTTCAGCGCGCCGGCGCCGGCCGCGCTGTTTCGGCGGGCCGATGCGGTGTGGCTGGTGTTCGACTCGGAGCAGCCGATCGATACCGGCGCGATCCGGAAGGAGGGCGGGTCGCTCATCACCGACATCGATCGTCGTCCCCTGGACAGCGGGCAGGCCATTCGTATCCGCCTGGCCCGTCCGCAACTGGCCTCTCTTACTGTCGCAGACCCGGAGAATTCCCCACCCGCTGCGGCTGGCCGGAGTTGGATCGTGACGTTTGCGGATGCCGTGCAACAGCCGTTGCGTGCGCTCTCCGCGCAGCGGAGTGTGGTCGATCGGGCTCACGCAAGCGTTACTGTGCCGCTCGCAGGCGCGGGGAAGCTGCACCGGATCATCGATCCCGACTCGGGCAGTGCCCTGATGGTCGTGACCGCGTTGCCGCCGGCGCGCGGTTTTATCAGGCGTCAGCAATTCGTGGAGTTCTCGCTGGGTGAGTCGATCCACGGCGTCGTCATCGAGCCGAAGTCCGACGATATCGCCGTCGAGGCCGCCTCCGACAAGGTCACGGTGACCCGGCGAGGCGGTCTTACCCTGTCGGCGATCGATGCCGCGCCTGAGAGTGCGGCCACCGCAGCGCAGCCGATCTTCGATATCGAGCAATGGCGGAAGGACAGCAAAGCCGATTTTCTTGAACGGCTCGATGAACTGGTCGACGCGGCATCGACAGCGGGCGACGATGATGCGCGGGCCGCGGCGCGGCTCGATCTCGCCCGGTTTTACATGGCGCGCGGCTTCCATCACGAAGCCAGGGCGGTACTCGACCTCGCGTTGTCCGAACTGAACCCCGGACAGCAAAATCCGGTTTTGTTGATCGTGCATTCGGTTGCGAGTTCGCTGACGAACTATACGGCGTCGGCCATGCGGGATCTCGCCAATCCGGCGATCGGAGCCAATTACGATTCCCAGCTCTGGAAGGCGCTCGCTCTCGCGCGGCAGCACAAATGGGCGGAGGCGCGGGAGAAGTTCAAAAACGCTCAGTTCGCCATATCGGCGTTGCCGATCGATTTGCAGCGCCTGATCGTCGCTGCCGCGATGCGGGCGTCGCTGGAGGTCGGGGATTTTTCCGGCGTCGCTTCGCGCAGCAGCGATCTCGACGCCCTCGGCATTCCCGACGAGTTGAAGCCCCAGATCACGGTCATGCGCGGACGGCTGTCGGAAGCGCTCGGGCGCGACAAGGAGGCGCTCGCTCAGTACAAGGAGGCGATGGCCTCGCCGGACCGCGAAGCCGCGACCGAGGCGCAGATTTACGACATTGCGTTGCGGCAGAAGCGCAAGGAGATCAAGCCTGAGAATGCGTTGCGCGACCTCGAAACGCTGTCGGTGATGTGGCGCGGCGACAGGCTGGAGGTGCAGACGCTGAAAATGCTGATGGCGCTCTACATCGATGCCGGCCGTTATGCGGAGGCGCTGGCGGTTTCAAGGACCGCGATCAAGATGGAGCCGAACTCCGCCGTGTCGCGCCAGATTCAGGACGACGCATCGGCGCTTTTCGCCAAGCTCTTTCTCAGCGCGAAAGGTGGCGATCTTCCTCCGGTGGATGCGCTGGCGATGTTCTACGACTATCGCGACCTGACGCCGATCGGCCGTCGCGGCGACGAGATGATCCGCCGGCTTGCCGATCGCCTGGTCGCCTTCGATCTGCTCGATCAGGCGGGTGAGCTCCTGCAATACCAGATCGATCATCGGTTGGAGGGCGCAGCGCGCGCGCAGGTCGCCGCACGGCTGGCGATGGTTTATCTGATGAACCGCAAGCCGGATCGGGCGATCGCCGCGCTTCGCAAGACGTGGATCGCTGATCTCGCCGGCGAACTGCGCCGGCAGCGCTTGCTGCTCGAGGCGCGCGCGCAGAGCGATATCGGCCGCCGCGATCTCGCGCTTGACATCATCTCCAATCTCGACGGACGCGAGGCGATACGTCTGCGGTCCGATATCTACTGGGCGTCCCGGCGCTGGCGCGAAGCGTCCGAGCAGATCGAGCTTTATTACGGCGAGCGCTGGCGCGATTTCACGCCCCTGACCCAGGTCGAGAAGAGCGACATCGTTCGCGCCGTAATCGGATACGCGCTCTCCGAGGACGCGCTCGGGATTGCGCGCTTCCGCGAAAAATACGCGCCGCTGATGAACGGCAGCGCCGACAAGTTCGCTTTCGATGCCGCGAGCAAACCGGCGGCGGGCAACAGCGCCGAGTTCGAGCAGATCGCCAAGATGGCGGCGAAGGTAGATACGCTGAGTGGTTTCCTTCGCGAAATGAAATCTCGTTTTTCCGACGTGCAGACGAATGCGCCGCCGCCGTCTGAAGAAACGAAAGCCGTCCCGTTTCCGACCGGCACGCTGCCGCAGATCGTCGGATCGATGCGGGTTGAGGCATCACGCTGACCGGATGCGTATGCCGGCCCGGCCCGGTGGCCTTCAATCGATGCCGAAGCGAAGCCGCGAGGTGGCACAGAATTCTGTGAAGCCGCCTTTGCGCGCTCACGATCTTTCTCGACGCCTGCTGACGTCAGAAGCAATGCTCTACGTTTTGCTTGATGCATGAACTCCAATCGTGTCGGGCACTCCTTCGAGATCAATCGTTGCCGGATGCCGACTTGCGACAAGGCGGTGACGACCGCGTCGAACTTTCCTTCAACTGATGTTCTAAGCGTGATCGCGAGCTGGCACAGAATTCTGTGAAGCCGCCTTTACGCACTCACGATCTTCTTTCTTTGCTTCTGATGGAGTCAGGAGCATTCTTATCTTTTGTTTGATGCTGTCTACGTGTTGACATCATGCTACGTCGACATCGTACAATGACGGCATATACCGACAGATACATCGACAGGCTGTCGGCCTGAGGGCATCAAAAGTCTTCTAATTTAGATCATCGCTGTTTTGTGTGGGCGCGCGCGTTCCTCATTGATGGGGCGCTCGGCACGCGCGGACGGCTGCGTCAGTCAAGGACTGCGTGAAACGTTTCGTCGAGTGTCGCGACCAGCGGATCCGGATCTGCCCTGCAAAACCACTTGGAAAGTTGATCATGAGTGTGATGAAGAGAGGTTTTCTCGGCTCGACGGCGGGGCGGGTTTTCCTGTCGACTGTCCTGTTTGTCATCGTCCCGCCGACTCTTGCGCAGGCACAGCCTCGGTCCCATGCCGAGGTGCAGGCGCAAGGGGATCCGGGCCATACCAACGGCCGGAACGGAGGCGCTCAGGCGCAGCCGGAGATCTGGCCTAGCTTCAAGCCGACCACGTCGAAGCCGCTGTTCTCGTTCTACGACGCGCTCGGACGACCTGACAATTTCACGATCAGGGGTACGTTCCGTTCTCGCGCCGAAGGAATTGCGAACGGGTTCCGCGCGACGCCTTTCCCGCGCGATGAGGCCGCGAACATGTTCTTCGGCTCGATATTCGCCGAGTACGATACCGGCAACAAGTTGAAGATCGGCGGAGAGCTGTTGGATGCCCGCAGCTACTTCCAGAAGCCAAACTCGGTGGTCTCCGCTCTGGACGTGAACGCCTTCGAACTCACCCAAGCCTATCTCAATCTCGATCTCTCCGACGTCACAGGCAATGGCTCGAAGAGCAGCCTCACCGCTGGCCGGTTCACGAAGGACATCGGCTCGCGTCGCCTCGTGTCGCGTCAGCAGTTCCGCAACACCACCAATGCCTACACCGGCGTTTCCTTCGACTGGAAGGGCGCAAACAAGGATCAGATGACGGTGTTCTGGAGCATGCCGCACACTCGGTTGCCCGACGACGCACAGGGCGTCCGCGACAATGCGATCGAGTTCGACCGGGAGAGTCCGGATCTGCAATTTTTCGGCAGTTCCTATACCTTCGCGAATGTGTTCGGCGGATCGTTGGAGGTCTATGGCTACGGCCTGTACGAGCAGGATTCCGGGACGGGTCTGCAATCCGTGCAGACCAGGAACCGTCGCCTGTTCACCCCGGGCGCCCGGCTGTTTCGGGGTGCGAAGCCCGGGAAGTTCGACTACGAGTTCGAGGCGGTCTATCAGAGGGGGCTCGTCCGGGAGACGGCCGCCGTCGCCGACACGCGCGACCTCGACGTTTCGGCCTACTTCCTCCATGCGGAGACGGGCTACACTTTCGCTGTGCCCTGGCTGCCGCGGGTCTCGTTGCTATACGATCATGCCAGCGGCGACAGCAGCAATCCTAATACCTTCACCCGTTTCGACAGCCTGTTCGGCGTTCGCCGCGAATACAATGCGCCCAGTCTCTACGGTCCGGTGACGCGCTCAAACCTGATCACGCCGGCGGTGCGCCTCAACATCACGCCGAGCCCGATCTGGGATGCCTTCGTTACCTACCGCGCGCTTTTTCTTGACAGTTCCACCGACACGTTCGGCGCGACGAGATTAACCGATCGTTCCGGCCTGTCCGGCCGCTTCGCCGGCCACCAGATCGAGACTCGCCTGCGGTATTGGCTCATCCCCGATGCCCTGTTGCTTGAAACAGGAGCTGCCTACCTGTTCAAAGGCAGATTCCTGCGGGATGCCCCCAACGCGCCCGACGCCGGCGACACCGTCTACGGTTATCTCGCCACGCAAATCTTTTTTTAGAAGCCGTACCGGCCCAACGTCACGTACGTCTGCGCGTCGGCGCCAATCAACTCGCGGCCGCGGGGAATTCGTCCATCAAAGTCTGGCCTCAGGTTCCGTAGCTCTGCACCAGACTGCCGGCCACCAGCGCCCAGCCATCGACCAGCACGA
>CAZOOO010000048.1:0-16158 GCA_964581435.1 uncultured Hyphomicrobiales bacterium | reverse complement strand
CTGCTGCACCCGCATCCTGCGTTGCTCCCGCGGGATGCCGATGGCGGCGAGCCGCTCGGCAATCTCCGCGCGCGACAAGCCGATCAGCGACGGCTTCGCCGGCGGCACGTAGGTTCCAAGCGCGATTTTCTCCAGGGGAGCGCCGCCGGCCGCCATTCCGGGCGCACCCGGCCGGCTCGCCGCGATGGCCATCTCGGTCGACACAGTGCTCAGCTTGCCGGGTGTCTCAGTCATGCGGCATGACATAGGCTTTCCAGCGCCCGCTGAAAAGCCGGTAAACGCGGCAACGGCAGCGTCGCTAGCGCCTGCAATCCTGCGCGACCCTGTCCAGCGCCTGAGACAATCCCTTGAGGGAAAACACGTCCGTGGTCTGCGTCCCCTTGGACGACACGCCCTTGACGGTCGCATCCACGCCCTTGCGCATGGCGTCGACCAGCCGTTCTTCATCGGCGGCGTTCTTGATCCAGATGCCGTCGCCCTGGGCGTACATTGCATAGCTCGCACCGCCGACCTCGAGCGTGGCTTCCGAACCCGGCTTGAGCGGGTAGCCCATCGTGACCGATACTTCGTTCGTCACCTTCTCCGCCGGCCGGGTCGAAACGAAGGCATAGGCCGGATCGCGCGGCCGATTCGGCGGATTGGTCTTTGAGGACGCCGGCTTGGCGAGAGCGAAGCACACTTTCTTGCCATTGGGCGAGGCGGTGTACGCACCCCACGAGCCGAACTGTCCGAGCAGCGTCGGTTCCGAACTGCCGGCTGTCGGTGCGCTGAACGCCGGAGCAAGGCCGAGCCCACCTGCGAGCAGACTTCCCACCAGAACTGTCAGCAATTGCCGCATAGACATCATCAAATCTCGTCCTTCATCATTAGTGACTGGAAGATGGCTTGACGTGCGCAGGTCACACATCATCGGGAGTAACCGGAAACGCCTGATTTGTGAAGGCGGCCCATCCTTGCGGCTCGCGTCACGATTCGCAAGCTTTCCACCTGATTCAGCTGCGGCCATGACGTCGCGCAGATTTGATCGAGTTGAAAGCGATCGCGACAAGCGCCACGCCTGCGTCATGCAGTATCCGCTTGGCTTGAAGCGCTTACACCGCTTGGTTTTCTATTCCGCGCTTTAATGCCGCGCGCGCCGCCTCGCGATGCTCCGGCGTGATGTGCGCGGCGACGATCCTGATCGCCGTCGCAAGCACCGCGGCATCGTCGGTAAAGCCGAGCACCGGCAGCATGTCAGGAACGAAATCGAGCGGCACGACGAAGTAGGCGATGGCGCCGAGCAGCGACGCCTGCACATGACGCGGCGTCTGCCTGTCGAACGCGCAGTAGTAGGCGGCCAACAGGTCCTCGGCGAACGGGATCTGGGCAACGGCGCGCTTCATCTTGCTCCAGAACCGCCGGCGCACGCTGTCGCGATCCTGCGCCAGCCGATCGGCCGGCTCAAACCCCACGCTGTATTTCGATGCCGTCATCGAGATTCCCGCAATGTATGGCACGGTTCGTCAAGGTCGCCGCCATACCAAGTGGGAACTCTGTTTGTCCCCTGCAAGGCCAACAATATCGGCTCGTTCAAATCACGCCGCACTGTCTTGCGATCGCGTTCATCGCCCCCGCGAGCCTGATGTCGCGCTCGGTGACGCCGCCGGCGTCGTGGGTCGCGAGCACGACCTCCACCGTCCTGTAGACATTGCGCCACTCAGGATGATGATCGCTTTTTTCGGCGACCAGCGCGACGCGGGCCATGAAGCCGAAAGCCTCGTTGAAGTCCCGGAACGTGAAGGTCCGCGTGATGGCCTCGCGACCGGCGGCCTGCGACCAGCCCGGCAGTTCCTTGAGCGCCGTGCTTCGTGCTTCCTCCGACAATCGCTCCAACATTCTTGTCTCCTTTCGCGGATTGGGAACAGGCTATGGTTCACTCGCTTCACATTGGCGTGTTTTTAGAGCGAGGCGGGGCCCGCAGCCACGAAGAACTCCATGAAATGTTGCTTCCTGGCGGAATTGAGCGTATAAGGGGTATTTACAATGTATCTTATAGACAGGTGCCCCCGGATTCCGGCACCGGACCCTGTCCGGCGTTCCCGTGCTGGCATGGTGATATTAACGTCTTTGGCTATGGCGTTGGTTTATGTATACGGCCTATATCGGGAACGAGCATTCGCGGAATCGCGCTTACGCGAGGATTTCCGCCGATGCCCGTCGCGCTCCTGTCCTGCCTTCGCGGAGTCTTCGAGATGACCTTCGTTGTCACCGAGAATTGTATCAAGTGCAAATACATGGATTGTGTGGAGGTATGTCCGGTCGACTGCTTCTACGAAGGCGACAATATGCTCGTCATCAATCCCGACGAGTGCATCGACTGCGGCGTGTGCGAGCCTGAATGTCCGGCCGAAGCGATCAAGCCCGACTCCGAGCCGGACCTTGAAAACTGGCTCAAGCTGAACGCCGAATATGCCGCGGCCTGGCCGAACATTACCATCAAGCGCGATGCTCCCGCCGACGCGAAAACCTTCGACGGCGTCGCCGGCAAGCTGGAGCAGTATTTTTCGGCTAATCCCGGTCAAGGCGACTGAGCGGACGCACACTACGTCCTCCGCTACTGGACGCGCCCGGGAGCGATGATGTACCTGCATCCGAACGAAGGGGCCAATGACGCGGCTTGCGGCCAGGAACATCAACGTGAAGCGAGCCTATGAGGCTCCCGCGGCGGATGACGGCACGCGGATACTGGTCGATCGTCTATGGCCCAGGGGTCTCCGCAAGACGGACGCCGCGATCGATCTCTGGATAAAGGACATCGCGCCCAGCACCGGGCTGCGCCAATGGTTCGGGCACGATCCCGCCCGGTGGCACGAGTTCCGGCAGCGGTACGCGGATGAGATTCAGGGGCACCCGGAACAGCTCGACCAGCTGCGTGCCCGCGCGCGATCAGGACGGATAACGCTCGTCTTTGCGGCTCATGATGAAGCACGCAACAATGCGGTCGTCTTGAGAGACGTCCTTCTGGGCCGCGTCAGCTGAACCGCTCCATCCCGGAGGGCCGGCTGCGCTCAAAAGCGCGACAGCCGTACCCGCCGATCATTCGCGAGGCTTGACCTGTCAGGAAGCCATCAATCGCCCCCGCCCGCGGCCGGGCGACGCAGTCCCCGCTCGACCAGACGAGCAAGCCGCCTGGAGAACTCAAGCGCATCGCTGGGGCGGTCTCCATCGAGGACGCGCGCATCGTCGAGCAGCATCCGCGCGGCGTCCTCCTTGAACTCGCGATCATCCTGCCCGAGCGCTGCCAGCGAAGCGATCAGGGGATGAGTCGGATTCACCTCGAGAACCGGTTTGGATGCGCCCGCCAATTGTCCGACTCCGAGAAGAATTTTTTCCAGTTGCCGGTCGGGTCCCGACTCGGCTGCGACGAGGCAAACCGGACTATCGGTGAGACGGTCCGACGAGCGGACGTCTGAAACCAGGTCTGAAAGCGTTGTCTTGAGGAAGGCGAGAAACTCCGTGACACCCTCACTGAGGTCCTGTGACGGCTCGGTACTGGCGTCGATGCGCGGAATCGCCGCCAGATCCGCTGCTCCCTGCGTCACTGATTTGAACGGCTTTCCTTCGAAGCTCGGTCCGGACGTGACCCAGAAGCTGTCGACCGGATCGGACAGCAGGAGAACCTCCACGCCGCGAGCGCGAAAACCCTCCAGATGAGGCGAGGCTTCGAGACGGGCGGCATCCTGCCCGGCGAGATAGTAGATCGAGGTCTGATTCTCCTTCAGGGAGCCGACATAGTCCTTGAGACTCCGCAACGAACCGGCCGTTGTCTTGAAGCGGGAGAGTCCTAGGATGGTGTCGCGCCGGTCGACGGCATCGTAGATGCCTTCCTTGAACATCGGACCGAAGGCCTCCCAGATTTTTCCGTAAGCCTCCGCGTCCTTGCCGGCCAGCTTCTCAAGCTCGCTGAGGATGCGGCCGGTGATGCTTTTCTTGATCGCGGCCAGGATCGGACTTTCCTGAATCATTTCGCGCGAGATATTGAGCGGCAGGTCCGCCGAGTCGACGACACCGCGCACGAACCGCAGATAGCGGGGCAGCAGGTCGGCATCGTCGGTGATGAAGACACGCCTCACATAAAGTTTGAGCTGCCGCTTCTTGTCCGGTTCGAACAAATCGAAAGGCCGGGTCTGCGGTACGAACAGAAGCGCCGTGAACTCATGTCGTCCCTCGGCGCGGAAATGCACCGTCAGCGCGGGTTCGTCGAACTGGCCTGCGACGCTGCGGTAGAAATCGGCGTAGTCGGAAGCGCTGATCTCGCCGCGCGGCCTGGTCCAGAGCGCTACGCCATCGGCAATCTCGGACGGCTCGGCGCCGGGCTTCTCGACAAGCGCGATCGGAACCGGCACATGACCCGATTGCTCCTTGATCATTTGTTCGAGCTTGAACCGATCAGCATATCCCTTGGCGTCTTCGGTCAGATGAAGCGTCACGCGGGTTCCTCTCGCGGGGGCGTCGCTCTCATCCGCAGGCGTGACCGTGAATGTCCCCTTCCCGTCCGATGACCAGCGCCATGCCTCCTTCGCGCCCGCGCGCCGTGAGATCACATCGACCTGGTCCGCCACCATGAAGGCCGAGTAGAACCCGACCCCGAACTGGCCGATCAGACTGACGCCGTCGCCCGACTCAGCGGCCTGAGCCCGCTCGATGAAAGCCTTGGTGCCCGACCGGGCGATGGTTCCCAGCGCGTCGACCATCTCGTCCCGGCCCATGCCGATGCCGTTGTCCTCGACCGTCAGTTGCCGCCGTTCCGCATCGATGGTCACGGAAATCTGCGGCCTGGTCTCGTCCGCCAGCAATGCGGGATCGCTGATCGCCTCATAACGCAGGCGCTCGCAGGCGTCCGCCGCGTTCGAAATCAGCTCCCGCAAGAACACGTCCTTGTCGGAATAGACCGAGTGCACCATCATCTGGAGCAGCTTGGCCACATCCGCTTCGAACACCCGGCTTTCGGCCGCGTTATTCTTGTCGATTGTCGAGGTCATATCATTACCCTTGATCAACTTGACGCAAAAATCAGCGTGATTCAGAAGCCTGAATAGTTGTCTCCGGGATCCGGTCAAGCGAACGTCCGAATCCGCTCATACGATAAGGTGCCGGCGTCTCTTCAGATTCTGAAATTCACATCAAGGGTTTGCAAAAGGACCCGCGAACCTCGAACCGGAACGCCAGCGCGGGATGATATAGAAAATATGCGGACCTCTTTCCAGTGCGTCGCGCCTTGACGCTTCGTCCCCGGCCGGCCACCCGAACTGCGGGATGAGGGTTCGACCTGACCTCTCTCCGATCCCCAAACCTGAGCCAAATCCAGCCGGCCGATGTCTGGGGAAACTCGCGGTTTTGGGAAACCCGTGGCGGCCGCCCCGACACTGGCGGATCAATTTAGAACAAACCTAATTTTGTTCTGTAGTAATGCGAGGTCGGCTTCGCTAAACAGTTTGCGACAAGCCGAGGGTGCCGCCCGTACCTCTCGGATTTGCAGAATACTGGCCCCGGCGACGAGACAAATGGACAATCCGGATAGATTGACTGTCGACGGCGACGAACTCTGGCAGCGCAAGAAGCGGCGCGCTTTCCTTATCAATCAGCTCTATCAGTGGCATTGGATCAGCTCGGGCCTCTGTTTGATCGGCATGTTGCTGTTCGCCGTCACCGGAATCACGCTGAACAATGCCGGTCAAATCGAGTCCAAGCCCGCAGTCGTCATGCATCAGGCACAACTGCCACAAGCTCTGATCGCCGGTCTGACGTCCGATCCGGGCGGCGCCAAGGCGGCTCTGCCGCCGAGCATCAGCGAATGGTTGCAACACGAGATCGGCGTCAACACCGCCGGACACGACACCGAATGGTCGCCCGACGAGGTTTATGTCGCCCTGCCTCAGCCCGGCGGCGACGCATGGCTCAGCATCCAGCGCGACAGTGGCGCGGTGTCGTATGAGGTCACCAATCGCGGCTGGATCGCCTATCTCAATGATTTGCACAAGGGCCGCCACACCGGCAAGGCGTGGAGCTGGTTCATCGACGTGTTCGCAGCCGCCGCGATCATCTTCTGTCTCACCGGCCTGTTGCTTCTGCAGCTTCATGCCAAACGGCGCCCGGCGACCTGGCCCATCGTGACCATGGGACTGATCATTCCGACCCTACTCGCTGTTCTTCTCATTCATAGCTAGAAGGTAAACAATGCGTCTCCTGATTTCCGCCGCACTCACCACCCTTGCCGCAGGTTCGTCGCTGGCCTCCGAGGCGACGATCAGCATAGATGTCCCCCGGCTCGACGTCGCCGAGTACCACAAGCCTTACGTCGCCATGTGGGTGGAACAGGCCGATGGCGGCAAGATCACCAATCTGGCCGTATGGTACGATGTCAACCACAAGAAAAACGAGGGTACGAAGTGGCTCAAGGACCTGCGGCAATGGTGGCGCCGCACCGGCCGCGAACTGACGATGCCCGTCGACGGGTTGTCCAGCCCGACCCGCGCGCCCGGCACCCATCAGATCAAGTTTGCTGGCGCCGATAAACCGCTCGCAGGATTGACCCCTGGCAAATATCAGCTCGTCATCGAGGCCGCCCGTGAAGTCGGCGGCCGTGAACTGCTGAAAATCCCGTTCGAGTGGCCGCCGAAAGCTCCGGCATCCAGCGAAGCCAAGGGTGAGCGTGAGCTTGGCACGGTCACGTTGAAATTGACCCCGTAGAGCTTTCGCTTCTGATGAAATCAGAGACGGAACTCCACGATTCGATTTGACGCGTTTTCTTCACGAGAGCCGGCATTCACGTCGTTCGAAAACGCCCTGACCCGCGCTCCACGAAGACGCCGCGCATTTGTCGCCTTACAGCTTTCATGGAAAGGATTTCGCCATGACCAACCATCTCAAGCTTGCATTGATCGCGGCGGCGGTGTCGCTGCTGGCTCCGCCCGCGCAGGCTCACCGCGCCTGGCTGCTGCCATCGGCCACCGTATTGTCCGGCTCTGACCTCTGGGTCACGGTCGATGGCGCCGTCTCCAACGACCTCTTCTATTTCGAGCATAACCCGTTGCCGCTCGACAAGCTGGAGATCGAGGGCCCCGACGGCAAGGCCGTCACGCCAGAGAACCTGGCTAAAGGCCACTTCCGCAGCACCGTCGATTTCAAACTGGCCCAACCCGGCACCTATAAATTGTTCCTAACCAACCAAGGCGTGTTCGCCAGCTATAAACTGGACGGCGAGACCAAGCGCTGGCGCGGTACGCTTGAGGAACTCGCCAAGGCCATCCCCGCCAAGGCGACCGACGTGAAAGTCACGGAAAACCGCAGCCGGATCGAATCCTTCGTCACATCGGGAAAACCTTCGTCCGACACGCTGAAGCCGACCGGCGTCGGACTTGAGATGGTTCCGGTGACCCACCCGAACAACCTCGTGGTTGGAGAGAAGGCGACGTTCCGTCTGGTGCTGGACGGAAAGCCCGCCAGCGGCGTCGCGGTCGAAATCGTCCCCGGCGGAATCCGCTATCGCGATTCGCTGAACGACAGCAAAGCCACCACCGACGAGTCCGGCACTTTCAGCTTCACATTCCCGGGTCCGGGTTTCTACTGGATGAAAGCATCGGTGCAAGACGACAAGAGCAAGATCAAGGACGCGCAGCGCCGCAGCACTTACATCACCACGGTCGAAGTGCTGCCGCAGTAACGCGATGACGGCGCCGGTCACGCGGCGTGTGGCCATCCCGATAGTCCCGGAGATGCCGCACGCGGTACCCGCGGGCGAGCGCATCCGAGAACTGGCCGGCACGACCATGGGCACCACCTGGTCGGTCAAGTTTGTCGGCTCGTCCGCCAGCGTGCAAGCGGCACACCGGATGATTCCCCTGGCTCTCGAGCGCGTGGTCGCGCAGATGAGCCCGTGGGAATGTCAATCCGACATCAGCAGGTTTAACCGCCTGGCGCTGAACCGGTGGCAGGATCTGCCACCGGAATTCGGCCGGGTCATGGTGAGCGCGCTGCGCATCGCGGCGGAATCCGGCGGCGCCTACGACCCCACCCTGGGAGCGCTGGTCGATCTCTGGGGTTTTGGGCCGAGCGGATCTCGCGCTTCGCCGCCGTCGCCGGATGAAGTTGCCCGACGCCACCGGGAATGCGGATGGCGGCAGCTCGACCTCGATAACGCCCGCCGCCTGCGGCGATCCGGTTACGGACCGCTCGATCTCTGTGGCATCGCCAAGGGGTTCGCGGTCGATCTGGTGGCGGAAACGCTGCGCGAGCTTGGGATTCACAACGCGTTGGTGGAGATCGGCGGCGAATTGCGGGGCCACGGCGTCAAGCCGGACGGCAGCCCGTGGTGGGTCGAGATCGACCGGCCGGCGCGGTCAACGGCCGATCTCCCTGCCGAGCCGATCCTGGTCGCATTGCACCAGCTTGCGATCGCGACATCCGGATGCGAACGCGGTTTCACGCGCGGCGCCGACCACTTCTCGCACACCCTGGATCCGCGAACCGGATGGCCGATCGCCAACGGCATGATGACCGCGACTGTCCTGCATCGCTCATGCATGGAAGCGGACGGCTACGCCACGGCGCTGATGGTGATGGGACCGGACGCCGGAGTCGATTTCGCCGTCAGGCACGGACTTGCGGCGCTTCTCCTGTTCAGGCGCGGCGATGCCATCGCCGAACGGACAACGCCGGCTCTCGACGCCATGCTGGCATGAGAGTCAGATCGCAGCCTTTCTTCTCCTGACGAACCCGCAACGCGGAAGCGATCATACTTTACCTACGCGACGTAGCGGCATATCGCGCGGAAAAAGATTCCGGCGTCGCCCATTTGCCGGATCATCCGCCTGAACCTTCATCGCAACGGTGAAGCGGCCCCCATCCGCCTGTCCCCATTCGGGACGCGCCGTCACCTCGCGGCAGCGTTGCACCTTGCTCCGGCATCGGAAATCCGGAAACCCGCACCGGCACAAACCGGACTCCCTATAAGAAGAGAGCCGGCGTCTTGCGACGCCGGCTCCGATAATCGTCGATCTTCGACCGACCGGAACGCGCGTTATTTGCTCACGTAGCGCGCGGCCTTCACCGGATAATCCTGGACCGGCGGCGGCGGCGTGAAGCTATAGCGATAAGTCAGCATCGCGGTCCGTCCGGCGGCCGGAACGGCATGACCGGCGTAATACTGCGAATAGTATAGCTCATCCGTCAGGTTGTAGATGTTGAGCTGCAGCATCGAGTCCTTCGTGACCCTATAACTCGTCATAAGATCAACCTTCCAGTAGTTGGGCACGTAGGTTGTATTCTGGATATTGGCGAAGGTTCGCGCCGCATAGGTGGCGCCGCCGCCGATAGTCCACAGCGGCGTCAGTTCGTAAGTGGTCCACAGGTTAAAGTTATGCGGCGGCGTTTGGGGAAGCTGGTTGCCCAACTGTGCGAGATCGGTCGTATTGACGATCTTGGAGTCGAGATAGCTGTAGCCCGCGAACACGCCCCACTGATCGGTAAGCTTGCCCGCGACGCCCACTTCAACACCATCCACGCGCGCCAGACCGCCGAGCACCAGCGCCGTATTCGAGGCTGGATCGATCGGAATGCGCAGGTTGGTTTTTTCGATGCGGAATACCGCGCCGCTCAGCGTCAACTTGCCGTTGAGAACATCGGCCTTGGCGCCGACTTCAATCGTCGTGTTGCGTTCGGGAGCCAGCATCGAGTTCGCCGCGTTGTTGCCGGCGTCGCTCAGCGTGTCGAACTCAGCCGCCGGATTGGACGACACGCCATAGGCGGCGTAGATGCTCGAGCTATGCGTCGGGTGAAAGACGCCGCCGACGCGCCAGTTGACCATCTCGTCGGCCCGATTGAGCTGCTGGCTCGCGGGCGGCACCGCCGCGAGATTGGTGTAGGTTGTGCGGAAATCGTCGTAGCGGATCGATCCGAGCAGTTCGAAGTACTCGTTGAACTTGATTTGATCGGAGCCGTAAACCCCGACGTCCGTCGTGACGGTGTGGTTCGGCAAGCCGAACCCGTTATTCGGCCCGCCATAGGCGGTGTCGACCGGAGCGAAAGCGCTGGTCCGGCACGCCAGGTTGGTTGGCGTGCAGTAATTGGCGCGCATCTGATCGCGGGTTTGGCGCGAGGCTACAGCACCGAACGTGAAGGTATGCTCCAGGCCGCCGGTCCAGAACTTGCCGGTCAGATCGGTCTGATTGATGAGCAGCGTGTTATCCGTCAAGGTCTCGAAGTGTTGCCGCCCGATCGTCATCAGTTCGACCGGATAGCCCGGCGGCGGCACCGCTATCGCAGGCCCAGCCGCCGGCTGAGGCACCACGAAATCGTTATTCGCATTACCCAGGCTGCGCGGCGCGGTCGGTCGCGCCATGCGGTCGACGCTGACGTATCGCGTCGCGTTCGTAATCCTCAAATTATCGGTGAAATCATGTTCGAACCGAATCGTCCCGATGTGGGTGTTCGTGACCTGACGGTCGGCCAGCGGGCCGCCCGTCACGCCGTAGAAGACCTGGCGAGGAACCGGTATCGGCGGCGTCGCCGCGCCATTGCCGAAATAGCCGGCGTTGGTCCTCGCCCCCGTCACCGAACTGTAGGCAGGCGCCGGCAGATAGGGACGACCGTAATCCGGAACGCCGTCCTCGCCTTGATAGACGTAGCTGAAGAACCCGCGGGTATCCGGCGTAAACTCCGCCTTGAGCGACGGAGCGACACCCCAGCGCCTTGCGAAGATGTTATTTCGGTCCTGGACGGGAATGTCCTGGTACATCGCAGCGAGGCGGCCGGACAAATTCCCCTGTGTCCCGTTGGCATCGACCTCGGCGCGATAACCGCCGCTGGTGACGCCGCTGATGGTGCCGTTCACGAAGGTGTTCGCTTGCGGCATCTTCGAGACGGTGTTGATCGCGGCGCCGGTCGAACCACGACCGAAGGCAAATCCCGAAGGTCCCTTGTACACCTCGACGCGATCGCTGCTGAACATGTCGCGCGTGTACCAGCCCGGATCGCGAAGGCCGTCGCGGAACATGTCGCCGCGGGCCGCGAAGCCGCGCACGATCGGCGTATCCCCCTGATTGCCGCCTTCGCCGGCGCCGAAGGTGATGCCCGGCACCGTCCGCAACGCGTCTTCCATGGTGAGGAGCCGCTGCTCCTGGATCACCTGCTGCGTCACCACGTTGACGGTTTGCGGCGTATTGGCGAGCGGCACCGGAAGACGGGCAATTCCTGCCTGCGCGGGCGCCTGATAGCCGGTGACGCCATGCGCGTCGCCGACGATGGGATTGACCTGAACGCTGCTCGGCGCAGGAGTGGCAACCGGCGCAGGAGCGGCGCGCACAGGCGCGTGCTGTACGGTTCTTTTCTTGGCTTGCCGCTTCGGCGCCGTGACCCGAACCTGTGGAAGATCTTCTCCGCCAGGCGCCGGCTGAGCATCGGCGGAATCGGACATCAGCATCACCGCGGCGACGCCGATCATTGCCCTGCCCCATCCAACTACCGACGAACCTTCTGCTGGTCTGTCAATACCTCTTGTATCACCCGTGTGATCTGCCGATGAAATGTCCATTGCCCCAAATTCCTTGATTACCGACATCTCGGATAATGAAATCAGAATCCGCGACGGCGATCCGTCATTAACTTCGGACATTTCCCTAGACAATACGCCAGAGCCGCAATTTGAGGCCGTTTATAGAAGTTCTAACCCTTCCAACGCTATGGGACATTCATCGACACAGCCGTATCCATCGACACAGCCGTGGCCCAAACCCGCCGACGCTCGCGATCGGCATCATCCCATTTCGCTGCATGCTTTAAAGAGATTCTAAAATCCCCGCCGGTTTGCCTGTTTGATTCGGAAAGCCCAGACGCTAGACCACTCGCTGGATACTTGCGCATTTGTTCTTGACCCGCTCGGACAGCCTGGACCGGTGCATATGATCGTAGAGTTTTCAACATGAAGCTGCCTCTGAACTTCTCAATTACGATGGTAGGCAACCACCCAACACGAGCCGCAAGGGCTCCGGCGATCGGGCTTGTACTCCTCTTGATGTCGGCGCTTGGACCACACCCCGTTCTCGCTCAGTCCGCGGCGCAACCCGACTCTCACGAAGCCGTTTCTTCCGGGCAAAATGCTCCGACAGGCCTGCCACCGTCGCCTGCGACAGCGCAGATGGCGCAACCTGAACCCCCGCAACCCGCGTCGCAGGCCGTGCCCGACGTCAAAACCTCGCCCGCCGAGCAACTTACCGCGCCGGCGACGCAGTCGGCCGAACAGCACACGCCGCCGGCGACCGAACTCGTCGAAGCTCCCGAGCCGATCCTGCCGCATGAACTGACACCCATCGGCATGTTCATGGCGGCCGACGCCATCGTGAAGGCGGTGATGATCGGTCTGGCGTTCGCCTCTGTCGTGACCTGGTCGGTATGGCTCGCCAAGACGATCGAATTGCTCGGCGCGCGGAGCAGACTTACGCGCGATCTCCATGGCGTGGAGCGCGTTCGCTCGCTTGATGAGGCAAGCAAATTATTGCAGCAGTCCCAAAGCGATATCGCCAACCTCACCAATGCAGCGCGCGACGAAATTCATCGTTCGCAGGACGCCATGAACCATGACGACGTCAAGGAACGGATCGCTTCGCTGTTCAGCCGCATCGAGGCGGCCGCGGCACGGCGCATGACTCGCGGGACCAGCATTCTGGCCACTATCGGATCGACGGCGCCGTTCGTCGGGCTTTTCGGCACCGTCTGGGGCATCATGAATGCTTTCATCGGCATTTCGAAAACGCAGACCACCAACCTCGCCGTCGTCGCGCCCGGCATCGCCGAGGCCTTGCTGGCGACCGCGATGGGGCTTGTCGCAGCGATCCCGGCGGTGATGATCTACAACGTGTTTTCGCGCGCCATCACGGGCTATCGCGGCTTGCTGGGAGACGGCTCGGCGGAGCTGATGCGCATGGTGAGCAGAGATCTCAATCGGGCGGAGATGGTGCCTCATCGGTTAGCTGCTGAGTAAGGAGTAACATCCGTGGGCGTTTCGCTTCAGCCGGCCTCGTCAGAAGACGAGATGACGCAGGTCAGCGACATCAACGTGACGCCGTTCATCGACGTCATTCTGGTGCTGCTGATTATTTTTATGATTGCCGCGCCGCTGGCGACCGTCGACATCGCCGTCGACCTGCCGGCATCGACGGCGGTACGCCAGCCGCGTCCCGAAAAGCCGATCTTCATTACGCTCAAGGCCGACCGCACGCTGGCGGTCGGGGAGACGCCGATCTCGCGCATAGCGCTCGCAGCCTCGCTGGCCTCGGTGACATCGTCGGATCACAGCAAGCGTCTGTTCGTCCGCGCCGACAAGACTATTCCCTATGGCGAGGTGATGACGCTGATGAACGATTTGCGGTCTGCCGGGTATTTGAAGATTGCCCTGGTTGGACTTGAATCCGCGGGCGGAGCACAATCCGGGGGGGCTGCACAATGAGCATGCCGCGCCTTTACAGCAACGTCACGCGGAAAGAACTGTTGCGCTGGAGCACCTGCTTCATTGCAATGCTGTCATTGCATGGCGCAGTCGCGGCCGCCCTGCTCATGACACCGGCCGAAGGCGATACCTTCGATACCGTCACGACAATCGAAGTAGATTTCACCACCGAGTCGTTCCGCGACGCCGAGGCTCGAGACGTAGCGCCGGGCGAAGAGCAAATGCAGGCCGACGAAGCTCCTCCGCCTCAGGACAAGGCAGAAGTCAAGACAGAGAAGAAGCCGGAACCCGAACCGCCGCTTCCGCAGGTAGCCGAGCCAGACGTTGCGCTGGAGACCCCTCCCGAGCAGAAAAAGCAGGAAGAGGAGAAAAAAGAAGAAAAGGAAAAGACTCCGAACGCAACACCGCCGCTGGTCGCCGCGTCCGCCACGACGGCACCGACCGCCTCCGCCGCACGCAAGGCGCCGCTCGTGAACTGGAAACGGAAGCTGGCCCTGCACCTTCAGCGCAATAAGCGATATCCGCAGGAGGCCCAAGCCCATCACGAAACCGGAACAGCGCGGGTCTCCTTCGTCGTTGACCGCAACGGCAACATCCTCTCCAGCAGAATCGCGAAAGGCAGTGGTTCCGCAGCTCTCGATCGCGAAACGCTCGAACTCCTGCAACGCGCGCAGCCATTGCCCCAGCCTCCGAGCGACGTCGGCGGTACTCAGTTTGCTTTTACGATGCCGATTCTTTTTGAGTTTCGATGATCCCACGCCTGGCAAGGCATGCGCTGAGTTTCGGCACTCGGCGGAAACTGACACGATACAAAACGACCGCCGACCGGATTCTCGCCCTGGAACCGGACTATCGACGACTATCCTCCGGCGGGTTGCTTGATCGCGTCGCCGAACTACGGCGGCGGGTCCAGGCCGGTACGACCCTCGACGAGATCAAGCAAGAGGCTTTCGCACTGGCTCGTGAAGCCGCACGGCGCGCGCTGAACGAGCACCCCGTCCCGGTGCAGATCATCGGCGCTCTCGTCCTTCATGACGGCCACCTCGCCGAGATGAAAACCGGCGAAGGCAAGACGCTGACCGCAGCGCTCGTCGTCGCGCTCAATGCCTTGACGGGCCGGGGCGTCCATGTCGCCACGCCGAACGACTATCTGGCCGAGCGCGACGCCGCCTGGATGCGGCCGGTCTACGACCTGCTCGGACTCCGCGTCGGGGTCATCACGCAGGAGATGGACGACGACGACCGGCGCGAAGCCTATCGTTGCGACATCACCTATGGCATCGCCAGCGAGTTCGGTTTCGACTACCTGCGCGACAACATGAAATTTTCCGCCGCGGAAACCGTGCAGCGCGGCCATGCCTTCGCATTGGTCGACGAGGCCGACGCGACGCTGATCGATGAGGCCAGCATGCCGCTGGCGCTGTTCGGACCGCTGGGCGATCATTCCGGCCTTTATCAGGCGATCGATGCCGTGGTCGCCTCGTTGCAGCCCTCGCACTACGAGATAGATCATCGTCGTCGCGTCGCGTTGACCGAGACGGGATACAGTGAAGTCGAGTTGCGGCTGAAGCAACAAGGATTACTGAAGGCTTCGACGACGCTGCATGACATTGCATCGATTTCAATGCTCCACCATGTCGTGCAGTCGCTGCGTGCTCATGTCGTGCTTGCGCGCGACCGCGACTATGTCGTCGAGAACGGCAGCGTGACCATTGTCGACCGGCTCTCGGGACGACCGATGCCGGGGCGGCGCTATGACGAAGGGCTGCATCAGGCCCTGGAGGCCAAGGAAGGCTGCGCCATTGGAGAGGAAACTCGTACGCTCGCCGCGATCACGTTCCAGACCTATTTCCGGCGCTACGACAAGCTGTCGGGCATGACCGGCACGGCGAATGCGGATGCCGAAGAATACAAGGAGATCTACGGCCTCGATGTGATCTCAATCCCGACACACCGCCCGATGATCCGTGTCGACGAAGCCGTGCTCCACTCCACTGCCGCCGGCAAGTTTCAGGCGATCCTGCGGGAGTTGGAGGACGCCGCCGCGCGCGGCCAGCCCGTGCTGATCGGCGCTCCATCGATCGAACGATCGGAAGCATTGGCAGCGATGCTCGAAGCCAACGGCTGGCGACAGCGCGACGCGCCAGTTCAGAACCCAGGTTCAAGCCGCACCTTCGCCGTTCTCAACGCCAAGCATCACGCCCGCGAAGCCCAGATCATCGCTGAGGCCGGCGCTCCCGGCGCAGTGACGATCGCCACCGCGATGGCCGGCCGGGGCACGGACATACGGCTCGGCGGCGAACAGGCCGATGCCGCGACACGCGCCAGGGTGATCGCCGCAGGCGGACTGCTGGTGATCGGCTCCACCCGTCACGATCATGGACGGAGGGACGAACAGTTGCGCGGCCGCGCCGGACGGCAGGGCGATCCGGGGCGATCGGTCTTCCACGCCTCGCTTGACGACGAGTTCCTGAAAACTGCCGCGATCAGCGCACCGCCAACACTGCTAACGGAACGAGCCGCCACGATCGCACCTTCGGTTGCGAGCCGCCTGATCGAGGCAGCGCAGAAACGGCACGAAACCCGCAGCTTCGATCGTCGCCTTGGACTCCTGCGTTTCGACACAATCATTCAACGCCAGCGCGACAACGTTTACGATTTGCGTCAAAGCATCCGCG
>CAZOOO010000047.1:0-16271 GCA_964581435.1 uncultured Hyphomicrobiales bacterium | reverse complement strand
TGTAGTCGAAAAAGCTTGTCAATCTCATCGGGGTCTCGCCGGCGGCACATCGCGTAATCTGGGGAACGTGATCCAGGGAAAAAGATGAACCTGTCCGACGCCTTTCGCAAGTGTCGATGCGCTGCCTCGCCGCTCCCCGGATCCCCCGCGACTCGACGCCGGCTTGCCTTCCCGCCTAAAAATCGCCCATACCTTGTCGCCGGCCGACATAACCGTCTGGAGTTCTCGTCCCGAAAAGGTCACGAATGACGATGCCATATGAAACGATCCTCATCGTCGTTCTCGTGCTCCCTTTCGCCGGGAGCTGTCTTGCAGCGTTCCTTCAGAGCAACGCGCGCAACGCCGAAGCGTGGCTGGCCGGCGCGGTGTCGCTCATCTGTCTGGCGCTTCTGGCCATAAGCTACCCGCAGATCGACGACGGAGGAGTCGTCCGGCATACCGTCGAATGGGTGCCCGAACTCGGCCTCAATTTCTATCTGAGGATGGATGGTTTCGCCTGGGTGCTCGCCGCGCTGATCGCCGGCATCGGTCTCCTTGTGGTGCTCTACGCCCGCTACTACATGTCCCCCCAGGATCCCGTGCCGCGTTTTTTTTCCTTCCTGCTCGCCTTCATGGGAGCGATGCTCGGCATCGTGCTCTCCGGTAACCTGGTCCAGTTGGTTTTCTTCTGGGAGCTGACCAGCCTCTTTTCCTTTTTGCTGATCGGTTATTGGCACCAGACGGCACAGGCGCGGGACGGCGCGCGCATGGCCCTGATCGTGACGTCGGTCGGCGGATTTTGCCTGTTCGCCGGCATGCTGCTTCTGGGACATATCGTCGGCAGTTACGACCTCGATCGCGTTCTCGCGTCCGGCGACGAGATCCGCGCGCATTCGCTCTACATCCCGACCCTCGTCCTCATTCTTCTCGGAGCCTTGACGAAAAGCGCGCAGTTCCCCTTCCATTTCTGGCTGCCACAGGCGATGGCGGCGCCGACGCCCGTTTCGGCCTATCTTCACTCCGCCACGATGGTGAAAGGCGGGGTATTTCTTCTGGTGCGGCTCTGGCCCGCACTGGGCGGAACGAACGAGTGGCTGTGGCTCGTGGGTTCGGCGGGACTTATCAGTTTCATGCTCGGAGCGTTCATCGCTCTTTTCCAGCAGGACATGAAAGGGCTGCTCGCCTACTCGACCATCAGCCACCTCGGGCTCATTACGCTGCTTATCGGTCTCGACTCACCGCTCGCACAGGTCGCCGCCATCTTTCACCTGATGAACCATGCAACGTTCAAGGCGTCGCTGTTCATGGCGGCCGGGATCATCGACCATGAAACCGGCACCCGCGACCTGCGCCGCCTGAGCGGCCTGCGGCGCTTCATGCCGATCACGGCGACGCTCGCGATGGTCGCCGCCGCCGCCATGGCCGGCGTCCCGTTGCTGAACGGCTTCTTGTCCAAGGAAATGTTTTTCGCCGAGACAATCGAGACTCACGACAACTCGTTCCTGGATCAGGCGCTACCCTACATCGTCACAATGGCCAGCATGTTCACCGTCGCTTACTCGCTGCGGTTCATCGCCGAAGTTTTTTTCGGCCCTCCACCGCGAGCGTTGCCGGTCACGCCGCACGAACCGCCGTTCCTGATGCGCTTTCCGGTCGGACTCCTCGTCCTGGCGTGTCTCCTCGTCGGCATCGTCCCCGGCCTTACGATCGGCCCCCTGCTCCGAACCGCGCTCCACGCCGTCCTCGGCGACACCATTCCCGCCTACAGCCTTGCAGTCTGGCACGGCTTCACTCCCGAATTCCTGATGAGCCTGGTCGCGATTTCCGGCGGCGCAGCGATCTATCTGATATTCAGGTCGTATCTGCTGGTTGCCGAAGGACCGCCGCTGCTGCGGCATATCAAGGGCCAGCGCATTTTCGACCGCGTGCTCGTCGCCGTCTCATGGCAACTCGCGAGACGGCTGGAGGAGGTGCTGGGCACGCGCCGCTTGCAGCCGCAGTTGCGGCTGCTGTTCTGCGCGGCTCTGCTGGCCGGCCTGGCGCCGATGATCGCTCATGGAATCAACATTTGGGGGACGGCGCGAACGTCCTTCGACGTCACCTTCGCGCTGGTCTGGGCTGTGGGAGGCGCCTGCGCGCTGGCCGCAGCTTACCAGGGCAAATTCCATCGCTTTGCGGCTCTCATATTCGTGGGCGGCGCGGGTCTGGTGACATGCGTCAGCTTCGTTTGGCTGGCCGCGCCCGATCTCGCGCTGACCCAACTGGTGGTCGAGACCGTCACCACCGTGTTGCTCCTGCTGGGATTGCGGTGGCTGCCGAAACGCATCGAGAAATTTTCCATGGCCGACGCGCTGGAACGCGACCTTAGCTGGCGCCGCTTCCGCGACCTCGGCATCGCGACCGCGTCCGGAGGCGGGTTGGCGGCGCTGGCGTACGCGGTCATGACACGAGCGGAGCCTGACAGCATCGCGCGATTCTTTGTCGAGAACGCCTACGCGCTGGGCGGCGGGACCAACATCGTCAATGTCATCCTCGTAGACTTTCGTGCGTTCGACACGTTCGGCGAGATCACGGTGCTCGGCATCGTCGCTCTTACCGTCTATGCATTGCTGCGGCGATTCCGGCCCGCCGCCGAAAGCATTCCGGTGCCGGAACAGCAGTACAGTCAGGACCTCTACGATGAGGCTCAACCCAGTCGTGAAAAGGGTGACACGCTCAAAAGCGCGATGGCTGTTCCCCGACTCATGATGGCCCTGCTTTTCCCGGTGATTTGCACGACCGCGATTTTCCTCCTGCTGCGGGGACACGACCTACCCGGAGGCGGATTTGTCGCCGGCATCACGATGGCGGTGGCGTTCATCCTCCAGTACATCGCACGCGGAACCACCTGGACGGAGGCGCATCTGCGCATTCTGCCCGTGCACTGGATGGGCGCGGGCCTGCTCATGACGGCCAGTGTGGGAGCGGCCGCCTGGTTGTTCAAGCGGCCTTTCCTGAGTTCGTCGTTCTCGTATCTCGACGTTCCCTGGATCGGCCCGGTTCCGGTGGCAAGCGCGCTGCTGTTCGATATCGGCGTATTTGCATTGGTCGTCGGCGCCACCGTCCTGATGTTGATCGCGATCGCGCATCAGACCGTGCGTAGTCATCGGACGCCTTCCAGCCGCGCACCCGCCGTGCCCGCCGCCACTCCAACGGCCGGGGTACGTTAGTGGAGATCATACTCGCCATCGGCATCGGCGTGCTCGCGGGTTCGGGCGTGTGGCTGCTGCTTCGACCGCGCACGTTTCAGGTGATCATCGGCCTGTCATTGCTCTCTTATGCGGTCAATCTTTTCATTATCGCGATGGGGCGGCTCAAAATCGACACCGCTCCGATCCTGGGTTCACCCGCCGGCGATGACATAACCCGTCTTCCCGATCCGTTACCGCAAGCGCTCGTCCTGACGGCCATCGTCATCAGCTTCGCGACCACCGCGCTATTTCTGGTCGTGCTGCTCGCATCCCGAGGTCTGACGGGAACCGACCACGTCGACGGACGGGAGCCGTAATCGTGAACCATCTGATGATCGCGCCGATCGTGCTGCCGCTCTTCGCCGGCGCGATCATGTTGGCTCTCGGAGGAGAGCAGCGCCGCAACGTCAGCGCCGCACTTAATATTATAACGACGTTCGCGCTGGTTGCGATTTCCATCATCCTGCTGCGCGCCGCCGATGTTTCTCCGACCGGCGTCGCCGGCGTCTATCGCCTGGGCGAATGGCCCGCTCCCTTTGCAATCGTGCTCGTCGTGGACCGACTGGCCGCGCTCATGCTGCTGCTGACCAGTCTCCTCGCGGCGGCGGCAGCGGCATTCTCGCTGGCGCGCTGGCACCGCGCGGGCGTGCTGTTCCATCCCCTGTTTCAATTCATGCTGATGGGAATCAACGGCGCTTTCCTCACCGGCGATCTCTTCAACCTGTTTGTCTTCGTCGAGGTCCTGCTCGCGGCTTCCTACGGTCTGGCGCTGCACGGCTCGGGATCGGCCAGGGTCAAGGCCGGCTTACACTATATCGCTGTCAACCTGGCGGCGTCGCTGCTGTTTCTGATCGGCGTCAGCCTCATCTACGGCGTGACCGGCACGCTCAACATGGCGGATCTGGCCACACGCATTCCGGTGATCCGCGCGGAGGACCGCGGGCTGCTGGAGGCGGGAGCGGGCATCCTGGGCATCGCGTTTCTCGTCAAGGCCGGAATGTGGCCGCTGTGCTTCTGGCTCCCCGGCACCTATGCGGCCGCGCCGCCCCCGGTTGCGGCGATTTTCGCCGTGCTGACGAAGGTCGGCGCCTACATCATCCTGCGGCTATCGCTGCTGCTGTTCGGTGATGATGCGGGAGCGTCGGCTCAGTTCGGCGACCAGTTGCTGCTGCTGGGCGGCATGGCGACCGTGGCGTTCGGTACGATCGGGAGCCTCGCATCGCAGGACATGGCGCGGCTCGCCGCCTTTTCGGTGCTGGTATCGTCAGGCACGATACTCGCCGCCATCGGTCTGGGACAGGTGGGCGTGACCGGCGCCGCGCTGTTCTACCTGATCAGCTCGACGCTCGGCCTGGGCGCATTCTTTCTCCTGATCGAGCTTGTCGAGCGCGACCGCGAACCGGGCGCCGACGTGCTTGCGGTAACCCGGGAACTCTACGGCGACGAGGATGATTCGGAGATTTTGCAGGAGACCGGGATCGCCATCCCGGCGACGATCGGCCTCCTCGGCGTGGCTTTCATCGGCTGCGCCCTCGTCATTTCGGGCTTGCCGCCCCTCTCCGGCTTCGTCGCCAAATTCGCGATCCTGACGGCCGCCCTCAACTCTCCGGTCGGAGACATCCCGCTCGCCGCATGGACCTTGCTTGTCCTGTTGATCGTTTCGGGGCTGGCGGCACTGATCGCCATGACCCGCGCCGGCATCCGTTCGTTCTGGGCTTCGCCGGACCGCACCATACCCCGCGTCCGCCTTATCGAGATGGCGCCTGTTGCGGTCCTTTTGCTGCTCTGCGCAGTGCAGACGGTCGAGGCGGGGCCGATTATGCGATTCATGCAGGCAACGGCGCAATCGCTGCACGCCCCTCACCACTATGTCCGGGGGGTTCTGGATTCTCCGATCAAGCCCGGCGCTTCAGGAGGACCGACATGAGGCGTCTCGTGCCGTTTCCCATTATCAGCGTCAGTCTCCTCGGGTTCTGGCTGCTGCTCAACCGGACGCTTTCGCCCGGCCAAATCCTTCTCGGCAGCGCGGTGGCCCTTGTCTGCGGATGGGGGCTCGCGGCATTGCGGCCGCCGAAAGCGCATCCGCGGCGGCCCGGTCGGATCTTGCGCCTGTCTGCTCTGGTTCTGGCGGACATCGTGCGGTCCAATATCGCCGTCGCCCGCGTCATTCTCGGGCCGAAACGAAAAGAAAGGACTCCGGGCTTCGTGGAGATCCCGCTCGAACTTCGCGACCCCTACGGGCTGGCGGCGCTCGCTTGCATCATCACATCGACGCCGGGGACGCTATGGGTGGACTTCAACGAAGCAAGCGGAATCTTGACCATCCATGTCCTCGATCTGGTCGAGAAATCCGAATGGATCGGCCTTATAAAGGGACGTTACGAACGACGGCTGGTGGAGATCTTCACATGAGCATGATGCTTGCCTGGTCGGTCACCATCGCGCAAATCCTGCTCGGCTGCGCAATGGCATGCGCCGCCTTCCGTATCCTTCGGGGACCAAGAGCACAGGATCGCGTCGTCGGATTCGACAGCCTGTATGTGAACGCGATGCTGCTGCTTCTCACCCTGGGCATACGAACAGGCACGACGCTTTATTTCGAAGCGGCGCTGATCATTGCGCTGCTCGGCTTCGTGAGCACCGTGGCCCTTGCCAAATTCCTGCTTCGCGGGGAGGTCATCGAGTGAATGCAGCAGGCGAACTTTCCGCGCTGCCAGCCATCCTGACAGCGGCTTTCCTGGTCAGCGGAGCTGCGATCACGCTGATCGGCTCGTTGGGTCTGCTGCGTCTCCAGCGCTTTTACGAACGGGTACATGCGCCCACCCTGGGGACCACGTTGGGAACGGCCTTCATCGCAATCGCGTCGATGATCTACTTCTCCGCGCTGGGAACGCGTCCGGTCCTGCATGAACTGCTCATCATTGTTCTCATCACCACGACGACCCCGATCGGCCTGATGATTCTGGTCAATGCTGCACTTGTTCGGGATAAATCCGAGAACGACGCAGCCCGCCAGCGAAATGCAGAAGACGAGCATCGCTGATCCGGTGTTCGACTATGGCGTTTCGAGCCAAGCATATCCGCGGGCTCGCCCCGGAGATGGGTGGCCTGCTCGCGTGAACGAAACGCGCCAAACCAAAATCTGAAAGCCTCGCTTCCGGTTCCGTCAGAAGCCAAAAGACTTCTATGAGATTTCGGCCGGGAGTTTCCAGTCAGGCCGGGGCTCAAAGTCTTCGTTCACCTGCTTGACATAAAGACCACGCCGCGCGACCTCAATGTCCCGGTGATCCGAGGCAGGAATGTTCGCAATCAGACCTGAGCGCAACGCTCGCCTCCATGCCTCAAGTTCGGTAGGGGCGGCCGCACCGATGCGTTGATCCTGATAGAATAAAGCGTATGCCATTGTTCTTTCTTCCTCTCGTCGAGTTATCAACGTTGCGGACGGGAAATCGTCTCGTCGCAGCATCGCCTATTCATTCACTTTCAAATGAAGGGTCTTGCCCCCGGTCACCGCCGCGATCGATCTTTAGACGACAGGAACCTCGCCGGATGTTCGCGATTATCGGAAAGCCTCATGAAAGGGAGCTTCCGATGAATAAACACAAACGGCTTCACGACCTTTTTCACGACACCCTGAAGGACATCTACTTCGCAGAGAAAAAAATCCTGAGTGCGCTGCCGAAAATGGCGAAGGCTGCGCAAAGTAACGAACTCCGCGCCGCTTTCGAGAAACACCTCGATGAGACCGAAGGTCAGATCGAGCGGCTCGAACATGTGTTCGAGGAGATCGAGGCGCGGCCTCAAGGCAAGACTTGCGATGCCATTCTCGGCATTATCGAAGAAGGCAAGGAAATCATGTCCGAGTACAAGGGCTCGCCGGCACTCGATGCAGGATTGCTCGCGGCGGCTCAATCGGTGGAGCACTACGAAATCTCGCGCTATGGCACGCTGATCGCGTGGGCCAACCAGTTGGGATTCAGCAACTCCGTCCAACTCCTGAAAGAGACGCTGGCGGAAGAGAAGAAGACCGATCAAGCCTTGGTGGCGCTTGCTGAAAACATTGTGAACATCGAAGCCGAGGCGGCCTAACGCTCCACGACATCCAAGCTGTTCCAAAAGCCATTGCCGAAAGGTGATGGCTTTCTGCTTTCTCGGCAATTACATCCAGGACGTCTCCGCGCAGCCATGGCGAGAACGATTGGGAACGCTCCCATCAAGCCAAACAATGCCGTTCGCATTCACACCTGATCGTTCCAACTTGAAGTTGCGAAGTTGGAGTTGCCAAACTCAAATCGCCAATCCTTCAAGTCGGAACGAAAGCTGACTCCTCAGGTTGACCCGACGCCTATATCGGCACACACCAATTTGCAGGAGGGAAATAATGAAAGAGGAGAACGGACGCATCGTCGAAACGGCCATGGAAGCGCGTGGCGCCGAGCGGGGGCCTACCGTGCGTAATGTGCTGCTCTGGAGCACCGGGCTTGTGGTGGTAGCATTCGCGACGATCTACATGTTTTATTTCTAAAGCATGATCACGATCCGCAGGCCTGCGCCGGCGCAAAAAATGGCCGCGCCAGCACGAAGGACCGCGCGCCAGCGCAAAGTGGAAACCGGTTTTCGGACAAGATCATGCTCAATCGAAGGACAAGCAGAGTTTGATTCAACGCAAGTTGAATCGGACTCTCGAGTCCGTACCAAGCGGAGTCACGCACAATAGCGTTTTCGAACGAAGGATGTTCTTGGGTTTGATCCGAAGATGGATTCTGGTTCGCTCGAAAGCGCTACAGATCAATAACCTGTCATTTCGAGATAGCCGACACCCTGGTGAGTGCCGGTGAAGCTGACCGGGCCCTCCCAATAGGAAAAGCGCGTTCCCATCCAGCTTCCCGGATTCAGCGGAACGGTATCGATCGTCATCGCCCGATCGCGAACGACGATACGCCAGCTTGTCGGCAGCCTGCGATCCGCGACTTCCGTCGTGGCTGTCGGGATCATATCAACGGTCTTGGGGGAAAGCGTAACCGACTGCCCATCGAGAGCGATCCAGTTGCCCGTAAGGTAGGGCTCGCCTTGGGTTTGCCGCAGGCGGTACAGCATCAGTTTTTCACCGGTCTCAAGGTGCAGCGAGAACCAGTCCCATCCGGTCTGTTCCGGGGCCAACGGCTGGCTGCTCCATTCGCGGTCCATCCAGGCCTGTCCGATGACATTGACGGACTTGCCATCGATCGTGACGGTCCCGGCTGCTGTGAAATGCGGCTGGCTGTAATAGTAGGATGCCTGTCCACGTTCGGATTTCACGCTGTAGCCGGCCTCGCCCTGGAGCACGAGAGCCTTGTCGGCCTCAAGCCTCAGCGCATAACTGAACTCTTCACGCGATGCATTGACCTCAAGCGGAGCAACATTCATCGCCGACATGCGATCAAGCCCGCGCATTTGCCAGGAATCGATCCAGGCATGAAAGGGATGCGCGTCCACGCCGGATTGGCCCACGCCGCCGCGCGCAAACGCTTCGCCATAGCGATGCGTATCGGCGCGAGTAACGGCGGCATGACCCATCCAGACGTGCTGGTTCGCCCAACCTTCGCGTTGCGGTCCCGGCTGGATCGCCTGGCGAAATAACGTCCACTGCACGCCGAGCGCGTTGCCGGCATGATCTCTAAGGTTGGCCGTGAGATACCACCACTCGATCCGGTAATCCGGATGCGGGCCGTGATCCCGGGGAAATTCAAAGCTCTTGCCGGGCGTGACTGAAGCGAAGCCGGACGCATCCCCACCAAGTCCCGCGAAGTTCTGCGCCAGCGACGCGCTACGCCCGAAGCCGAAAAAGGCAAGTCCCGTCGCAAATGCGCGGCGCGAGATTTTTGGACTAGCGCTCATTGGCAAAGATCCTGATCAGCGCCGCCGGAGGCATGCGCATCAGCCGAAGGAGCGGAACCAACATCGCCAGCAGCGAAGCAAGCATCGCCACAACGACAAGTTCGGCGAGATGCAGCGGAAAGACATGGAACGGCAGACGCCAGCCAAATGCTCTGACGTTGACAACAGCGATCAGGCACCACGCCACCAGCAAGCCGAGCGGAAGCGCCAGCAGCGCGGTGATGAACGCGATGAATATCGTCTTGAGAAACTCGATGCCGGCGAGTTGCCGCCTTGTCACCCCGAGCGCCCACAACGGCGCCAGTTGCGGAAGACGGGAATGACTGAGCGTCAGCAGGCTGGCGAACAACGCAACTCCGGCAACACCGAGCGTGAACGTGTTGAGCGCGGCGGTCACGGCGAAGGTACGGTTGAAAATCCCTATCGATTCCATCTTCAGCGTGGATTGATCGGACAGGCGACTTTCGTCGAGATGAAATGCCTTGCGCATGTCATCGAGCAGCGGCGCGATCTTGCCGGAGGTCACGCGCAGGCCGAACCGGGTCCGCGGCAGATCGGGAAATCGATCCGTGAAGGCGTCGATATTGACGGCGATCTGCCCTCTGGGATTGCCGTAATCAGCATAGATCGCCGCGATACGCAGGCGCCAGAGGCCAGTGGGAGTGCCGACATCGAGTCGGCCGCCAAGCCGTAATTTCAGCCGCCGCGCCAACTGCTCGCTCACGAGGGCTCCCCCGCCTGACCTGACGTCATCCCACGCATTCGGCCGCGACTCCAACATTGGCCAGCGGTCGCGATAGGTGGCGTGATCGGCGAGGCCAAGAACCTCCACCGGCCAGCCGCCGATCTCGATCCCGGCGCGGCCGCTCGGCAGGATGGCGGTGACCTCGGGACGCACGCGAAGCGTTTTTTCGATGTCGCGTGCCTGCGCCTCATCGAGCGCATTCACATAGACGTCCGCGGCGAACCGGCCGTCGAGCCATGCGGCGAAAGTCTTGCTGAAACTCTCCACCATGGTTCCGACGCCGACGTTCACCGCGAGCGCCAGCAGCAACGCCATCAGCGCCAGCGACAGTCCGGGAAGCTGCTGGCGGCTGTCCGCCCACAACCACATCACGAGCGGCCGCCGCGCGCTTCGCTCGCCGATGCGCAGCACGACTTCGAGCAGCACGGGCAGCGCAAGCGCCGCACCCAGCAACAGCGCCGCCAGCACCGCGAATCCCGAGACCAGCGAGCCGCCGACCATCAGGACGATGATGGCAGCCCCAAGCATCGCGATGGCCGCGGCGCCTTGCCAGCGCAGCCATCGCCGCTGGGATTGCTGCCATGCATTAGGTTGCGCCGTCGCGAGAACCGGAAGGCGGATGACTTTCAGGAGACTTGTCGTCGACGCAGCCAGCGTCCCGACGGCGCTCATTGCCAGGCCCGCGACCCACCATTCGGGTCTGAGGGCCAACACTCCGGAAACCTGTACGCCATACAACCCGTGCAGGCTCGCGGCGACGTTGGGCAGCAGCGCCGCGGCGATCAGATATCCGCAGGCCAATCCGATCAGGCCGCCGGCGATGGCCAGGACCAGCAACTCGATCAGCAACACGCCGTTCAGCTTCCGGGACGATACGCCGCATGCGCGCAAGGTCCGGAACATCGGCATGCGCTGCTCGAAGGCCAGGCCGATCGCTGAATAGACCATAAAGAGTCCGACAAGAAACGACAGCAGCCCGAAAGCCGACAGATTGAGATGGAAGCTGTCGGTCAGACGTTCGAGATCGGTTTCAGCGTCCGCCGCGACATATCTGAGCATGTCGCCGGTGACAGCCTCAAGCCGCGGCGGCGGCCGGCCGCGCGCGTCGCCGACCAGCAAGCGCGAAAGCCGGCCCGGCAGGTGAAGGATGCTTTGCGCCGATCCGATATCGACGATCACGACGCCCGGCGCGAGTTGCGCGTGAACCTTGAGCGGCGGCAATAATGCGTCGTCATCCGTGCGAAGGACCGCGCCTTCGGTCCCGGCCAGCGCGATCAATGTCTCCGGCGCGACCAGGGCCTCGCCGGGAGGCGCGATGAACGATTTCAGATCCGACGCGCCGACCGCCGGAATCGATCCTGCCTGTGCTGGAAACGTCACCGGCTCGATTCCCAACAGCCGCAATGGTCTTCCCTGAACACGAATTCGTCCTTCCACGACGGGCGAGACTTGCCATCCCGCCCGCCGGAGATCGACGAAAAGCTGCTGAGAAAATGTGAAGCTACGCTGCCCGACCAGCATCGCGGTTCGGGAGCCGCCAAAAAACGCCGCGGCCCGATCGTAGCTGGTGCGCGCCTGCTGGTTCAGCGCCTCCACGCCGCTCCACAATGCAGTCGCGGAAATCAGGCCCACCGTCAATGTCGTCAGTTGCAGCGGATGCCGGCGCCAATGGCTGAGCAGAACCGAAAGGATCCAATACCCTTGCTTCACGAAATAAGTCCGGCGCTCAGTCGAACTTTCCGGTCCAGCTTCGCGGCAAGCCGTGTGCTGTGCGTCGCCATGAGAAAAGCGCATCCGGTCCGCCTGACGAGATCAAGCGCGATATCCGTGACGTCGTCAGCCGTCGCCTCGTCGAGATTTCCGGTCGGTTCGTCAGCAAGGAGCAGAGGCGGCCTGACCGCAAGCGCGCGCCCGATCGCAACCCGCTGTTGTTGGCCGCCCGAGAGTTGTTCGGGATATCGTTTCAGCAAATTGCCGAGACCCAACCGATCGATAAGTTCGTTTTGCCAGTGGCTGTCGTGGCGGCCGGCGAGACGCGACTGGAAGGCCAGATTATCGGCGACGGTTAGAGAAGGGATCAGGTTGAACTGTTGAAAGACCAGTCCGATCCGGTCCCGGCGGATCGTCGCACGGCCCCGGTCTGCAAGCCCGGTCACCTCCGTGTCATCGAGCCGGATCGAGCCGCCGTCCACCTCATCGAGGCCCGCGATCAGGTGCAGCAAGGTGCTTTTGCCGCTTCCCGACTCACCGGTCAGCGCGACGCTTTCACCGGCGCCGACATGCACGCAGACCCCGCGAAGAACGGCGATCTGTTCCTGCGCCGAACGATAGGTTTTGGTCAGGTTCTGGATGTCCAGCATCGGTGCTCTTGGAATGTACCTCGAGAGACCTCTTACCGCTACAAGCCTTCATACACTGGTGGTCGATCATCATTTAAGACGCGGCCGAAGAATGTTTCCAAAAGCATCCTGGTCCGCGTTGGTAAAAATCCGCGGTTGGTTGCCAGGCGGAAAAACCCGCGGAGCGGGTTTCAAAGGCCGGATGAAAGCGCTTTTTCGCCTAATAGCCGTTCTGCTGCATGCGCGGATTTGTGCCGCATGTCGCATCCGTTCCTGACGCCGATGCAACGCACTGTTGATAGGTCGAAAACCGGCATTTCCCGGGATAGCCCCGTTCTCCTCCCTGCAAGCAGTACGCGCTATTCTCCGTGGACCACAATGCGCTCGCGCCCATCAATGTTCCGACCGCCAGAATTGCGAGCAAAGCGATTCTCATCATCATCTCCCCTTTTCGACCCAACAGAGAGCCGACGCGCAGGTTCCCGTATACGGCGGCATAATTTGCTTGGAACAGGTTCCCGACGAGAGAACCTGCGAGCAAGTTGCCCGGCGCAACCGGAAACCTGCGCACGTCCGCCGGCCGGAAGGAGGACACACGGTTCCGCCAAGCCCCGCGCGTGTCAGCTTTCATCTCGGGCCGAGAACCGCCAGCCCACTCGCCGCGAGATTACCGACCGGCTTCCGTCGCCAACTGCCGCCGACGTTGCCAGAACAACTGATCGGACCAGCGAGACTGGGCGCCATAGTAGAAGTCTCGTTGCGACAAGTATGTCTGCCACAGTTGGCGCTGCTGTCGATCGTATCGATGGATGTAGCTGTTGCGGCCGTCCAATCCCGTCGCATCCCGCGCAGATTCAGTCAGCGCGTAGTGAACCATATGTCCGGCATGACTAGCCGTCCTGAGCGCCTTGTCGATGCCTTGCGACGACAGCGGATCATACGCCTGTGCCGCATCGCCCACCGCCATCCAGGCATCGCCGCAAAAGTCGCGTAGCCGCTGGCTATTGGCCGGCGCTCCCCGGATCATCCCGCAAGGACGATAGCCTCGGGCTTTGAGCAAAGGCGCGATATGCGTCGAACCGTCCAGCAGTTGATCGAAACCTTGCCGCGACGCAGCCAGCCCCGCCGCCGGCAGGTCCTTATCGGTATGGAAAACCACCAGCCGTCGGATTTCATCGTCTTCGGAGCCGGGCAAGCGGTTGCTGTACCACCAGCCATGCGGCGCGGCCTCGATCCGGGTATAACGGTCATCATCACCGCCGGAGCAGGAAAACCATTGCGCGTAGGCGAACAGCCGATCGCCGTGATCAACGATCGGGACACCAAGCATGCGGGCCACGACCGCCGGGCGACCCGAACAATCGACGAGATAACGGGCGCGATCCTGCCGGGTGCCGGCGCGCGAGGTGAGCGTCAGCCGCCAATTGAAATCGCCGCTTTCGATCCGCGTGCAGGATTGAAAGCGGACATCCCTGAGCAAGGTCGCGCCGGCCGCGACCGCTTTCGTACGCAGCGCTTCATCGAACGCCAGCCGGTCGACGCAAAGTCCATGGCCGGTGGACGTGAAGAAAAAGTCCGCGATCTGGGCCTGCTCGGTCCCCCACAGCGAGATGTTGCCGGCGGTCCTGAAAAGACCGGGAAGTTGCTGTTCCCGACTTTCAGGATCTCCCAGGAAGTGTCTGACCAGATCGATCGAGGCGGGGGACAAGGACTCGCCAAGCTTGAAGCCGGGCGATCCGCGCTTCTCGACCAGCAGGACACGCTGCCCGTACCGAGCCAGCGTGATGGCGGCCGCAGTCCCAGCGGGTCCGGAACCGACAATGACGACATCCCATGTTGTCCCGATCGTGCCGGGCAACGACGCCGCCGCCACCGATCATTTGCTCTCGGCGGGCGGACGGTTCAACGCCGGATCGCGCTCCTGTTCGGCGAACACGATCTGACCGTTGGCTCTCAGGAAGCTGCCGTCCTCGTTCTTGACCGGCAGCACCATGCCCAATCGTGACCAGGCATAAACCATCTGGTGGTAACCGTCGTCGGACGACAGCGGTTCACCGTGCTCATCGTATCCGCGGAACCATTCCTTGTAGGTCCGGGTCTGGTTCTTCCTGTCGTAGTCGAAAACGATATCCGGCCGCTGCGTCGGCCACCACATCACGTTGCACGACCAGAAGTCGCCGTGCCACGGGCTCGACATGTAGGCGGAGAGCGATCCAGGCTCGATGCCCTGGTTGACGCGGAACGCCTCGGCAAAATTTTCCCGATAGATGATCAGATACGGGAATTCGATTCCCGGATGGAAACCGCCGCCGATCGTGGGTTCGAGCGCCGAACTGTCGAGTGCATGCGGCTGGTCCGCGAGCGGCAAGGTCTCAAACGCAACGGGCTTCGGTGGGACGCCAACCTCGAAGTTCCCTTCGGCCCATTCCTTCAGGCGATTGAGTTGCCAATCGGTCAGGCTGAGGAACTGATCCGGCAGGCTCAGTCCCAACTGCTCGTTCTGCAACGGCTTGCCCCCCGTGCCCCACAGCTTGGGCATCTTTGAGGGGTCCTCGTCGCGCTTGAATTCGTCGTCCTCCCAGCCGGTGGGACGCGCGGGCGGCGGCGGCATCAGGGAATCGACCAGCCGTCCGCGCTTTCCAGGCGCATGTCGCATCAATGCATGGATCATCTGCCGCGTCGGCTTGCTGTCCTCGCTCGGATCCGTGAAAGCAGCCATGTACTCGGCGCTGAGCAGGCTGCCCGGCTGCCCTGGACCGTGAGCGGCATCCTTGGTTTCAGGTGAAACGCCCCCTGCCGCAGCATTCACCCAGCTGTAGCTGACCGCCTTGGCGAAGATCGGGTAGACGTCCCGGTAAAAATTCGTCTTTTTCTCCGCGTGGGGGTAAGATTCGGGAAATGCCTCGTAAACGCGATCCAGAATAGAGACCACATGGTACATGTGGGGCGCAAACTTCGGCGGCGCGGTAACGATCCAGGCTCCCGCACGCGGATTCCGCGTTCCCTCGTCCGCCGCTGATTTCACATTGTCGCGCGTGCTCAATACAGTTCCGTCCTTCAGCGTGACGGTGACATCGATTTCACCACAGCAGGTGTCGTCCCACCATCCCGGAATATTGAAGTAGGCGAACTGGTTCGTCAGCGGATTCCCGCCGTCCTCCGGACCGTTCGGGGGGCTTACCGTTTCGCTCGGATTCGACAAAACCACCTTGGGCGTGGTGACGCATTCACCTTTCCCGGACGCGGGAATGAACAACAGCCGGCCCCCGGAATCCAAACGAAGCTGCCCGAGTTCGATATCCTTGGCGGCCTTGTAAGTGACCTCGACTGCTTTCGAAGGATCCTTCGGCGTGAAACCTTCGAAACGCAACTCGCCCGGCAACGTCCCTTTCTCGATGTCCCTGAAAACGTCGCCTTTCATGACCACCGGGCCGGTCTGCCCCGAGGCGATCGTATGCACCCCCGGATCGATGATCAGCTTGTCGCGTTCGATCGGCTTCATGCCGGGCTGGACGGAAGGGTTTCGCAGTTTGTCCGGATCAAACAGATACGCGCCCTGAAACGCATAATTCGCCGCCTTCATGTTTCTGACATGAACCCGCCAGCGGACGGATTGTACCAGGTCCGAATCAGATGCGAGTTCCACGACGACCTTGTCGTCGGCGTCATAAGCATAGATCCGATATCGCTGCGCCTGGCGTTTCAGTCGGGCCTCATTGTCGCGGTAAGTCCCGCCATTCGGTCCGGGGCCATTGCTGCCGCCCGGATCGACGACAACGCCCGGCGCTTCGGGTCCGATGTAAAATTCGTCACTGGTGCCCAGGCGAGCGATGCCGATGCCGGGGTGGATACGAATGCTCTTGATCTTCTCGGCCACGACTCATTGCCTCCAGAAATCGCTGTTGTCCGGAAAGACCGCCTGAACCATCGTTATCCAGGCGGTCTCTCCTAAATGGCGTCGACCAATACTGCTGACGGAAAGAATTGCCAGCCGTCTTGAGCGGGATGAGGAAAAGTGTGCAGCGGTTTTCCGCCCGCATCCCGCTCCAAAATATTGGAATCGATCACGTTCATGATCCTGGATCGATTCGATCCAGGATC
>CAZOOO010000046.1:0-16343 GCA_964581435.1 uncultured Hyphomicrobiales bacterium | reverse complement strand
TCGCCATCAGGCCGGGCATCTCGGTCTCGGCGAGCGAGATTTCCTTGCGGCCGAAATCGGCAAGGCCGATGTCGGCGACGATGTAGTCGGAGAAGCCGGCGGGCTGCTTGGTGGCGGCGGTGGCAGTGGTCATGTCGATCGGATCCCTTGTTGCGGCTGCTCAGCCGTTTGCAGGCAAATGAAGGAGCGGCGTCATCTTTCCCTCGTCATGGCCGGGCATAGCCGTTCGTAGAACGGCGTTCTGTCGAACGCCTATGGTCCCGGCCATCCACGTCTTACTGGTGTCACACCGCGCGCTTGAGCACCTCGGCCAGATCGGTCTTCTCCCAGGAGAATCCGCCCTCGTTGTCCGGCGTGCGGCCGAAATGACCGTAGGACGAGGTGCGCGCATAGATCGGCCGGTTCAGGTCAAGATGCTTGCGGATGCCGCGCGGCGTGAGGTCCATCGCCTCGGACACGATCCGTTCGAGCGTATCTTCCGGAGCCTTTCCGGTGCCGTGCGTGTCAATGTAGATCGACAGCGGGCGCGCAACGCCGATGGCGTAGGCGAGCTGCAACGTGCAGCGGTCGGCAAGACCGGCTGCGACAATGTTCTTGGCGAGATAACGCGCGGCGTAGGCCGCCGAGCGATCGACCTTGGTCGGGTCCTTGCCGGAGAACGCGCCGCCGCCATGCGGCGCCGCGCCGCCGTAAGTATCGACAATGATCTTCCGGCCGGTCAGGCCGGCGTCGCCGTCGGGACCGCCGATGAAGAACTTGCCGGTGGGGTTGATGTGCCAGATGGTCTTGTCGGTGATCCACGCCTTCGGCAAGGCCTCGCGCACATAGGGCTCGACGCGCTCGCGGACCTGATCGGAGCTCATATCCTCGACGAGATGCTGGTGCGACACCACGATTTCGCGCACGCCGACCGGCTTGCCGTTCTCGTATTGCACGGTGACCTGGCTCTTGGAGTCCGGTCCCAGCACCTTCTCCTTGCCGGAGTGGCGGGCCTCGGAGATCAATCGCAGGATCTTGTGGGCGTAGAAAATCGGCGCCGGCATCAGGTCCGGCGTTTCGTTGCAGGCGTAGCCGAACATGATGCCCTGGTCGCCGGCGCCTTCTTCCTTGTTGGCGCCCGGCTGCAGCGCGTCGACGCCCTGGGCGATGTCGGCCGACTGCGGATGCAGCAGGATCTCGATATCGGCGGTCTTCCAGTGAAAACCGTCCTGCTCGTAACCGATGTCCTTGATCGCGGCGCGCACCACGCTTTCGATCTTGTCCTTGGTGACCGATTCCGGCCCGCGGGTTTCGCCGGCGATCACCACCTTGTTGGTGGTGGCGAGCGTCTCGCAAGCGGCGCGGATCGCCCATGGGTCGATGCCGGCTTTCGGGCCTTCGCTGAAAAAGAGATCGACGATCTCATCGGAAATCCGGTCGCACACCTTGTCGGGATGTCCCTCGGAAACCGACTCGCTCGTGAATAAATAGGATCCGCGCATCAATCGACCTTTTGCCCGCCGGAGGTGGCGGTCCTTTCGTGCTGTTATCTGAAATGTCAGTCCCGGCGGCGCGAGATGACGTAGGATTCGTCGTAGAACCAGAGACCGTTGTGCCTGCGCAAAACCTCTCTGGTGGCGTCGAGATAGCGGCCGCTTTGGGTCATTTCCGTCAACCGGTCGTCTTCGACCTGGGCGACGTAAACGGCCGCATTCCACGCCGCGAACAGAGTCGAAGTTCCGATCGACCCGGTGACCTCATTGGGCAGCGCTTCCATATCATAGCGAAAAATCGAACGATGGTCGGCGTATGCGTTGAAATTGAGGCCCCTCCCCACCGAACCAAGCTCGTACTTCACAGCGCGCAATAGCTCATGACGGCTCACGGCGAAAGGGTTTTCTCCTGGCCAGACAGCCTGGACGATCTCCAGTCCGGGATCTTGTCCGTGGGAATGTATACCTATCAGACGCCCTCCGGATCGCAAGCTCCGCGCCAGCGGAGCGATTATTCTTCTGGCCTTGAAATTCAGGGAAGCCCGAGCCCGGTAGGGCTGTGAAGCGATCACCAGATCGAAGTTGGCGTCGACCCGCCCGGCCCGCGGAATCACGGAATCGAGCAGGAACTGGTGGTCCTCGCGGTAGATGACCAGCACCACCGGGCGCTCGTAGACCGGCATCCCCGTGACCGGGCTGACGCTCGCGCGCCAGTTCTCCTCCAGAAACGGCCATAGGTCACGGATCTGGACCTCGAACTCGCCGGAGGATGCCCCCCGCAGCGGCACCTCGCGCCACACCATGCCGGCCGCGGCCTGGGACGACCGGGGCGCCAGCCAAGGCGCCTCCGCGTAATTCATGTTGGTCAGCACCATGACCGTCGCAGGATGCTCGAACAGCCGGTCCGGCAGCTTGTCCAGCGTCAGCTTGATGTCTTCGAGGCTTAGCTCCTTGCCCGCGATGTAGAACGGCATGTGGGGAAACCGTCCGTGCATGGACCGCATCACCCGCCCCAGCACGGTGCCGTCGCCGACCCCGGCATCAAAAACCCGCAGCGCGGGCGGACGCGGATGAATGCCGCCGAACTCCAGCGCGACCCGATCAGCGATCACCCGCTTTTCGCTACAGGTATGAACGAACAGCAGATACTTTTGCCGGTTCTCGAAAAAGCGGAAGTTGGCGCGGGGATCGCGCCGCTCGATCGGCTCCGGCTTGCGGACCCGCACCGCGCCATCCGGGGAACCGGAGACGATATAGGCCTCGATCCGGTTCAATGTGTCGATGGTGATGCGCTTGCCCTCGCGCAACCGGTGCACGAGCTTGCCGTCATTGACGGCACGCCGGCCGAAGGTCGATTCGGCCATGCCGGCCCGGCGGCAATAGCCGGAAATCTGACTCAGCAGTTCCTCGTTGGTCATTGCAGCGCGTATGGGGCCAAACCAATGGGCAGAAAGACGTGAATATGTATTCCTATCACCATCTGCCCACGATTGAAACCCGGAAAGGCAGCCCGCGGCCGCGCCATCTTCGTTTCAGCCTTTACGCCTCGTCAACCTGACGGCTGTTTGCTAAGAGGCGCCAATTACAATCTTCTCGGTATCTCCTGCGATAGGTTTGAACGATGCGCATCGCCATGATCGGCACCGGCTATGTCGGCCTGGTGTCCGGAGCCTGCTTTGCCGATTTCGGGCACCAGGTGACCTGCGTCGACAAGGACGCCGCCAAGATCGCCGCGCTTTGCCGCGGCGAGATCCCGATCTTCGAGCCGGGCCTCGACGCGCTGGTCGCCACCAACGTCAAGGCTTCGCGGCTCGATTTCACCACCAATCTCGCCGGCCCGGTGGCGGAGGCAGACGCGGTGTTCATTGCCGTCGGCACCCCCTCGCGCCGAGGTGACGGCCATGCCGACCTCAGCTACGTCTATGCCGCGGCGCGCGAGATCGCAGCGTCGATCCGCGATTTCACAGTGGTGGTCACCAAATCGACCGTGCCGGTCGGCACCGGCGACGAAGTGGAGCGGCTGATCTTCGAGGCCAATCCGTCGGCAGATATCGTGGTGGCGTCCAACCCGGAATTCCTGCGCGAGGGCGCGGCGATCCGCGATTTCAAATTTCCCGATCGCATCGTGATCGGAACATCCGACGAGCGCGGGCGCAAGGTGCTCGGCGACATCTACCGGCCGCTGTCGCTCAATCAGGCGCCGCTGATGTTCACCGCGCGCCGCACCGCCGAACTGATCAAATACGCGGCCAATGCCTTTCTCGCGACCAAGATCACCTTCATCAACGAAATCGCGGATCTGTGCGAAAAGGTCGACGCCGATATTCAGGAAGTCGCGCGCGGAATCGGTCTGGACAACCGCATCGGCACCAAGTTCCTGCACGCCGGCCCAGGCTATGGCGGCTCCTGTTTTCCCAAGGACACGCGCGCGCTGGTCAAGATTGCGGAAGATCACGACTCCCAGCTTCGCATCGTGGAAGCGGTCGTCACCGTCAACGACAACCGCAAGCGCGCGATGGCGCGCAAGGTGGCGCATGCACTCGGCGATAATCTCCGGAACAAAACCGTCGCGGTGCTGGGACTGGCGTTCAAGCCGGACACCGACGACATGCGCGAGGCGCCCTCAATCCCGCTGGTCACCGGCCTTCGCGACATGGGGGCCAAAGTTCGCGCCCACGACCCCGCCAGCATGAAGGAAGCGCGACGCGAACTCCCCGATATCGATTATTGCGACGACGCCTATTCTTGCGCGGAAGGCGCCGACGCTCTGGTGATCGTGACGGAATGGGTCCAGTTCCGCGCTCTCGACCTGCCGCGTCTGAAACGCATCATGAAGCAGCCGATCCTGGTCGATCTGCGCAACGTTTACCGCCCCACCGAGCTGGAGGAGCTTGGTTTTGTTTACATCGGCGTCGGCCGGGGCGAGGCATAGATCGCCTTCTCTGTTCGATGTGCAGAATGGCCGAGCGGCCGGCGGGACGATCGTCGTTTGGGACAGCCAGCCACCTTACGTGCCTCGCAATTTCCACATCGGGATAATAATCAGCCTCCATGACCTCCCGCATGCGCCGAATCCAGCTCCTGCTTTGCGCCCTTCCGGTCGCGTGCAATCTGGCGGGGTGTAGCAGCATCAATTCGCATCTGTCGGCCGGGATGGGTGATATGATTCCGCAATGGGCCGGCGGCCTTCCCGCGGACGCGCCTCCGCGCCCCGGCACCGCCAAATATGACGAGATGATGAAGCAGCGCGAACGCGAGCGCCTGGAGCCGAAGGCGAACGGCGGCCAACCGGCAGACGACCATGTGACGGCCCCAGCCAACTGAACCTCGGCGACTGAGAGCCTTTCCGCAGCCGATGGAATTCAGAAGCGATGCCCTATGATATTGTTTTGACGCGCTTTCTTCACGAAAATCGGTATCCACTTCGCTCGAAAACACTATAGCGGCGATTCAATCCATGAACACCACGGTCTTGCGGCCGTTCAGAATCACGCGGTCATCCAGATGGTGCCGGATTGCTCGCGCCAGCACCCGCCGCTCGATATCGCGCCCCTTGCGGACCAGCGCATCGGGCGTATCGCGATGGCTGATGCGCTCGACGTCCTGGTCGATGATCGGCCCCTCGTCGAGATCGCTGGTGACATAATGCGCAGTCGCGCCGATCAGCTTGACGCCGCGCTCATGGGCCTGGTGATAGGCTTTCGCGCCCTTGAATCCGGGCAGAAAGGAATGATGGATGTTGATGCATCGGCCGGAAAGCTTCGCGCTCATCTCGTTCGACAGGATCTGCATGTAGCGCGCCAGCACCACCAGATCGGTACCGGTTTCCGCCACCAGCTTCAGGACTTCGTCTTCCTGCGACGCCTTGTTTGCCACCGGAAAATAGTGAAACGGGATTTCGCCGAAATCGAGATCCGCATGGGTCTCGCGGGGATGGTTGGAAACGATGGCGGTCGGGATCATCTTCAGTTCGCCGGTGCGCCAGCGATACAGAATGTCGACCAGGCAATGATCGGACTTCGACACCAGCAGCATGACCTTTCGCAGCGCGGCGCGGTCGCGCATCTGCCAGGTCATGCGGAAGCGCTCGGCGATCGCATCGAATCCGGTTTGCAGCGCCGGAAGCCGCACGGCGAGATCGGCGGCATTGAACACCACGCGCATGAAGAAGCGGCCGGTCTCGGCATCGTCGAACTGCTGGGCATCGATGATGTTCTGGCCGTTGTGCGCCAGGAACGTCGACACCGCGGACACGATTCCCGGCCGGTCGGGACAGGAGAGCGTCAGCACATATTGATGATGGGTCATGGGAGGAACGGCTGCCGAACCGACGAGGACGGAATTTATTCGCTCTATCATCCTGGTCGGCGTCGCGCCACTCTCCTGGCCCGAGAACCGTCATCGGTTCAAGCGACACCGGCCACTCCTTTGATCCTCAAGGCAGGCGAGAAGAGCGATTCAGTCCGCGATTGTAGACCCGAACGATCCGCCAGGGTATATGACCCGTCGCGGGCTGGCGTTTAACGACCGGAGCGAGACGAGGAAAAGCGCATAGCGATTTTCCGTCGACGCCCACTCTATGGGTATTGGAAAATCGATCGCATTCATGATCCTGGATCGATAGATTCAAAATCATCGTGACATCACCATCGGAATGACATTGTCGCTCTTGGCCATCATCACTGCGGCAGCTCTTTCGTTTGCCCTCACCTGGTTGCTCATGCCCTTGTTGCAACGCTACGCGCTCGCAAGGCCGAACGCGCGATCGTCGCATAAGCTTCCGACGCCGCAGGGCGCAGGGATCGCGGTCATCGCCGCGACACTTGTCATCGTTGTTGTATTCGCCGCAGTGACAAAAACGGAAGTTTCCATCTACCCATTGGCCGCAACGGCCTTTATCGCCGTCGTCGGAGCGGTGGATGACATCCGGTCACTTCCCGTTTTGACGCGGCTGCTCGCCCAGGCAATCGCGGTGGGAGTCATCCTGTCAGCGTGGCCCGCCGATACCCAGATTTTTCCACTGGGTCCGCCCTGGGTCGAGCGAGGCGTCCTGCTGCTGGCCGGGATCTGGTTCGTCAACCTCGTCAACTTCATGGACGGATTGGACTGGATGACCGTCGCCGAGGCCGTGCCCGTTGCGGGAGCCATCGTCGCGCTGGGATATTCGGGCCATGTTCCTCCGGCAACCGCAATCGTCGCCGGCGCGCTCGGCGGAGCCCTGCTCGGGTTTGCACCCTTCAACCGGCCGATCGCGAAAGTCTTTCTCGGCGACGTCGGCAGCTTGCCCATCGGCCTGCTGCTGGGCTGGTGCCTGCTCGAGCTTGCATATCACGGTCAGCTCATCGCGGCGTTGCTCTTGCCTCTCTACTATCTCTTCGACGCCACCATCACCATGTTACGCCGCCTGGTCACAGGCGAGAAGGTTTGGGCGGCCCATCGCTCGCATTTCTACCAGCGCGCAACGAACAACGGGTTTTCCGTGCTAAACGTCGTGGGAATTGTGTTCGGGCTCAATCTCGCGCTGGCGGCGCTGGCTATCGCCTCAACGTTGGCGATCTCACCTGCGGCAAAGGTCCTTGCACTAATCGCAGGGGCGGTTCTGGTCGGCCTTACCCTGTTCGGATTCTCGCGAAGGCGACCAACGCGCGAGCCATAGCGCTATCGCTTCTGATTCAATCCGAGGCGATCATGCTCTCGCCGACTGATGACCGTTCCGAGAGACCGGACGAACCAGCCAGTCAATCCGCGCTCATGCCCTTGCCTTAGCGGCCATCGCGCGAAGTCCCTCGCGGGTTGTCACGGAAGGCTTCCACCCGGCCTCCAGCAGTTTCGTAGGGTTCACCACGAGATCCCGGCCGATGCGGTCCCAGATCGCACCTCGGCCGGCAAGATCAAGCAATCCTTTGATCAGCCGCGGCGGAACTGAAACGAGCCCTGCGCGATCACCGCCCGCCGCGCGAAGACATCCGAAGATCTGGGCGATCGACATCGGATCAGGGTCAGCGACGACGAATGTCTCATTGAGAGTCGACGGACTGTCGAGGCTCAGCATGATCGCCTCGACAAGATTGCCGACAGCCAGCAGCGAGCGCCGATTCTGAAACGCGCCGAACGGAAGGGGTAGCGGCAGCGCCGCGATGCGAAGCAGGAAAGCGATGTTGGCCTTGGCGTTCGGGCCATATACGATTACCGGCCTCAGGATCGTGTGAGGCACGCCGCTGTTGCGGATGGCGGCCTCCGCCGCAAGTTTGGCTTGATCATATCCGGTCACCGGACGCGGCTCGTCGTTCTCGGTCAAAATGCGGTCGGACGCCGATCCGGTCTGCGCACCGATCGACGACAAAAAAATCAAGCGTCGCACGGGATGCCGCAAGCACGCCTCCGCCAGGCCGACCGCCGCGCCGCGGTTGACCTTGTCGTAGTCGACCGCATCACCGCCCTGACGATGCGCAATGGCTGCGAGGTGAATGACAATATCGACGCCGGCAAGAAGCGGACTCCAATCAAACTCGCCCTCGAAGTCCGGAAGCACGACGGGATCGATGCGCTCCCCGCCGCTGATCGGCTGGCGTGACGCGGCACGGACGTGATGTCCCGCGCCGGCCAGAGCGGGCACGAGAGCAGAGCCGATAAAACCCGAAGCTCCGGTGACGAGAATCCGAAAAGTCATGCCTAGCTCAATCTATCGGAATCTTTCGCCAGAACTCTTCGCCCGCACTTGCTCATTAATTTTCCCGATCCCGTGTCCGGCCGACGTGTCTCACGCCTTGCAATCCGTTTGCTCGCACGATTCCCGGTGTACGCGGTAGACGCGCTCGCAGGACTTGCAGGTGATCGAGCCAATCTTTGTTGGAATCTGAACACCGCATGGACACATCCAGCCTATCCGCTTTGCGGGAACGCCCGCCACCAGCGCAAACGGAGCGACATCGCGATTGACGACCGCACCGGCTGCCACGAAGGCATGTCGGCCCACGGTCGTTCCGCAGATAATGGTGCAATTGGCGCCGAGCGTCGCCCCCTGGCGAATGATGGTTTCGCGATATTCGTCCTTGCGGGTGATTGCGGAGCGAGGATTGTAGACATTGGTGAAGACCATGCTCGGCCCGCAAAACACGTCATCTTCGAGCCGGACCGCGTCATACACCGAAACATTGTTCTGGATCTTGACGTTGTTACCGATCACCACGTCGTTTCCGACGAAAACGTTCTGCCCGAGCGAGCAGCCGCGCCCAATGCGGGCTTTGCCGCAGACGTGAACCCAATGCCAGATGCGCGAGCCGTCGCCGATTTCGGCGCCCTCATCGACAATCGCCGTGGGATGAATCATCACCGCCATGTCAATAGTCCAACGGCAGACAGACCCGCTTGCCATCACGCGCCGAAAGATAGGACGCGATCAAGACCTCGAGCGACTTGAGACCGTCGCGGCCATCGGTGACGGGTTCCGCCTCGCCGCGCAAAACTTCGATGACGTTATCGTAATACAACGGATGGCCGAAGCCATAGACAGACGTGGTCTCGTAGCTTGCCGACTTGATCTTCTCGTCGTCGGGGTGCGGCTCGACGAACTCCCAATGCTGGATGTCGTTGACCGCGATGCCCCCGACCCGCACCGTTCCCTTCTCGCCGAGAATGGTGATGCTGCCTTCGAAATTCTTCGGGTAAGTCAGCATCGTCACATTCATCGAACCGAGCGCGCCGGAGCGCCACCGCAAATTGACCACGGCGGTATCCTCGACCTCAATATTGCGCGCCAATGTTGCCGTATAGGCTTGGAGGCTTTCGATGGGGCCGATCAGCCACTCCAGCAGGTCGACGTAGTGGCTCGCCTGATTCATCAGGGCGCCGCCGTCGAATTCCCATGTGCCACGCCATCCCGCGCTGTCGTAATAACTCTGCGGTCGGGTCCAGAACACGTTGATGTTGACCATGTAAATGCGGCCAAAACGGCCGCTTTCCACAGACCGCTTCAAAAGCTGAAGCGTCGCATTGGCGCGGTTCTGTTTCACCACGAATAGCCGGACACCGGCATCATCGCAGGCTTTCACCATCCGCAAGCCATCGGCCCACTTCGTGGCCATGGGTTTTTCGGTCATGACGTGACGGCCGGATGCCGCAACCTTGATCGTCTGCTCGGCGTGCAACCCGCTGGGGGTGGTCAGCACGACGACGTCAGCGTCAGTCTGCGCGAGCATACTGCCAAGACTGCCATAAGGCTTGGCACCGGTCGCCTCGACAGCCGCCTTGAGTGCCGCCGCGTTGACGTCGCAGACGCTCACAAGCTCCGCCCGGTTATGATGTCGTTTGATGGCCGCCAGATGATTCTGCGCAATTCGTCCACAACCCGCAAGCGCAAACTTGACCTTGCGGTCAGTGATCGTCGCTGAATATTCGATCATGGTCATGCCTTGACGATGTGGGGGGCACCGTCGCGAAATCGTCCTCGACAATCAACCAATAACCGCGCGTGCGCCCTGATGAGATCATAGTCGAACCTATCGTGATCGGTAGCAAGCAAAACGCAATCAAAAGCCCCCAGTGTTTCCGCCGTCAGCGAAATGCTGGACAGCGCAAAGCTGTGCTGGCGCATCTTCGGAAAAACCGCAATATGCGGATCGCTGTAAGCGATATCCGCGCCGAGATCGCGAAGCTTCTCCATCAGGAAGACAGATGGAGATTCTCGCATATCGTCCACGTTCTTCTTGTAAGCAATGCCAAGAACCAGAATCCTGCTGCCATTCACCGATTTCTGTCGTGAATTCAACCCATCGGCAACCTTCGCAACGACGTAATCGTGCATCGATGAATTGATTTCACCCGCAAGCTCGATGAAGCGGGTATGCATGCCATACTCCCGCGCCTTCCAGGTCAAATAGAACGGATCAATCGGGATACAGTGACCGCCGATGCCAGGTCCCGGATAGTACGGCACGAAACCGAACGGCTTGGTGGCCGCCGCGCGGATCACCTCATGGATATCAATTCCCATACGATCCGCCACCATCTTCATTTCGTTGACAAGACCGATGTTGACCGAACGGTGAATATTCTCAAGCAGCTTGGTGAGTTCGGCGGCGCGCGTCGAACTCACGGGAACAACCTGGTCGATGACACTGCCGTAGAGCGCGAGACCGACCTTGAGGCAATCCGGCGTGTGGCCGCCGCAGACCTTCGGAATAGTTCTCGTCGAGAAGTCCGGGTTGCCGGGATCTTCCCGCTCGGGGGAAAACACGAGAAAGATATCTTTGCCGACCGTCAGACCATTCTCCTCGATGCGCGGCTTCAGCTCTTCATCCGTCGTTCCGGGGTACGTGGTGCTCTCGAGTGAGATCACCATGCCCTTATGCAGATAAGGAACGAACGCCTCCGTCGTTCCGATAACGAAACTCAAGTCAGGTTCGCGATATCGATTGAGCGGAGTCGGCACGCACAGCACCAAAGCATCGACGTCGCGGGCGCGCGAAAAATCCGACGTCGGATCGAAGCGATCTGCCACCGCCCGTCCGATGGCGGCAGCCGAGATATGCTCGATGGAGGATTCGCCGCGCTTCAGCGCTTCGACCTTATTGTCGTCAATGTCGAAGCCAATGACTTTATAGCCGACCTCACAATACCTCAGCGTCAACGGCAACCCGACATAGCCAAGCCCAACAATCCCGATGACAGCTTCTTTCGACCTGAGCTTCTCAATCAATTCGGATTTCATCTTGGAACTTTCGGCGGAGCCAAAGCGGCTGAAGTTGCATCTGAGAGCATGTTAAGCGAAGTGGTGAGGATGAGGATCCATCAGATCAGATTAGATCATAAATCCCCGCTTCTGATTGACTTCAGAAGCGGAAGGAGTTCCGTGATCCAAAGAAGCGCATCGTCGTTTTCAAAACGACGAACAGTCATAGCGGTCACGATGACACTTGCGGGGCGTCCATACGCAGTTCCTTTCGTCATGACTGAGCAACGACTACCGCCGGATTCATTCGCGCCGAAAATCTGATGAAGGCACGTTCAGTACAATCGCTTATGCAGCATTGCCGCGAGTGTCCTCGATGGCTTGCCGAAAAGCTGATTCGGTTTCTGCGATCGCGGCAGAGAATGAAAATATCCGCCAGTATGCCTCCCGCCCGCGCCGCCCCATCTCCGCCAACCGTTCCTTCGGCATTTGCGACAACTCCACCATCGCATCCGCCATGGCCTCGACATTATCGGACGGCACCGCGATCCCGGCGCCGGCCTGGGTAACGTACTCGGCCGCTTCACCCTCGACGCCGATCAGAATCGGCTTGCCCATTGCCATATAGAATTGGGTTTTTTGAGGAATCGTGATCCTGAACAAGGGATCGCTCCACAAATGCAAGGCCAGGACATCCGCAGCCGCAAAGATATCACCGACCATCACTCGCGGAACACCCGGCGCGATGCGCACGTTGTCCGCGCCAAGCTGCTGCACCAGTCGTTTCAAATTATCGCTTTCGATCCCATCCCCGATCAGCAGCAGCTGCAAATCGGGCGCCTTTTGCCGCGCCAGGTGCGCAGCCCGGACCATAACGTCCAGTCCCTGGACACGCCCGAGATTGCCGCCGTACACGATATTGAACTTGTTACCGAATCCGTAGGATGAAAGGTCCGCCAGCCCGGCGGGCGCCGCCGCGCGCTCATCCGCCCAGTTATAGACAACGGATATCTTTTCGGGCGGAACACCTCGCTCGATCAGCCGGGTCCTGATGCCTTTGGATTGCGCAACAATTCTCGCCGCGCGGCGATACACAAAACCGCACATCAGAGCGAGAATTCTTTCCATCCTCTGCGTGCCGGCCATACCGGACTTCACCACGGAATCCGGCCACAGATCCTGAATATCGATCAAAAATGGACGGCGCGACAGCCTTCCGACAAAGACTGCGGCCAGACCCCCTGTAATCGGCGGATAGCAGTAGACAACATCAAAGCGGCGCGCGCGGAACGCCGAGAACAGCGCGGCGCTCGCCATAAAGGAAAAGTAATTCAGGATGCGGCCAATGCTCGAACCATTGTGACTCGGGTATAGCGGCACGCGATGAACGACAATTCCGTCCATGATCTCCTGTTTGTAGTATCCAATCCGGTATCCTGGATAGGTCTTGCCGGTCGGATAATTGGGAAAGCCCGTCACGATCTCGATCTGATGCCCGCGCTCAGCGAACGCCTTCGCAAACATGATACCTTTGACCGTCGGTTCGGGTTCGAACCATTGGGTGATAAACAGTATTCGCATCGCCTGAATGTGGATCAGCCTTGATATGGATTAACTTTGGCTTGGCCCGTAGGGAATCGCCACAGCCGTCATGAGTTCAACGTCGATTCGCGCCGGTTCAGTCGTACTTACGCCAGACCACGCGATTGACGTAGTCCGTGTAGCTGTGAATGATCCGAACAACCTTCTCCGAGACATTGGGAACTGCGTAATCATCGACCAGCCGGAGCCCGCGCCGTTCGCCGCGCGGTTGATCGGCAAGTATGGCGAGCCCCTGGCGGACTCGATCGACATCGAGGCCGACCATCATGACGGCGGCCTCCTCCATGCCTTCGGGACGCTCATGAGCCTCGCGCAGATTCAGCGCCGGAAAATTCAAGATCGATGATTCCTCATTGATCGTGCCGCTGTCGGAGATCACGGCCCGAGCAGATATCTGCAGCTTGACATAGTCCGAAAAACCAAGCGGCTTGAGCAGTCGAACGCCCGAATGAAACGTAACCTCCCGCTCATCGATACGTTTTTGGGTGCGGGGATGGGTCGAGACGATCACCGGCAGTCCATGGTCCTCAGCGACCGCGTTGAGCACAGCCACCAGTTTCGCGAAGGCCGACGGCGTATCGATGTTCTCCTCGCGATGCGCGCTCACGACAAAATAACTTTCCGGCAAGAGATTCAGCCGCGCGAGCACATCGGACGCATCGATCTTCGGGCGATAATGCGTCAGAACCTCGAACATCGGACTCCCGGTCTTGATGACCAGATCCGGCGGCAAGCCCTCGCGCAACAGATATTCCCGGGCAATCGTGCTGTAGGTCAAGTTGACGTCTGCCGTGTGGTCGACAATGCGGCGGTTGATTTCCTCCGGCACGCGCTGATCGAAGCAGCGATTACCGGCCTCCATGTGGAATACGGGAATACGGCGACGCTTCGCGGGAATGACGGCGAGGCAGCTATTGGTGTCGCCGAGCACGAGCATCGCGTCAGACTTTATTTCGGAAAACACGCGATCGACATTGGCGATCACATTTCCAATGGTGTGAGCCGCGCTCGACCCGGCGCTGTCCAGAAAATGATCCGGCTTGCGTATCCCAAGATCGTCGAAAAAAATCTGGTTGAGCTCGTAATCGTAGTTCTGGCCCGTATGAACGAGGACGTGATCGCAATACCGGTCGAGTCGGGCAATCACGCGGGAGAGCCGGATGATCTCCGGCCGCGTTCCGACGACCGTGACGACCCTGAGCCTTTTCACGACGTGACTTTCATGGCGATGGTATCGGGGCGAGACCTGTCAAAGATTTCATTCGCCCACAACATCACGATCAACTCGTCATCGCCGACGTTTGTAATGTCATGGGCCCAGCCCGGAACCGTTTCAACGATCTGACCCTCGCCACCCTGGACGAAGATGTCGTGGCGTTCATTGGTTTCAATATGACGGAATCCGAACCGCGCCTTGCCGCGGATCACGACAAATTTCTCCGTCTTCGTATGGTGATAGTGCTCGCCGCGCGTAATGCCCGGATGCGCCGTGAAATAAGAGAACTGCCCGCTATCCGTGGTCTTGAGCACTTCCGAAAACATGCCGCGCTGGTCGCCATACCGCGGCACGTTGTAGACGAACGATTCCACCGGCAGATAGCTGACATAGGTCGAATAGAGCGCTCGCATCAGGCCCACGCCGACCGGCGGACTGATCAGCGACGACCGGCTTTCGGCGAATGCTTCGATCGCCGCGGCGACCGCACCGACAGTCGTTTCATGGACCGGCGAGACCTCAGCGAAATCGGCGGAAGGCGATGCCCCCTCAAGACACGCGATGAACGCATCCACCACGTCGTCGATATGGACCAACCGCAGCGCGGCCGTCGGATCATTGACGCTGATCGGAAGCCCCCGCGTGACGTTATGGCAAAAGGTGGCGACCGCGGAATTGTAGTTAGGGCGCGCCCACTTCCCGAACACGTTAGTCAACCGGAAGATGTGGATCGGCGCTCCGGTGTCGCGGCTGTAGGCACGCAGCCGATCTTCCGCGGCGAGCTTGCTTCGCCCATACGGGTTATCGAGCGCAGCTTGCGTCGAAGAAGACATCACAATCGGCACCGGGCGGCCGCCGGCGGCAAGCACGCCGCACAGCCGATCGGTGAATCCGGCGTTTCCCGAAAGAAACTCGCCCTCAGTCTTCGGACGGTTCACGCCGGCAAGATGAAAGATGAAATCACCGGATGACAGCGCATCGTCAAGCTGACCGGGCGTCGTTTCGCGGGTGACGCGCACGACATCGGCATGACCAAGCTCGCGCAGGCGGATGCGGAGGTTGGTGCCGATAAAGCCGTCAGCGCCCGTGATGATGATCTTCATGACTCTAATGACTCAGTCGTCCATCACCACGTTCTCGCCGCTCGCGATGCGCTGCAAGAGGTCAAGCTTGAGAAGAAGCTGCCTCATGCCGGCTTCGTCGAGTTGCGCGGTGTTGTGGGAGTTGTAGTCGTCCTCGGAGCTGATACGCCGTTCCCCCTCCTCCACAAACTTCGTGTAGTTTAGGTCGCGGCCATCCGCCGGAACGCGGTAGTAGTTGCCCCTGTCCTCGGCGTGGCTCATTTCCTCGCGGCTCAGCAGCGTTTCATAAAGTTTCTCGCCATGACGCGTTCCGATCTCGACGATCGGGTGATCCGGCTTGCCCATCAGCGAGACCAGCGCCCGCGCCAGCACCGCGACCGTCGCGGCCGGCGCCTTCTGCACGAAGATATCGCCGTTGTTGCCATGCACGAACGCGTGCAGGACCAGTTCGACTGATTCATCCAGCGTCATCATGAACCTCGTCATGGCCGGATCCGTGATCGTGATCGGCTTGCCCGTCGCGATCTGCTCGACGAACAGCGGAATCACCGATCCGCGCGACGCCATCACATTGCCATACCGTGTGCCGCAGATAACGGTGTTTTCCAGATTGCGCGAAATTGCAACCATCACCTTCTCCATCATCGCCTTGGATATACCCATGGCGTTGATCGGATAAACGGCCTTGTCCGTGCTCAGGCAGACCACCCGCTTAACGTTCGATGCGATCGCGGATTCGAGCACGTTCTCGGTTCCGAGAACGTTGGTCCGGACCGCTTCCATCGGGTGAAATTCGCAGGAAGGCACCTGCTTCAATGCGGCGGCATGAAAACAATAATCCACGCCGCGCATCGCAGCTCGCACGCTGCGCGAATCCCGGACATCGCCAATATAAAACTTCAGCTTCGCGTCGGAATACCGCTTCCGGAGATCGTCCTGCTTCTTTTCATCGCGGCTGAAAATCCGGATCTCACGCAAATCAGACGATAGAAATCGTCTCAACACGGCCTTCCCGAACGACCCCGTGCCGCCTGTAATAAGCAGTACCTTGTCAGTGAACATGGATGAATCCGAGTCTTCGCCAAAATTCCATGCCGGTCCAGGCCTCGCGCGGTCCAAAGCTCGTCATACAATCGCGCTCGCGCCGCGCGGCGGGGCGGAAGCGGCAGCCCGAACAAGTTCGTCCTTTTTATCGGCGGAGGGATAACTGATCAGGACAGCCTTGTACGGCCCCTTGAACACGAAAAAGCTTCCAGCCGCAACGCCAACCACGCCGCATGAAGTGACCAGCGCTTCCATAT
>CAZOOO010000045.1:0-16493 GCA_964581435.1 uncultured Hyphomicrobiales bacterium | reverse complement strand
GGCGGCGTCGCGGTGATCCGCGTCGGCGGCGCGACCGAGGTCGAGGTGAAGGAGCGCAAGGATCGCGTGGACGACGCGATGCATGCGACCCGCGCGGCGGTCGAGGAAGGCATCGTGCCGGGCGGCGGCGTCGCCCTGCTGCGAGCTTCCGAGCAGCTCAAGCGCATCAAGACCCAGAACGACGACCAGAAGACCGGCGTCGAGATCGTGCGCAAGGCGCTGTCCGCGCCGGCCCGCCAGATCGCGATCAACGCGGGCGAGGACGGCAGCGTCATCGTCGGCAAGATCCTCGAGAAGGAGCAGTATTCGCACGGCTTCGACTCGCAGACCGGCGAATACGGCAACCTGATCTCCAAGGGCATCATCGACCCGACCAAGGTCGTGCGCACCGCGATCCAGAACGCCGCATCGGTCGCCTCGCTTCTCATCACCACCGAGGCGATGGTCGCCGAGCTGCCGAAGAAGAACACCCCTGCCCCGGCGATGCCGGGCGGCGGCATGGGCGGCATGGATTTCTGACGCTTTGCGTCAGAAATAGCCGCCCTGAATCATAAGTGCTGAAAGCCGGGCAAGCCCGGCTTTCAGTGGCGGCATGGATTTCTAAAGTCCGACAGCCCTTCCAAGCTGAATACGAATGCGAAGGCCCGGTGAAGACCGGGCCTTTTTTGTATTGCAGCTGGTGTCCCGGACGCGACTTATGGCCTCAACTCCTCCGGTAGCGGCGCGAGCACGTCGCCCTTGGGCTCCGCCACCACATTGATCGCGAAGGTCTCGATCGTCAGCGGCCCGCGCTTGCGTTCGAGCATTGCGATCTTCTCGACGTGATTGAACAACTGCGCCACCGGCGGCCAGTTGTCCGATCCGTCATCGACATAAAGTAGCCTGCCCGCGAGTTGATCCGCATCCGGCGGCGGAGCGTTGATCCAGCGGATACGCTCGAAGTATTGCGCCACGCAAGTGCCCTTCGGCAGGTAGAACCGGAGCCAGCCCGTCACGCCATACCCTTGCGCTAGCACGCAGCGCGCGCCGGTTTTCACGCGCAATGCCTCGATCTCGACGGCAAGCGTGCGTACACCGACGCCGACGCTGCGCACCGAGGCATCGCGCCGGAAGCCTGAGAGAACGCCGGTGTTCACCTGCACCACCAGCGCCACGAACATGACAACGCCCACCGGCAGCGCCCAGCGGCGGCACGCATCGGCGAAATTCCGGCCGCGCGGCTGCCAGCGCGCGACGTCGGAAGCGACCGCCGCCGCGATCGCCAGCGCCGGATAGATCGGTCCAAACCAGTTGGCCTCGACGCGGCCGTGCAGCGAATGCCAGACGAAATAGATCGTCAGCGTCCAGACCGTCGCGCCGATCAGCACCCGTGCGGCCCGCGTCCCCTCCTCGCGCCTCCACAACGCAAACAACCCCATCGCGGCGAGAGCGAACACCGGCGGAGTCGCGAAGGCAATCTGGGTCGGGATCAACTCGACAATATAGCGAAGGGTCAACTGGTCCACGCGTGCGCGGCCGAACTGCTTGGCGAACGACACCCAATGATGTTCAGCGTTCCAGATGAGGACCGGCAAGAAAATAGCCAGCGCCACCAGCCCGCCGAGATAAGGCCACGGCGTCCGCAGCCAGCGCCGCAGCTCCGGCACGGCGAGCAGCCAGATCAGGATCACCGGACCGAAGAACAGCGCGGTGTATTTCGACACCAGTGCCGTACCCGCAGCCACGCCTGTCGCAAGCCACCACGCTCCACGTCCGCTCACGAGCAGTTCTGCGAGACACAGCAGCACGAAACTGGATGCGACCATCAGCGGCGCGTCCGGCGTCACGATCACGGTACCAGCCGCGACCATCAGCGTGACGTTGAGAAGAACTGTCGCCGACGCCGCAGCTTTCTCGCTGCCGAACAGCAGCATTGTCGTACGATAGACCGCAAAACTCATCGGCAGCGCCAGCAGGATCGAGACCAGACGCACGCCGAGTTCGGTGTCGCCGGCGAGCATGGTGCCGAGGCGGATCACGACCGCCACCAGCGGCGGATGATCGTAGTAGCCGCCGGCCAGATGCTTCGACCATGTCCAGTAATAGGCTTCGTCGAATGTCAGCGGGGTAAAGGCCGCGCAGACCAGCCGCAACGCCACGAGCGCAAGGACTGTAAGAACAACGGCGCGAACGGCCCGCGTCCCGGCCAGGCGCATCACTGGACTATCGCCTGCGCCAGACGAACAGGCTGGACACCGCATAATTCCAGACCACGCCCATCAGCGCACCGGCCGCGCCGGCCAGCCACCAGATCGGCTTCTGATCGTAGACCGAAAACGCGACGCCGACATTGGCGAACAGGCCGACGCTGCATACCAGATAGAAAACCAGGAGGCCGCGAACGATGCCGAGTCCTTTCAGGCGCTGGTCGCGATAGGTCAGGAAGTTGTTGAGCAGGAAATTGCTGCTCATCGCCAGAACCGCGCCGAAGGCCTGCGAGTGCGGAAACGGCCATGCCAGCACTTCGAGCGCGACGAACAGGCCGGCGAAATGCACGACGACGCCGACCGATCCCACCAGAGCGAACAGCAGGAAGCGCAGCGACACCGCATCGTGGGTCAGCTTCGCCAGAACGAGTCCGAGGAAGTCCAGCGCGACCATCGAATCCAGCTTGCTCTCGCCGTGCAGCCGCGAGCCGAAGGTGTAGGGAATTTCCGTGATACGCAATGCGCCGCGCGCGCTCGCGATCACGTCGAGCAGGATTTTGAAGCCCTGGGTCGAAAGCTCAGGCGCGAGCCGTTCGAAGCGATCGCGGCGAATCATGAAAAAGCCGCTCATGGGGTCGGCGATCTCGATGCGCAGCAGCCTCTTCGCGACCGAGGTCGCCAGCATGCTGAAGCCCGCGCGCTGCCTGTCGAAGCTGTCGGCGCTGCCGCCCTCGATGTAGCGGCTGCCGACGACGAGGTCGGCTGCGCCGTTTTCCAGGAGCGCGAGCATCTTCGGCAACCGGGTTTCGTCGTGCTGAAGGTCGGCATCCATCACCGCGGCGCACGGCGCGCTCGATGCCAGAATGCCCTCGATACATGCGCCGGACAGTCCGCGACGGCCGATACGCCTGATGCAGCGAACGCGCGGATCAGCCGCGGCCAGTTCGCGCACCACATCCGAAGTCCCGTCGGGGGAATTGTCATCGACATAGATGACTTCCCACGCGATTCCCTTCAGCGCGGCGGACAGTTTCCGGTACAGCGCAACCACGTTGTCGCGCTCGTTGAAGGTGGGCACGATGACCGAAAGCTGGCGCGGCATTCCGATTGACAGCTCGACCGGCTCCGGTCTCATGGCTTCATTCATGGCGCCAGCATATATCCGCGCCAGCCGCCGATGCCAAGATGACCAGCATCAAGGCAGCCGGCGTGAAGGCCGCAGCCGCGAGCCGGAAAGCCTGCAAATGTATGAAAACAGACCGATGCCGACAGAATACGGCCAACGACCACGAACAACAGGGCGCGCGTACATCCGGCGCAGCCCAGTTATCCCGTGGTCGTTCCGGCGACGGAGCGGGCTTCGACATCGCCGTTGTGCTTAAAATAGGTACGATGGAAGCATCCGCAAGAGGCAGACCCAGATGGCGGGCAGCGCAGGCAATATCTACATCGGAATCGGCGGCTGGACCTTCGCGCCCTGGCGCGGCGTTTTCTACCCGGACAAACTGGCGCAGGCGAAAGAACTCGCCTACGCTGCCTCCAAGCTCACCTCGATCGAGATCAACGGCACCTATTACGGGTCACAGAAGCCCGAAAGTTTCCGCAAATGGGCGCGCGAGGTGCCGGACGGCTTTGTATTCTCTCTGAAGGGGCCACGCTTCGCCACCAATAGGCGCGTGCTGGCCGAGGCCGGCGATTCGGTGAAACGCTTCTATGATTCGGGCGTGCTGGAACTCGGCGACCGTCTCGGGCCGGTATTGTGGCAGTTCGCGCCGACCAAGACATTCGACGAGTCCGATTTCGGCAAATTTCTCGGGCTCTTGCCGCGGAAGCTGGACGGACGTGCGCTGCGGCACGTCGTCGAGGTTCGCCATGACAGCTTCCGCACGCCCGCCTTCATTTCGCTGCTGCGGCGATTCGAAGTACCGGTCGTGTTCGCCGAACACGACAGGTACCCGGCGATCGCCGATATCGTTGCGGATTTCGTCTATGCGCGCCTGCAAAAGGGCAACGACGAGATCGAGACTTGCTATCCTCCGAGGCAGCTCGATGCCTGGGCGAAGCGCTTTCAATGCTGGGCCACGGGGAACGAACCCGACGATCTGCCGCGCGTGGACGAGGCCCAGTCGAAGAAAGTGCCGCGCGACGTGTTCGCCTACGTGATCCACGAAGGCAAGGTGCGCGCCCCTGCGGGCGCGATGGAATTGATCACACGGGTGGCGTAACGGAGAACGGGATGGCGTCGACGGCGCGACTCTTCACCATCGGCTATGAGCAAACCCCGGCCAAGGCGGTGCTCGACGAGCTGCAACGGGCCGGCATCAAACTGCTGGTCGATGTCCGCGCCGTCACATCGTCCCGCCGTCCCGGTTTTTCAAAGAACCAGCTCGCCGCGAGCCTCGGCGATTGCGGCATCGCCTACCTGCACTTGCGCGGGCTTGGAACGCCGAAGCAAGGCTGGCTGGCCCGGCGCAGCGGCAAATTCGATATGCTGCGCGACATTTACGCAGCGCATCTGAAGATGCCGCAGGCCCGCGAGGAAATCGACGAACTCTCGGCGCTCGTGAGGCGGTCCGGACCGGTCTGCATCCTCTGCTATGAGCGTGATCATCAATATTGTCATCGTCGATGGATCGCCGAGGCCATCGAAACCCGCGACGGCGTCGAGGTGGAAAACCTGATCGGGCGGACCGCTCCGGGAAATCAGGTTGGCTGAAAAACCTTGAGGATGTTTCCATATTGTTCTCTACGCGACCCCTCGCCTGCCTGCTATCAGTAGTTGTACGTATGGGCGTTTGGACCTTGCGGGGGCTCGGGTACGTTGGGGAGCGTGCGCGCAGTTTGCATGGCTGCCTTACTGGCGTGGGCGGCGGCCATGGGTCGGTCAATGGCCCAGCCGGCGGTCACCCCGCCGGTGACCGACAATCTCATCGGCGGTTCCAGACCCGAGCGATTCCTGTTTTTCAGCGGCGTTGATCTCTGGCGCAACGGACAGGCCGGCTACGGCGGAATGTTGCTGGCGCCGCAAGGCAACCTGAACGAAGACGGCTTTATCGTTCGTCTGTTCATGTCCGACAATTTCGAACTGTACGACACTGCGGCGCAGCGCTTCACCACCAACATCTTCCGGGCCTCGGCCCTGCCCGGCTGGCGGATCAAGCGCGGCGACCTCGAGATCAAGGTGTTTGCCGGTCCAACCCTCGAAATTCATGGATTGAAACCCGCCGTTCAAACCAGCCAGCCGGGCGGAAGCCGTTTCGGCGTCCAGTTCGCGAGCGAGGTATGGTGGGAGCCCGCGCCGGCCATGATGGTGGCCGCGGCCACCGCGATCTCAACTATCAGTTCGGCGTATAGCGCCCGCGCCGCGGTCGGCTGGCGTTTGTTCGACCAGTTCTGGACCGGACCCGAAGTCTCCGCATCCACCGATCGGTTCAGCACCCAGTACCGGATCGGCGCGCACCTCACGGGCTTCAGGACCGGACCGGTGGAATGGTCGGCCGGCGCCGGCTTCCTTGGGGACAGTTTCAACCGTAGCGGAATCTACGGGCGGATCGGCATCCTGTTCCGGAAGTGACGTTTTCGACGAATCGCCGCGGAAATTGATTTCTAATCCAGCGTGCGGCGGAAACGCGTCACCGCGATCGCCATGGCCGCCAGCATCAGCGCCAGCAACGCCAGCGTATCGTAGTGCAGGTTTTGCAGCGTCGCTCCCTTCAGCATGATGGCGCGGACGATGCGGATGTAGTGCGTCAGCGGCAAGCCCTCGCCGATATACTGCGCCCACAACGGCATGCCGGCGAACGGAAACATGAAACCGGACAGCAGGATGCTCGGCAGGAAGAACATCATCGACATCTGCATGGCCTGGAGCTGGTTCTGCACGACGGTCGAGAATGTGTATCCGATGGCGAGATTGGTTGTGATGAACAACGTCGACAGCAGCGCCAGCAGCATCAGGCTTCCCTCGACGGGAACACCGAACAGCAGCGTCCCGATGCCGATGATCAGCGCCGCCTGGATGAATCCCACCAGCACGTAGGGAAGGATCTTGCCGATCATCACCTCGACCGGCGTGATCGGCATCGACAGCAGGCTCTCCATGGTGCCCCGCTCGATCTCGCGCGTGACCGACAAGGCCGTGAAGATCAGCATGGTCATGGTGAGGATGGTGCCGACAAGCCCGGGCACGATGTTCAGCCGCGACGACGCCGCGGGATTGTAACGCGCATGGGCCCGGATTTCGAATGGCGGATCGGGCGGATTGCCGATGAACAGATCATGCGCAAGCGCGGTCTGCACGATGGGCCCCAGCGCGCTCAACGCGGAGCCGGCGGCGACCGGATCGGTGGCGTCGGCGGCAACCAGCAGCGCCGGACGGTCACCGCGCCGCACGCCGCGCTCGAACCCGCGAGGAATCTCGACGCCGAACAGCACCTTGCCGGATTTCAAAAGATTGTCGAAGGTATCGACGTCGTGCACCTGCTGCGTGAAACGGAAATAGGCCGTATTCTCCAACGCCTTCAGAATGGAGCGTGCGAGGTCGCTGTCCTCCTGCATCAGAACCGCGGTGGGCAGGTGGCGCGGCATGGTGTTGATGGCGTAGCCGAACAGCAGAAGCTGCATCACCGGGATCGCCACGATCATGGCGAACGACACCCGGTCGCGCCGGAGCTGAATGAACTCTTTCACCAGCATGGCGTAGCTGCGCCGCCAGAATCCGAACGGCCTCTCCCTTTCGGCGGAATGGTCGTCCGCGGCGCTCATTGGAAATTGTCCTTCGAACGGCTCATCAGTTCGATGAACACGTCTTCCAGCGACGGCTCGCTCCGTTGCCAATGCAGATGGCCGCGGGAACGATACGGCGCGATCGTCGCTTCGAGCGCCGACTTGTCGCGGCCGGAGACATGCAGGCTGGTGCCGAACGGCGCGGCCATGTCGATTCCCGGCTTGCCCGCGAGTTCGGCCGACAGCTCGTTGATATCGCCGCCCGTGACCGTGTAGGTGGTCAGCGCAGACCTGGCGATGACGTCATCCACGGTGCCGTGCACCAGCAGATGACCGTAGGCGATGTAGGCGATCTCGTGGCAGCGTTCGGCCTCATCCATGTAATGCGTCGAGACCAGCACCGTCAGGCCATCCGCGGCCAGCGCATGAATCTCGTTCCAGAATTCGCGCCGCGCCTTGGGATCGACGCCGGCGGTCGGCTCGTCGAGCAGAAGAAGCTGGGGGTTCGGCAGCGTGCAGGCGCCGAGCGCAAGGCGCTGCTTCCAGCCGCCGGACAATTCGCCCGCAAGCTGCTCCTCGCGGCCGTTAAGGCCGAGCCGATTGATCATGGCCAGCGCCGCGCCGGGTGCATCGCGTATGCCATAGAGCCGCGCGACAAACTCCAGATTCTCCCGCACCGACAGGTCCTGATACAAGCTGAACCGCTGAGTCATATAGCCGACCCGGCGCTTGATCTTGTCGGCGTCGCGGCGGATGTCGTAGCCGAGGCAGGTGCCCTGGCCGCTGTCCGGCGTCAGCAGTCCGCACAACATGCGGATGGTCGTGGTCTTGCCTGATCCGTTGGGACCGAGGAAACCATAGATCGTTCCGCGCTTCACCGTCATGGACAGATCGTGCACGACCTCGCGGCCGTTGAACGACTTCGACAGGCCGGAAACCTCGATCGCGATGTCGGATTCGTTCACGGCTGCCTGGCTCATGGCGGACCCTCAGGGTGTGGCGGCGTCGGATTGAACGGTGACCGGCTGCCCGACGCGGAGGCGGTCAGGACTGACGGGCCGCGCCTGAACCAGGAACACCAGCTTGTTGCGCTCCTCAAGGCTGTAGATCACCGGCGGCGTGTATTCGGCCTGGGTGGCGATGAAATAAATCTTCGCCGTCAGGTCGGACGCACAATTGTCGCAGGTGACGCGAACGCTCTGCCCGATCCTGAGTTTCGGCAAACCCGCTTCCGGCACAAAAAACCGAATCTTCATGTTCCCCGGCGGCATGATCGACAATACCGGCCGTTGCGCCGGCACCATCTCGCCTTCGCGAAAATAGATTTGCTGGACGGTTCCCGCGACCGGCGCAAACCCCTTGCGGCGCGACAGTCGCGTTTGCGAGGTGTTGACCCGCGCCTCGGCGACGCGCAGCGCCGAAACGGCGGAATCCAGCGTCGCCTGGGTGCCCGCCCCGGTCTTCCTCAGCGAGGCCGCGCGGTCATAAGTCTGCTGCGCATTCGCCAGCGTCGCCTTGTTCTGGTTAAGATCGGCCTGCTGCAAGTCGTCGTCGACCGAATAGAGAGGTGTGCCGACCTCGACAGCGTCGCCCTCGCGCACATTCAGTCTGGTGACGCGGCCGCTCTCGTCCGGGCTGACAAAGATCATATCGGCCTCGACCCAGCCCTGGTAACCCGGCGACGATTTCTGGCCGCAGCCGGCAACGAGAGCCGTCAGCGCCAACGCGGCGCCGGCACGCACGATGACGCGCGGCGGGATCATGAAACCCTCCGTTCGCCAAAGATCAGATCAAGATGGATCTTCAGCATCGCCACGGCATCGAGCGGCGCATGCCGGCCGAACAGGCCCTGCCACATCACGGCGACCATGGCGGGCGCGATGACGATCTGGGGAAAGTCGGCAAGCCGCGCATCGCGGATTTCGCCACGCGCGACACCGTTCTCGATCAGCCTGCTCATGGCCGCAAGGCCGCGCGAGACCACTTCATGGTAGTAGAAATCAGCGAGCGACGGAAAACGCCTGCCCTCCGCCATGATCAAGCGAACGACGTCGCCGCGCTTGGTCTCGGCAACATCTCGCACAAAAGTCTCGGCGAAGCGTTCGAGGATCTCGCGCACCGATCCGCCGGCCGCAGGCGCGGTCATCAGATTACCGACGACCGGCACCAGCGCCGTTCTCACCAACTCCTGGAACAGCGCTTCCTTGTCCTTGAAGTGCAGATAGATCGTGCCCTTGGCGACTCCGGCCCGCTTCGCCACGTCGTCCAGACGGGTGGCGGCAAAACCGCGCGCGGTGAACTCATCGAGACCCGCCGCGATGATTGCCGCGCGCCGCTGCGCCGCGCGTGCCGCGCGGTTCGGGGGATTGGCCGTTCTGCCGGCCTGCGGAGACTTCGCCGCACCGGCCGTGCTTGCGGAACGGCCGGCGGGGGAACTCGCAGTCACGGTTTTCCGCCGTTTGGACCTTGCAGCTTTCATAGGATATAAAATGACTGACCAGCCAGTCATTTGCAAGAGAAACCTTGCCCGAACCGATCAATCCGCGGTGATGGAACCGATCCGTCCGAGCAGCAGGTAAAGTTTTCCAGCGATCCACCGCCAAGCGGACCGGGGCCTGTCGTCAATTGGGCCGGACGAGGGTTGCGGCGTGGGATTCCGGCGAAAAAGCCGACGGCGCGCCGTGTCAGCCGCGTTGAACCGCCGCCAGCGCTTGAGGCGTATCGATGTCGAAGAAGGCGCCGTGAGTATCGACCGCGACTTCCGCCACCGCCTCGGCATGCCGCGCGAGCAGATGGCGCGCACCGATGTCGCCCTCGAGCGACATGAGCTCGCCGAAGAAGCGCCGCGACCACAACACGGGATTGCCGTACCTGCCGTCGCTGACAGGAGCCGCGATCAACAGGCCACGATCCGGCGCAAAGGCCGCGATCAGCCGATCCACGAGGTCCGCATCGACCAGCGGCATGTCGCCGAGGCAGACCAAGGCGCCGCCGGCCTCTTTCGGAACCGCACCGATGCCGGCCTTGACCGAGTTGGCGAGGCCCGTGGGATAATCCGGATTATGTACGAAGGTGACGTTGAGCCCCCGTAGCGCGCGCTCGACCCCCGCGGCCTGATGGCCGGTGACGACGGTGACGCTCGATGCTTTCGATGCCAGCACCTGTTCGGCCACGACGCGGACCAGCGGCTTGCCCCGCAGCTCCGCCAAGAGCTTGTTGAGACCGCCCATGCGGGTCGAACATCCGGCGGCGAGGATCACCGCCGCGATATTGCAGTTGTTGTCGGTCGCCGGCGAGATACGCGGCTGCGGCCGCGTCACGATTTCCATCAGCAGGCCGCCTACTCCCATGCCGGTCAGGTCGCGTCTTGCAACCTTCAACCCGGCGAGCAAGCGCATCAGCACCCAGTCGAACCCGTTCTCGACGGGAGAGCGTGCGCAGCCCGGTGCGCCCACCACCGGCACGCCGCGCGCTTTCCCGACCAGAAGCAGGTTGCCCGGATCGACCGGCATGCCGAAGTGCTCCACCACGCCGCCGGCGCCGGTGAGAGCCGCCGGAATGACATCGCGGCGATCGGCGATCGCGGATGCCCCGAATACGATGACCAGCTCGGCGCCGAGATCGAGCATCTCCTTGATCGCCGCCGACAGCAAGGTCTGGTCATGCGGCACGCGGCGCTCGGCGATGATCGCCGCGCCCGCGGGTGCGAGACGCTCGGCGGTCACGCGCAAGGTCTTGTCGATCACCTTCGGTGCCAGGCCGGGAAGGATAGTGGAAACAACGCCGACGCGCTTGATGCGATATGGCGCAACGCGCAAGACGTCGCGGCGCGCCGCCGCGACCGCCGCATCGCGCAGCTTCGCCTCGACGCCGAACGGAATCAGCTTGACGGTGGCGATCATCTCGCCCTGGACCACCGGCTTGTAGGCCGGAAGCGTGGCGAACGTGATGGCCTCATCGACATTATTGATACGGTTGACCGCCGCGCGATCGATCACCAGCACACCGGCCCGAGCCGCGAACAGGTTGGCCCGGCCGGTGAACGCCCGCTCCACGGTAACGCCCTCGCCGGCGACAGCTCTCGCGACATCCGCCGCCGCGACGTCTTCTGACACATCGCCGTCGTCGAGGCGGACGACGACGACCTCCGTCACGCCCGCCCTGTTCAGCGCCTCGACCTCCACCGGCCCGATGGTGGTTCCTTTCTTGAGCACGAACGTACCCCGCCGCAGGGTATGAACGGTGACGCCGCCGATTGCATCGTCGGGAGTCGCGGGACCGAATTTCATGTCGCGCTCACTTTCGGCAGCCGTAGCTGCGCCGTGATTTCCGCCATGATCGCCACGGCGATCTCGGAGGGCGAAATGGCGCCGATCTCCAGGCCGATCGGCGCATGGATCCGTGCGATGTCGGCCTCGGAAACGCCCTGCGCTTTCAGGCGGACGGCGCGCTGGACGTGGGTCTTTCGCGAACCCAGCGCTCCGATGTAGAAGCAATCGCGCTCCAGCGCGTACGACAGCGCGGGATCGTCGATCTTCGAATCGTGGGTCACGGCGACAAAGGCCGTATAATGATCGATGTCGAGCGGCGGCAGTGCGACGTCCGGCCACTCGGCGATCAGCGTGACGTCGGGAAACCGCTCAGGACTTGCAAATGCCGAGCGCGGATCGACCACGGTGACGTCATAGCCGAGCGAACGCGCCAGCGGCGCCAGCGCCTGGCTGATGTGAACCGCGCCGACGATCACGAGCTTCGCTGTCGGTGCGTAGACGTTGAGGAACAGATTCCGACCCTCGATTTCAATCGCGCCGCTCCTGCCTGTACGCAGGTGTCGCTCCAGTTCGATATGCAGAGGATCGCCCGCGATGTCGGCGGCCTTTACGAGGCGCTGCTCGCCATTGCCGATATCGGTTACCACGATCACCGGCCTCCGCGCGGCTCGCTCCGTATTGATCGCTGAAAGCGCGGCAAGCTTCACGACGAACGCCCAAGACCGAGTTCGTAGACATACACCGATGGCACTATACGACCTTCTCGACAAAGATGCGTATCCTGCCGCCGCATGACAGGCCGACAGTCCACGCAGCCTGATCCGCGACACCGAACTCCAGCATCCTGGGCGCCCCACTGGCGATCACGTCCAACGCCTCGGTCACCACGGCGCCTTCGACGCAGCCGCCCGAGACCGAGCCCAGAAACGTGCCGTCTTCGTTGACGACCAGACTCGAACCGGCCGGCCGCGGCGCGGAGCCCCAGGTTTCGATGACCGTCGCCAGCGCAACGCCCTTGCCCGCCTTCCTCCAGCTTTCCGCAGCCCTCAAAATATCCTCATCGCGATCGAGCATGATGCCACTCGTTGAAGCTGCGGGGCGGGAGCATCGCGGCCGTTGGTCTCGGCGCCTGGGAAAGCGCGGCAATCAACCCCTCAATGGATGACAAATTATGCACCGGGCGAAATTCGTCAACGTGCGGCAGCATCATCTTAATGCCTTGCGCCCTGGGCTCAAAGCCATCATAGCGCAATAGCGGGTTGAGCCAGATCAACCGGCGGCAGGACCGGTGCAGCCGATCCATCTCGAACGCCAGCCTGGAGTCGGCTTCCCGCTCCAGGCCGTCGGTGATCAGCAATACGACGGCGCCCTGCGCGAGCACGCGCCGGCCCCACAGCTTGTTGAAATCGTGCAGCGAGGTCGCAATCCGCGTTCCCCCCGCCCAGTCCTCCACCACCGAGGAACAAGCGGCCAGCGCCTCGTCGGGATCCCGCGCCCGCAGCGCGCGCGTGACATTGGTCAGCCGCGTTCCGAACAGAAACACCGAAACCCGCTTGCGCCGATTCGTGACGGCATGGAGAAAATGCAAGAACAGTCGCGTATACTCGGTCATCGAGCCGGAGATGTCGAGCAGGGCGACGATCGGAGCCGACTTGCCGATCCTGCCACGGCGATGAATATCCACGATCTCGCCCCCGGTGCGCAAGCCGTCGCGCAGCGTGCGGCGCAGGTCCAGCAGCAAGCCTCGTGAATCGGGCCGGGTGCGTCGTGTGCGCAGCCTGGCTTGCGGCAGCTTCATCTTCACGATGAGCTGCGTCACCTCGGCCAGCTCGGCCGCGCTCATCTGGGCGAAATCCTTCTTTTGCAGCACCTCGCGGTCGGAGACGGAAGGCCGGATCTCCTGCTTCTGCTGTGCCTCGCGCCCACTCGTGACGGCAGGCTGCGACAATGCCTCGAGAACGCGCCGGGACACAGGCGGCGACGGTTTCCCGGTCTGGTCCGGCGGCCGGACCGGGTCCGACATGTTTTTCCGTTCCTCCGCGAGGCGGAAGAAAAGATCAAAGGCCTGGGCGAATGTCAGCGCATGTTCGTGGCGAGTCACGAAAACCGCCTGAAGCGTGCTGAAGACGTCCGCGCGATGGCCGATGTCGATCAAGCGCAAAGCGTTCAGCGCGTCGATGACGGCGCCGGGACCCACGGGAAAACCGGAGGCGCGCAGCGTGCGGGCGAAACCGATGACGTTGTCCGCGATGCGGCCGGTCGGCGGATGGATACGGTTGATGACCATGCGAACCCCGTTTCATTGGTCGACGGCGGCTTCCTTCAGCAGGTCTTGCAAGGTGTCGTCCTGAATCCGGCCGATATCATCCTGATATTTCAAGAGCGCGCCGATGGTGTCGCGGACAACCGGCGGCGTCAGCAAACGGGCATCGAGTTGGGTCAGCGCCGTCGCCCAGTCGACGGTCTCGGCGACACCCGGGTTCTTGTAGAAATCGCGGTTTCGCAGCGCCTGTACAAAGCCGACGACCTGCTGCGACAATGCGGCCGAGATACCGGGCACCCGTGACCTGACGATCGCAAGCTCGCGCCCGGCGGAAGGATAATCCACCCAGTGATAGAGACAGCGGCGCTTCAACGCATCATGAATTTCGCGCGTCCTGTTCGACGTCACGATGACGATCGGCGGCGCCGACGCCTTGACTGTGCCGGATTCGGGGATCGTCACCTGGAAATCGCTGAGGATTTCCAGGAGAAAGGCCTCGAAAGCCTCATCCGCGCGATCGAGTTCGTCGATCAGGAGCACCGGCGGGCCGCGGACATCCGGCTCCAGGGCCTGGAGCAACGGCCGCTTGATCAAATATCTCTCGGCGAAGATGTCGCTGGACAACTGCTCGCGGTCGGTGTCGCCCGCCGCTTCGGCCAGCCGAATCGCAATCATCTGAGCATGGCTGTTCCACTCATAGACGGCGGAGGCGATATCCAATCCTTCGTAGCATTGCAGCCGGATCAGCCTGCGGCCCAGTGCGGCCGACAGCACTTTCGCGATCTCCGTCTTGCCGACGCCCGCCTCGCCCTCGACAAACAGCGGCCGCGCCATGCGCAGCGAAAGAAACACCACGGTCGCCAGCGAACGCTCGGCGAAATAGCCGTGCTTCGCCAGCAGGTCGAGCGTCGCATCGACGGACGATGGCAGCGCCGATTCCGCTGTCATGAGATCCGGCCGGGCGCGGCGATCATCCCGCATGTCACGCCCTGTCGTTCGCTGCATCGACGGCGCGCCGCGCAAGCACCGCGATCAGATGCGCGCGATACTCCGCGCTGCCGTGCAGGTCGCTGTTGAGGCCGTCCGAGGAAACGCACAACCCCTCAAGCGATTTCGACGTGAAACTTTCTTTCAGCGCCGCCTCGAACGCCGCCAGGCGGAACACGCCGTCGGCCCCGGCGCCGGTAACGGCGACACGCACATCCGACGTCCGCCTGGCGACGAACACGCCCACCAGCGCGTAGCGGGAAGCCTGGTTGCGAAATTTCTGATAGGCGGCCTTCGCCGGCAACGGAAACATCACCCGGGTGATGACCTCATCCGCGTCCAGCGCGGTGGAGAACATGCCCTGGAAATAGTCCTCCGATTCCAGGCGGCGCTTGCTGGTGACGATGGTGGCGCCGAGCGCCAGACAGGCCGCAGGATAGTCGGCTGTGGGATCGTTGTTGGCCAGCGAACCCCCGATGGTGCCCTTGTGGCGAACGGCGGGATCGCCGATCATCCCGGCGAGTTCGGCAAGCGCGGGGATGGCCTCGCCCACGACCGGCGAGCCGGCGACATCGGCGTGCGTCGCGGTCGCGCCTATCGCCAGCGAGCCTTCCTTCATCTCAATGCTATCCAGCCCTTCGATATGTGAAAGATCGATCAGGTGCGCGGGGCTCGCAAGCCGCTGCTTCATGACCGGCACCAGCGTGTGGCCACCCGCGATCAGCATGGCGTCCTCGTTCCCGGCCAGCAGGTTGACGGCCTGTTGCAAGGTCTCCGGCCGATGATACTTGAATTCGTACATGGCTCAGGTTCTTTGAAAGCTCATGCTACATCCGATTTGGCCATCGCCGTCGCGCCGGCCGCAATCGATGCCACGATATTCTGATAGCCGGTGCAGCGGCAGAGATTTCCCTCCAGTTCCTCGCGAATGGTACGCTCGTCGAGATCGTAGCCCTTGCGGCGAACCATATCGATCGCGGTCATGATCATGCCCGGCGTGCAGAAGCCGCATTGCAGACCGTGGTGCTCGCGAAACGCCTCCTGCATCGGGTGCAGCGGGTCGCCATCGGCTGAGAGACCTTCGATGGTCTTGATGTCGTGCCCGTCGGCCATCACCGCGAGCACGGTGCAGGACTTCACCGCTTTCCCGTCGAGATGGACGATGCAGGCGCCGCACTGCGACGTATCACATCCGACATGAGTGCCGGTGAGGCGCAGGTTCTCGCGCAGGAAGTGCACCAGCAACGTGCGGGGGTCGATGTCGGCGGCGGTCGGTTCGCCGTTCACGATCAGCGAAATCTTGGCCATTGGCGCTCTCTGGTCGCACGTCGGAATGATTGCGTCTTATAGCACGATATGAGCCACCCAAAATGGTTCATGCGGGCGGCGCCGGGCGCGCCGAAAAGAGATCGTCGACGGGTCTGCCCCTAAGTCGCCTTTATCCCTGAACGGCTTCGGCGAACTTCGCAAAGAATTCATCGGCCAGCTTCTTGGCCGTACCGCTGATCAGCCGTTGCCCCAATTGCGCCAGCTTGCCGCCGATCTGCGCCGCGGCTTCGTATTTCAGAAGAGTGCCGCCATGATGATCGAGCAGCGCCACGGTTGATTCACCCTTTGCAAACCCGGCCACGCCGCCTTCCCCCTCGGCTGAAATCCTGTATCCGTTCGGCGGGTCGATATCGCTGAGCGTCACCCTGGCCTTGAAGCGGGCGGATACCGGACCGATCTTCAGCTTGGCGACAGCCCGAAACTGGTTCTCGCCGGTCCTGGTGAATTCCTCGCAACCGGGAACGCAGCTTTTCAAGACCTCGGGATCGTTGAGCCTGGCCCATACGAGATCGCGAGGGGCTGCGAGCTCGACTTCGCCGTTCACTGTCATCGCCATGAGCCTGCCTCCTCGATCGGCGGTTACGCTGTTCCGAAAGCGCTCGCCCTTGACGTAGAGGACGACGGCCGCAAAAGAAAGGGGACCGTGGTGGAATCGCGCCCGGCTCAAACACTTGAGCCTGGCAGGAGAAACGACAATGCCCATGATCGATGCCGACGGCTGCCTGCTGAATG
>CAZOOO010000044.1:0-16671 GCA_964581435.1 uncultured Hyphomicrobiales bacterium | reverse complement strand
CGGATCGACGCCAGAATCTCCTCCATGGAGGGCTCTTGGACCTTTGCAGGCTGCGTCATGTCCAACTCCACATCTGTCACGGTCCTGGCCAAGGCGCTGGCCGCATGAAGCGATAAAGGATTTTCCGAATTCCAGATGCGGGCGCCGATTTCGATCGCAACCGGATTTATTCCCCAAGAACGCGCTGCGGACCGGCGCCGACATCGATTCTACGCCTGGATTTCCGCAGTTAAGACCGATAACGCCGACTATCGTCCGAATCGCTTCACGACCTTGTACAAAGGTACGTCATGGCATCAATTGATTGCAAGCAACGGACGGCGGACGTGTCCGCCGTCGGCGCGGTCACTGCCCGTCCGGCGTACGCAAGCCAACCCAACTGTCGCGAACCTGGTGATAATGGACACTCGGATCGTACACCGTGGTGTTTAGCTTGAGCACCTGCGGCGTCAGCTGGCCAACGGCATTCAAAACCGTATAAGAGGCGACCACGCGATCGTGCTGAGCTGTCACAAGCGCCACGCGCGCGCTGACGAGCGTCTGTTGCGCGACCAGCACGTCGAACGTGGTTCGTTGCCCGGCCTTGGCCTCTTCGCGGATGCCGTTGAGCGCGATCTCGGATGCCTCGACCTGCGCCTGCGCCGACTTCACCTGCAACTTGGTCGCGTCGAGCTGGCCCCACGCCTGCACCACGCTGGCGCGTGCCTGGTTGCGAACCTGCTCGAGGGTGAGGCGTTGTTGCGCCAGCGTTTCCTTGGACTGGCGGATCATCGAATACTCAGCGCCGCCCTGATAGATCGGCACCGACAGCTGCGCAACCGCAGACGCGATGAGCTGCTTCGGCAACGTGAGCTGCTGGTCGTAGCCTTTTTGCACGCTGGCCTGGAAGGTCAGGGTCGGGAACAGCGCTCCCTCCGCGACTTTGACCTGCAAGTGGCTGACGTCGATGCCATACATCGCCGCGGTCACATTGGGGTTTTGGGTCAGGGCGAGATCCACGGCGTTCGTGAGCGTTGCCGGCAGGAAGCGATCTACAGGCGATCCCGGCGCCAGTTGCCCCGGTTCGTTGCCGACGATGCGCCGAAAATTTGCGCGCGTGGTTATGAGGGTGGATTCAGAGGTCATGAGCTGAGTGCGGCCGGCGGCGAGTTGCGCCTCCGATTGAGCCACGTCGGTGCGGGTCACCTCGCCGACATTGAAACGATCACGCGTCTGCTTCAGCGTCTCCTCGAGCACGCGGACATTGCTGCGCTGAACTTCCACAATGGCGTAGTCCCGCAGATAATCCATATAGATGGTTGCCGCAGAGAGCAGTACGGTCTGCTCGAGGACCTTCAATCCCTCGCGCGCCGCCGAAACCTGTCCTTCCGCCGCACGGGTTCTGTTGTTGGTCTGGAAACCGTCGAAGAGAGTCTGTGAAACTGTGGCGCCTAAACCCACCGGTCTCCGCACACCGTTAATCCTCGCCTGCACGTCTCCCACCAGGCCCTGAGACGGCAGACCCTGGCTAACGGAAATGTCGGTAAGCTGATAGCCGCCGTTCGCGGTTACGGCGACTTTGGGCCGATAGCCTGACAGAGCTTGGGGCACGCTCTCGTCGGTAGCGCGAACCGAGGCGCGCTGGGCATTGAGTTGAGGGTTGCTCTGGTAGGCTCGTACCAGAGCGGACTCGATGGTGTCGGCGCAGACCCGCGTCGCCGCCCCCGGCCACGCCGTCGCAAAAGCCAACACGGCGGCTCCGGCCCCCAGTCTCACACCACCCATCCGCGAAGTTCCATTCTTCATTTCATCAGGCGTAAACGAGGTGGGAGCCTCCACGCCGAATTATCCCCTCAGACCCATTTGTTCCCACGCGAACATATTCATCGTCCGGTCGCTAAGGAACCCCCAGCGAGCAGTCTCAGCAGAAACTCTGCGGCTGGGGCGTTGGAGCCACACATGACGTTTCGCTCCTGCTTGAAGGAGGGCCCTAACCAGCAGCAGCATTCCCCGCAATTTTGCCTTTCATGGAATTAACGGATGGACAAATCTGAAAAATACGCAAAAGCGGACAATACTATGACAATTGATTCGACCTAAAGAGTTATTAAAAGAGCGACGTTTAGCGAGCGATCCCGCCCGAACGATCACGCAGACGGGTTCGCGAAAATCGTAACGCCGCGCGGGCGATCCGATGCGGTCATGAACTGATTTTTAGCGTCGCCGGCCTCGAAATCCTTGACTTTCGAGGTTTCGCGGCTAGTTTGCCGGCCAGACGCGGGCCTGATGCGGGCCGGCTTTCCGTTTCCCGACATCAAGGGTTTGCACATGGCCAAGGCGGTCACCATCAAGGTCAAGCTGGTTTCCAGTGCTGACACAGGCTTCTATTACGTCGCTAAAAAGAACTCGCGCACCATGACCGACAAGCTGGTCAAGAAAAAATACGATCCGGTCGCGCGCAAACACGTCGAATTCCGCGAAGCCAAAATCAAGTAGGATCGCGATCAGAGCGGAGCTTTCGATCTCTGTTTGCTCTGTGGCGGCGGAAGGTCAGAACGCTGGCCGAATGCGCTTGCGCGGAGGTAGGCCCTGACCGTGCGAATTCCGCAGCGAAAACCGGGTCGCCGAGAGTTAAGCCGCCTCCGCCACGACGCGGTTCCGGCCGTCATGCTTGGCGCGATAAAGCGCGACATCGGCGCGCTTTATCACGTCAGAGACGGATTCTCCCTTCCGCGCCAGCATCGATAGTCCGATCGAGATGGTCACTTTGATCCGCTTCGCTCCCTTGTGGACGGAGAACGGTTCGCCGGCAATCGCGCGGCGCAGACGCTCGGCCACCATACCGGCGATATGCAGATCGGTCTCCGGCATTACGATCACGAACTCCTCCCCGCCGTAACGACAGGCGAGATCGATGCCTCGAATGGCTTTGCGGATTCGAAGCGCGAACTCCCGCAGAACGTCGTCACCGGCATCATGACCGTAGCTGTCATTGATCGACTTGAAGTAGTCTATGTCGAGCATCATGAGCGCCAATGACTTGCCGCGTTGCGATGCCTGCTCGGCCAGCGTCGTTAGATGGCTTTCCATGTAACGTCGGTTGTGAAGCCCGGTCAGTCCGTCCGTGACAGCCATTTCGATCGAACTCTGCACGTTGTCACGCAGGTGAACGTTGTAGCGACGACGACGGATTTGCGTACGCGCGCGCGCGAGCAACTCGTTCTTGTCGATCGGCCGCAGCAGATAATCATTGATGCCGATCTCCAGACCGCGCAGCAATCGCGCGTTGCTGCCGGCATCGGCAACGGCCAGAATCGGAACGTGTCGCGTCCGCTCCAGCGAGCGCGCTTGACTGCACAACCGCAAGCCGTCGAAATTTTCCAGCCCGAGCGAAACGATAAGGAGATCGTAATTGCTTTCGGCGGCGTGAAACAGCGCCTCGGAGGGGTCGGTCTCGATGTCGACGGTGTGTTCGGCGCTCAGCATCGAGGCCAGCCGCTCATACGACGAGGGGCGATCGTCGACCAACAGGATGCGGCCCCCCTTCCCGCTGTCGCCAATCGCCTTGCGCTCCGGCACCTGCATGCCGATTTCGAACGAGGTCATCGCACGCGTACGGAGTTCGTCGGTCATCATCTTCAGGCGCGTCAACGAACGGACCCTCGCGGTCAACTCCACGTTCGATACCGGTTTGGTCAGGAAGTCATCGGCGCCGGCCTCGAGCCCGCGCACGCGGTCGGACGGACTGTCCAGCGCCGTCACCATCACCACTGGAATGAAATGGGTTGCCGGGTTTGCCTTCAGCCGGCGGCAGACCTCAAAACCGTCCATGTCAGGCATCATCACGTCGAGGAGGACGATGTCGCAGTCGACACGGGCGCAAGTTTCCAGCGCTTGCGCGCCATTAGACGCGGTTATGACGTCGAAATACTCCGCCGACAGCCGCGCCTCCAGGAGCCGGACATTGGCGGGGATGTCGTCGACGACCAATACACGCGCGGACACTCTTGTCTCCTCAACCCACGAACCGGCGGACGGTCTCGATGAACTTGCCGACCGAAATCGGCTTCGACAGGTAAGCCTCGCAGCCGCCCTCGCGGATACGCTCCTCGTCGCCCTTCATCGCGAACGCCGTCACCGCAACGACCGGGATCGCGCGCAGTTCGGGGTCGTCCTTGATCCAGCGCGTGACATCGAGACCGGACACCTGCGGCAACTGGATATCCATGAGAATCAGATCGGGGCGAAGTTTGCGAACCAGATCGAGCGCCTCGAAACCGTTGCTGGTCCCGGACGTGTGGTAACCATGAGCCTCCAGCAGATCGCGGAAGAGCTTCATGTTGAGCTCGTTGTCTTCCACGATCAGGACCGTCTTGGCCACCCTGGCTCTCCAGTCGACTCGGCTCATCCGCCCTGGTGAGCGAAAACATGCCGTCGTCGCAACATTTATCCGCAAACTGGAGTTAGATTTGCACCAGAATTTTCTCTAAGCCGTTAAGATATAGGACAATCTTTATGCGAGCGGATTAGCACTTGTTTGAAGGTTTCGGGACTCGGTCATGATGGTTCCAAAGTAAAATCGATAGGTTACGGAAAGGCAAACGGTCGCGATGACAAAGCGTGTGCATAACCCGCGCGAAGTAGCTGAACTGGTGGCGATTCAAGCGCTTTCCTTCATCGCGGGCGACGCCGAGCGGCTGGGCCGGTTTCTGGCCGAAACCGGCATCGGCCCCGAGACCCTGCGCGCCTCCGCCGCCGATCCGCATTTCCTCACCGGCGTGCTCGATTTCGTGCTGCGCGAGGACGCGACGGTAGAGGCGTTTTCGGAGTCTTCGGGACATCATCCGACCACCATCGCGGCCGCCCGGCAGGCGCTCGGCGATCTCCACCGGGAGCGCGACGCCCCGTGACCGCAGGTCCGCCGGATAGTCCGTTATGCTTTTGCCGGGATTGTCTCGGAGATCTCGGTTTTACGGCGTCCCGTTGCAGCGCGTGTGGCTCGCCTCGGCTGGTGCGGCATCGCACATTACCGGCACTGGCTCTCGCCCACGTCGATTGCGACGCATTCTACGCCACGGTCGAGAAGCGGGACAATCCGGCGCTGGCGGACAAACCCGTCATCGTAGGCGGCGGCCGGCGCGGCGTGGTATTGGCCGCCTGCTATACCGCCCGGACGTACGGCGTACGTTCCGCAATGCCGATGTTCAAAGCTCTTGCGCTTTGCCCCTTCGCGGCCGTGGTTCCGCCCGACATGGCGAAATATGTGCGGGTCGGTCGCGAGGTGCGCACCGCCATGCAGGCGCTGACGCCGCTGGTCGAGCCGCTGTCGATCGACGAAGCCTTCCTCGACCTCGGCGGCACCCGGCGCGTTCACGGCATGATTCCAGCCAAGGTGCTGGCGAAGTTCGCAACCGACGTCGAGCGCGAGCTCGGCATCACGGTATCGGTCGGGCTGTCGTGCAACAAGTTCCTCGCGAAGATCGCCTCGGACCTCGACAAGCCGCGCGGATTCGCGGCGCTCGACCAGCGCGAAGCGCGCATCATGCTCGCGGACAAGCCGGTAGGCTTCATTTTCGGCGTCGGCCCCGCCACCCAGCAGCGTCTGTCGGAGCGGGGCTTTCGGACCATCGGCGATCTACAGCGCGCCGATGAGATCGAGATGATAAAGCAGTTTCCGACAGAAGGCCGCCGATTGTGGCGGCTGGCGGGAGGCATCGACGATCGGCGGGTGATCGCGGATCGCGGCGCCAGGACCATTTCGAGCGAGACGACGTTCGAGTCCGACATCCGCGATTTCGCCACGCTCGAACGATTCCTCTGGCGTCTGTCGGAGAAGGTCTCCTCGCGACTGAAGGCAAGCGAGCTGGCAGGATCGACCATCACGCTGAAACTCAAGACCGCCGATTTCCGGCAAAGGACACGCTCGCAATCGATCTCCGTTTCGACACAGCTCGCGTCGAAGATTTTCGCCACGTGCCGGGAAATGCTGACGAGGGAAATCGATGGCACCGCTTTCCGCCTGCTGGGAACAGGCGTCAGCGCGCTCCGGGCGGGATCGCAGGCTGACGAGACAGATATGCTGGACGTTCGCTCAGTTCATGCCGAGCGGGCGATGGATGACCTGCGCAAGAAGTTCGGGAATACCGCCGTGATCCGGGGCATAGTCTATGACGGGCCCGAAAGACCACGTCAGTAACAGAATGGCTGGCTCATGTTCCCCGAAATAAACCGGCTCGCGATCGAAATAGCCGCAGGTTTGTCGCTCGGGAGCATTCTCGCAATATCTTATGCTGACATCACTTGCAGGGCCTGGCGCTCCTGACATCGCTGACGTCGAACTTGTCCATCGTCCCGGAAATCACGAAATCATTGTAGTCGAGCACCAGCGCCCGCGACACGCCATCCTCGAACAGCTCGAATGACATGGCATAATTCGGGGTCTGTTCACCGCGGGTATGTGCGGCGCCGCGTTCGTAATAACTGACAGTGACCGGCCATCGCGTCAGGACCTTCATCTGGTTGTTGGTGGTCGATGGATCGGGCGACGATCCCGTCGCCTCCCCCCGAATGGGTTTTCCGATCACTGAAAATGTGTTGTAGACTTTCTCGCCGTTGTCCGATCCGTCATACACGGCCAACTCTAGCACCGATTTTCCCTCTTTCGCGGCCGCAATGATGCGCCGGATCTGTTCTGTCGGAAACACCGCCCTGCCGTCGAGGGTGAACGTTTTGGTGACCGGCCGTTTCAGTTTCACGGTGATCTTGCCACCGGTCCGCTCGGCGATTCCGTCGACCTCGCTCTGATCGCTGTCGTTCGTACGGGTCTTGATCTTGAAACGGTAAGTCCCGCCCTCCGCGTCCTCCCAGCTCGTGGATCGCATATCGCTCAGCGTGGTCCTGCCTTCCCCGTTGTCCATTTCCGAAACCTGCCTGAAATCCGACGTATAGCCCTCGCAGGTATTTCCGGAAAACTTGTAAAGGATTCGTCCGCGCGCACTGTCGACCGACGAACTGCCGCGAGACTTCGCCAGGTTCAGGTTATATAGAGCCTGGTGGGAAAGAAACGAAACGCCGGCAGCGGCGTGCGCGCCGCCGCCGCCAGATGCCGGCAGGGACGCGGCGGCTACAGTCGCCGTCAGAAGTCCCGGCCAAAGCCGCAAGGCGAAGCAACGGAAATAATCGCGCATCATCGTCTCTCGATGGATCGAACCGACCATAGCCATCGCTCCGTTGCGCCGCAACCGGGGAGATACAGCCGCATACCGCGGTTTGCTGCTCTATCCCGAAAGTTTGATCGGCTGTCGGGGAGTCCGGGGATGGCGCCCGAACCGCCCTCGGCTTGCATGTCGCACGACGATAAGCGAGATAGGTTCTCAACGAATTTCGAATGAAACGTCCAATACGGGGGTCTGGCATGGCGGGAACGATCGAGCAGAAGCTGGCGGAACAAGGCATCACCTTGCATGAACCCGCATCGCCCGTGGCGAACTACGTCGGCTTCGTCCGCACCGGCAACCTGCTGTTCGTATCCGGCCAGCTCTGCCTCGATCCCGAGGGCAACTTGATCGCGAAGGGCAAGCTCGGCGCTGATGTCACCGTTGAACAGGGCAACGCCGCGGCGCGCGGCTGCGCGCTCAACCTGCTGGCGCAGGTCAAGGCGGCGTTGGGCGATCTCGACAAGGTTGTCCGCGTCGTCAGGCTCGGCGGCTTCGTCAACTCCGCCCCCGATTTTGCCGATGGGCCCAAGGTGTTGAACGGGGCATCGGATCTGATGGTAGCGGCGTTCGGCGACAAGGGCCGCCATTCGCGCAGCACGGTCGGCGTCGCCTCGCTTCCCGCCGATGCGGCGGTCGAAATCGAGGGTCTGTTCGAAGTCGCCTGACTCCGATGCGCGCGCCCGACTGGCTGACCGCACGCCCGATCGCCCATCGCGGCCTGCATGACGAGACCCGCGGCATCATCGAAAACATGCCGGGGGCAGTCCGGGCCGCGATCGCCGGAAACTTCGGCATCGAGGTGGACATTCAGCTCACCGCCGACGGTGAGGCCATGATCCACCATGATGACGAACTCGGCCGGCTGACCGAAGGATCGGGAGCCTTGCGGACCCACACCGTGGCCGAACTCAGACAGGTCGTCTTTAAGGCCACCAACGAAAAGATGATGTCGCTTGCCGATCTCTGCGCGCTGGTCGCCGGCCGCGTGCCGCTGGTGATCGAGATCAAAAGCCGTTTCGACGGCGACCGCCGGCTGGTGCGGCGCATGGCCGAGGTGCTGTCCTCCTATGACGGGCCGGCAGCCGGCATGTCGTTCGATCCGGATCAGGTGCTGGCGCTGCGTGAATTGATTCCGGAGCGGCCGCGCGGCATCGTCGCCGAGCGCCACTATACCGAAGCCGATTGGCCGGACGCGGCGCCGGATCAGCGCGCCGCGATGACCCATCTGCGTCACGCCTTCCGCACCCGGCCGCATTTTGTCGCTTACTGGGTGAATGAGATTCCGGCCCTGGCGCCTTGGATTGCCAGGCACATTTTCCGATGTTCGCTGCTGACATGGACCGTGCGAACCGCAGACCAGCGTACCCGCGCCGAAAGATATGCCGACCAGATGATCTTCGAGGGTTTCTACCCGAACGCGTGATCCCGCGAACCTTGACGTTGCCGGCGTCGTGTCCGACTCTGGCGCCGCCGGGTCCGAATAATTCAGACCCCTGCGCAGGTCACTGCGCGCAAGAACCGAACATAGATCGGGACCGGTTCAACCCTCGATGTCATCACCTGAGCCATTATCTGAAATATCGTTCGAATCAGTTGGATCCGTCGGCGAAATTCCGGCTGCGGACTGGGACGCCTGCGCCAATCCGGCGTTCGCTCCAGGCGGGACGCCCGAGAGCACGATCCCCGCACCATCCCAAAGTTCATTTTCAAGAAGATTATATAATCCATTCGTTTCACATGCCTTTCTCTCGGCTCTCGAAGCCTCGAACTCGGCATGTTCCCGGACCGGTTGGGGGCCGCGCCATCTGATCGCGCGCCAGAACGGAGCGATCGTCGGCATCGTTCCCTGCTATCTGAAATCACACTCGCAGGGCGAATACGTCTTCGATCACGGCTGGGCCAATGCCTATGAGAGCGCCGGCGGGCGCTATTATCCCAAGCTCCTGGCGTCGGTTCCATTTACGCCGGCCACCGGCCCACGGCTTCTGATCCGCCCCGGCGGCGACGAAGCGCGTGTCCGCGCCGCGCTGGCCGGCGGCCTCGTCGGCTTGTGTGACGCGACCCGCGCATCGTCGGTCCACGTCACTTTCGCCCGCAAGGACGAATGGGCGTTCCTCGCGGAGAACGGATTTCTCCGGCGCACCGACCAGCAGTTTCATTGGCGGAACGACGGCTATTCCAGCTTCGAGGACTTCCTCGCCAACCTCAACTCGCGACACCGCAAGGCGATCCGCCGCGAACGCCGCGATGCGCTGGCCAACGGCATCACCATCCATGTCCTCACCGGCAGCGACATCACAGAGGAAATCTGGGATGTTTTCTTTCAATTCTACCTAGAAACGGGATCGCGCAAGTGGGGCAGGCCCTATTTGACCCGGTCGTTCTACTCCCTGATCGGCCAAAGCATGAGTCGGGATATCGCGCTGATCATGGCCCGGCGCGACGGCCGCTGGATTGCGGGTGCCATCAACTTCATCGGCTCAGAGACGCTGTTCGGACGACACTGGGGCGCCGTCGAGCATCATCCGTTCCTGCATTTCGAGGTCTGCTATTATCAGGCGATCGACTTTGCCATCCGTCATCGCCTGAAAACCGTGGAGGCCGGCGCGCAGGGCGAGCACAAGATCGCGCGTGGCTATCTGCCGCAAACCACCTACTCGGCGCACTATATCGCCGATCCGGCGCTACGCCGCGCGGTGGGTGACTTTCTCAATCGCGAGCGTCACTATGTCGCCGAAGCTGCTCGCGAGCTTACGGAGGCCGGTCCATTCCGCAAGAACGAAGACGGCGTCGCCTGACACGGCCTCTGGCGGAAGCGCTCAGCCGGTTGCGGTATCGCCCTTCTGCTATCGCGTTTTCGAGCGAATCGGATATTGGCTTCGCGTGAAGAAAACACGTCAAGTCAATATCATAGAGCTACACTTTTAACTCTATCAGGAGCGTGGCTCCAGTGCGAACGGACAGCGGATCGGCTTGATGTCGAGTAGCGGCGTCTCGTCGAGACAATCCAGTCCGCGCACCAGCACCGTCGACCCCTCGATGCCCACCAGCTTCACGATCGACGTCCCGATCGGATTGGGCCGCATCGGGGACCGGAGCGAAAAGGTTCCATGGCACGCGCCGCTGCTTTTGGGAACCTGCACCACGATGTCGCGTCGCGACAGGTGAAGCCAGTAAATAACCTCGATGTTCTCGTACCTCACGAGCCCCTGCAATGCAGGCTTCCATGGATCGAAAATCTCGAGGCGGCAAACCGGCCCGTCAGGTTGCCCTTGACGAGGCGCCTCCGAGCGGGTCGTCCATGGCGTTCGAACGCGACCGACGAACACCAGCCCGGCGTCCGTCGGCGGCGGCGGCTCGACCACGACCTCTCCCGCCCGGACTTCGTTTTCTCGCACCATCGCCGTCGATCCTCTTTTCCTGATTCGGGTCCGTGGCCCGCCGCGATCAAAACAGCTTGCACCGGCCGTACACCACCGCCTGACCGTTCTACCCCTTCACGCGCGGGTTTCGCAGCACGAGGCAGGCGCCGCTGGCGCGCCGAATCCGGTTGCAAAGATCATCCGCCTCCGAACGCGAATCGGCCCCGATCCGCACCTGATAGAATGTCCGCGTACCGCGGCTGCGCCATACCGAGCCCAGCAGGCTCGGATCGCGGTCGCCGATCACAGCGCCGAGGCGCCGGATGGCTCGTGCGTACATCGCCATGACACCGGTGCGGCTGAAGCCGCCCGCGAGCTGCACGCCCCACGGTTTGTCCGCCTCCAGCTTGATGTGCTGTTCGAGCCCTGTGACGAAGGGATTGGGCGCGCGCTTCAACAGCGCCATCAATTCGCGGCAGCCCGTCGCACTTGAATGGACCGGCGGTTTGCCGCTCTTGCCGGCGGCCGCCCAATCCTCGATGGGCGATCCCGTGATCGCGACAACATAGTTGCGCGTTTCCGCCGGCATCGATCCCTTGCCGTCGAGCCAGTCCTGCAAGCGGCGCGGGCCGGCATTATAGGCTGCGGCCGCCAGCCCGAGATTGCCGAATCGCCCGCGCAGCTCATTCAGATATTCCGCCGACTTCGGCAGGGCCTGCACCGGATCGAACGGATCAAGCAGCCGTCGCTCATTTGCCGTCCCCGGCATGAACTGCGCGATGCCCTGCGCGCGCTGACCGTTGCGGGTCACAGGACCCACGGCGTCGGACTGAAACCGGCTCTCCTGCCAGATCACGCGCGCGAAAAATTCCAGCGGCAAGCTCTCGGCCTTGGCGGCGGACTCGACCATCAGACAGATCGCTTCGCGTGTGTCCTGATCCGAGTTGAAAGCAGGGGCAGGTCCGGGATCGCCTGCCGCATCCGCGCCAACCTGCGCGATGGCCAAACGCGGAATCACCGCCAGCATCATGGCCAACGCGTAGCGCATGAGACCGGACCGGCGCGGGACCGTATCAGCTCTTTTCCACGACGGCGATGAAGCCGGGTTCATTCTGCGAAGGTAACAGACTTCCGCAGAAATCTTCCATAGCTCCCTGTCCTGTCAGGGAAAATTACGTAAGAATTCCGAAGTCCGACCTTCGCCGCCGGCTGCGGCAAAGGTCGGCTCCGCCCAATCAGCGCTTCGAGAACTGGAACGAGCGGCGGGCTTTCGCCTTGCCGTATTTCTTGCGTTCGACCACGCGCGAGTCGCGGGTCAGGAAGCCGCCCTTCTTGAGCACGCCACGCAGTTCAGGCTCGAAGTTTGTCAATGCCTTGGACAGGCCGTGACGAACAGCTCCCGCCTGGCCGGACAGGCCGCCGCCGGCTACGGTGCAGACCACGTCGTATTGACCGGCGCGCGCGGCTGCGACAAGCGGCTGCTGGATCATCATGCGCAGCACAGGGCGCGCGAAGTAAATGTCGACCTCGCGGGCGTTGACGAGAATTTTGCCGGCGCCCGGCTTGATCCAGACGCGCGCAACCGCATCCTTGCGCTTGCCGGTGGCGTAGGCACGGCCGTACTTGTCGATTTTCTTGGTGTGCTTCGGCGCTTCCGACTCGGCCGGCTTCAACGCGGACAACTGGTCGAGAGACTGAATGGTATCGGCCATGATTATGCGGCCCTCATGTTCTTACGGTTCATCGCACCGACGTTGATGACTTCCGGCTGCTGCGCCTCGTGCGGGTGCTCCGCGCCGGCATAGACCCGGAGGTTGCCAAGCTGCACGCGTCCGAGCGGGCCGCGCGGGATCATGCGCTCCACCGCCTTTTCGATCACGCGCTCCGGAAAGCGCCCCTCGAGAATGGACTTCGCCGTGCGCTGCTTGATGCCGCCGATGTATCCGGTATGGTGGTAATAGACCTTGTCGTCACGCTTGCGGCCGGTGAGAACCACCTTGGCGGCATTGACGATGATGACATTGTCGCCGCAATCGACGTGCGGGGTGTAGGTCGGCAGATGCTTGCCGCGCAGCCGCATCGCAACGAGGGTGGCGAGCCGTCCGACCACCAGGCCACTGGCGTCGATCAGCACCCACTTCTTCGTCACTTCGGCCGGCTTAGCCGAAAACGTTTTCATATGAGAGATCCGTGAAAAATCTCGGCGCCCACGCGCCGAACCCGGTGGTTTTCTAGAGAAGCAGCCCTCCCCAGTCAACGCCACTCACGCTGTATTTCTATATAATAATCATTAGCTTATGAAAATGGTTATATATTACCTGCGAAATTTTCAAGTATTCGGAATGGAATAGGTCGGCCACGACGGCAAGGTCCGGTCGGAGGAGCCGCTCGTCACATCGCGCAACAGCCCAAGCCGCGCCTTGACGGCGACCCGCGATCCCATCAGCATCCGCGTCACATTCGACCGAGCACACAGGACACGAGATGACCGATCGCATCCCGGGCTTCGCAACGCTTGCCGTCCACGCCGGCGCCCAGCCTGATCCGACCACCGGCGCACGCGCGACGCCGATCTATCAGACCACCTCGTTCGTGTTCAACGATGCCGACCACGCGGCCGCGCTGTTCGGATTGCAGGCGTTCGGCAACATCTATACCCGGATCGGCAATCCGACCAACGCGGTGCTGGAAGAACGTGTCACCGCGCTTGAAGGCGGCACCGCGGCGCTCGCGGTCGCCTCGGGGCACGCCGCGCAGGTCATCACGCTTCAACAGCTCATGAAACCCGGCGATGAGGTCATCGCCGCGCGCAAGCTCTATGGCGGGACGATCAATCAGTTCACGCACGCCTTCAAGAGCTTCGGCTGGAACGTGGCGTGGGCCGATCCGGACGACGTCGGCACTTTCGAGCAGGCCGTGACGCCGCGAACGCGGGCGATCTTCATCGAATCGATCGCCAATCCAAGGGGATCCATCACCGATATCGAAGCGGTCGCCGCGATCGCGCGCAAGGCGGGCGTTCCCCTGATCGTCGACAATACGATGGCGAGCCCCTATCTCATTCGGCCGATCGAGCACGGCGCCGATATCGTGCTTCACTCGCTCACGAAATTCCTCGGCGGCCACGGCAACTCGCTCGGCGGCATCATCGTCGATGCGGGCACGTTCGACTGGTCGAAAGATAACAAGTATCCGATACTGAGCGAACCGCGCCCGGAATATAACGGAATCCGGTTACAGGAGACGTTCGGCAATTTCGCGTTCGCTATTGCATGCCGCGCACTTGGACTGCGCGATCTCGGCTCGGCGCTGTCGCCGTTCAACGCCTTCATGATCCTGACGGGCATCGAAACACTGCCGCTGCGGATGCAGAAGCATTGCGAGAACACACAGGCGATCGCCGAATGGCTGGCTGCCCATCCCGCGGTCGCAACCGTCAACTACGCCGGATTGCCCGGCGACAAGTACAACGCCCTTGCCCGCAAGTATGCGCCGAAGGGAGCCGGCGCGGTGTTCACGTTCAGCCTCAAGGGCGGATACGCCGCCGGCGTCAATCTGGTGTCGAAACTCAAGCTGTTCTCGCACCTTGCCAATATCGGCGACACCCGGTCGCTCGTGATTCATCCGGCATCGACCACGCACAGCCAACTCGACGATACGGCGAAGATCAAAGCCGGCGCCGGGCCCGACGTCGTTCGCCTGTCGATAGGCATCGAGGACAAAGAGGACCTCATGGCCGACCTCGATCAGGCGATGGCATAGAACGGAATGCATCAGCGATAAGTGCGCCACGAGTCATGGCCGGCCTTCGTCCCGGCTATCCACGTCTTGCTTGCTGCAATTCCGCGAAGACGAAGACGTGGAGGCCCGGCATAAAGCCGGGCACGACGGACTGCTGATTCCGTCTTAAGCAAACCGCCTTAACGCGACTGCTCAGCCGCAGGCGATCGGATTTGTTCGCCCATGACCGCCGCCCGCCGCACTTCAGTCAGATAGTTGAGGGTCAGCGACACCCAGATGATGCCGTAGAGCAGCATGAAGCAACTTGAGTTCACGCCAAGCAGGTCAAGGAGCACGCCGAACGTGATCGGCAGCAGAAAGCCGCCCAGGCCGCCCGCCATGCCGACGACGCCGGATACCGCTCCCATGCTGTCGGGAAAGTCATCGCCGATATATTTGAACGTCGAAGCCATGCCGCAGGCAAAGGCGATGCCGAGCGTGAACAGAAGCATCGTGAAGAACCACGACGGCAGGGCGATGCGGAAACTCAGGGGATCGCGGATCGTGTGCACGATCAGGTCGGTCTTGGGATAGGACAGCAGAAACAGGCAAACCCAGGCAACCCACAGCACCCACCAGGTGACATTATGCGCTCCGAAGCGATCCGACAGCCAGCCGCCGAAAGCGCGGAAGGCGCCGGCGGGCAGCGAGAAGCACGCCGCCAGCAGTGACGCCTGCGCGATGGTGAAACCGTACTCTGTCCTGAAATATTGAGGCATCCAGATCGACAGCGCGGTGAAGCCGCCGAACACGATCGAGTAGTATTGGCAATATTTCCAGACGCGGGGATCGCGCAGCACGGACAGTTGTTGCCACATCGACGGCACCTGGCTGCCGACGCCGGGATCGGGCCTGGATAGCGCCCAGAACAAAAACGCCGTGACCAGCAGCGCGACGGCATAGACCTTGGGCACCATCTGCCAGCCATAGGCTTCGATCAGCCACGGCGCGACGAACATGTTGAGCGCCGCGCCGATCGTGCCCGCGCCGAAAAAGCCCATCGCGAAACCGCGGCTCTCCTTGGGAAAGAAGCGCGCGACGTAGGGCGTGCCGACCGAAAACGAAGCGCCGACGAGTCCGAGCGCCAATCCAAGCAGCAGAAACTGCCAAAGCGTGACCGCATAGGCGGACAGCCAGAGCGGGACCGCGCAGGCGACCAGCAACAGCAGCATAATGATCCGTCCGCCGAAGCGGTCCGTCCAGATGCCCAGCGGCAGGCGAAAGATCGCGCCGGTGAGGACGGGTGTCGCCGTGAGGAGACCGAATTGAGTCGAATCCAGGCCAAGCTGTTCGCGGATCGGAATGCCGATCACGCCGAACATCATCCAGACGGCGAAGCAAACGGTGAAGGCCCAGGTGGTGATGAGCAGGACGGAGAGGTTGCCGGATCTCGCCATTTGTTCGCCCCGATGCTGATTCTCGATCGACTGGGAGCGTTCGGCTGTTCCCGCCATGTTTGCCGGCTCAAGACGTCGAATCCGGCTGCTGTTCAATCGCGAAGCGGGAACAGGTTCCCGGAAGCCTCCGGGAGCCTGGAACTCCAGATCGATAGAACTATCCGGCCGCCACACCCAGTTGTTGCCGTTGCCGTGCGGTATGGCCGACCATCAGCCGCTCGGCCTGAATAACCGCAAAGGTCAGCACGACGATCGCAACCGCCTGATGCGTCAGCGCGAGCAGGATCGGCACTTCCTGCAGGAGGGTCATGATACCCAGCGTAGCCTGCACCGTCATGGCGGCGGCCAGCCAGAACGCTCCGCGAACAATGGCGGGGTTCGCTCGCGACACGAGCGCATCGATCAGATGAAAAACGGCGATCGCAAACAGCGCATACGCCATCATGCGATGCTGGAACTGAACCGTAAGCGTATTGTCGAACAGATTACGCCACCATGGCTGCTCGAAGAACAGCCGCGCCGCGGACGGAATGAACGATCCGTCGATGTCCGGCCAGGTGTTGAAGACGCGCCCTGCCCGCAGCCCGGCAACCAGCGCTCCGAAATAGAGTTGCACGAACACCAGCGCCAGCAGAACGCCGCTGGTTGCGCGCAGCCGAACCGACGACGGCACCGGCGGCCGGTCCGATAACCGCCGCAGGGTCCAGACGATCGCCGTGAAAATCAGCAGCGCCAGCACCAGATGGGTCGCAAGACGATACTGCGACACCTCGGTGCGCTGTGTAAGGCCGGACGCGACCATCCACCAGCCGACTGCGCCCTGAAGCCCGCCGAGACCGAAGATGATCCACAGCCGTCGCTTCAGATCCGATGGCAGCGCCCCGCGCCACATGAACCAGAGGAACGGCAGCAGGAACGCGACGCCGATGAAGCGTC
>CAZOOO010000043.1:0-16858 GCA_964581435.1 uncultured Hyphomicrobiales bacterium | reverse complement strand
TCATCTACACCTCGGGCAGCACAGGAACGCCAAAAGCTGTCTGCATCGAGCATCGCAGCATCGCCCACTATGTCGATCATATGGGTCGCGACGTGCTCGGCGCGGATGCGGCCGCGATGCCCCTGTTCACGGCGGCCGGCTTTGACCTGACTCTGACCAGCCTGTTCGTGCCGCTCTGCCATGGCGGACGAATTGACATCATAGCCGAGCCGCGCCCGGAGACGGCGCTGGCGGCGGTTTTCGCGCTCGATCCGCCACCGGGGACGATCAAGCTGACCCCCTCGCATGTGGCGCTCTTGGAAGGCAGCGGCCTTTCACCCGTCCGGATCGGTGCCGTGATGCTGGGCGGCGAGGCGGTGACGTCAGCGCATCTCGCGATCCTGCGGACCTACTGTCCCCAAGCACGGATCATCAACGAATATGGGCCGACCGAGACCACCATCGGCGTGGTCGCGGGGGAGATGAGCGATGAGATCACCATCGGCTCGCCATACGCCAACACCGGCGTCTACATTCTTGATTCTGGGCTTGGTCTGTGTCCGCCGGGAGTGGCGGGAGAGCTGTATGTGTCTGGCGCGGGGCTGGCGCGCGGGTATCATGGCCGCCCCGGGCTGACGGCGTCGCGTTTCGTGGCGAGCCCGTTCGGGGATGGCGAACGGCTCTACCGGACCGGCGACCGGGGCGCCTGGCGGGCGGACGGCCAGCTTGTCTATCACGGCCGCGCCGACGATCAGGTGAAGCTGCGCGGCTTCCGCATCGAACCGGCGGAGATCGAGGCGGCGCTGCTGGACCAGCCCGGGGTGGCGCAGGCCGCGGTGGTGGTGCGCGGTGCGGGAGCCGATGCGCGGCTGGTCGGCTATGTGTTGGCGGCGTCGGGCGCGGACATCGATATGGCGGTGCTGCGCTCTCGCCTGGCCGAGCGGCTGCCGGGCTACATGGTGCCCGCCGCGCTGGTCGCGCTGGATCGGCTGCCGCTGACGGTCAACGGCAAGCTGGACCGGGCGGTGCTGCCGGAGCCGACAGTGGCCGTGACAGAGCATGTGGCGCCGGCCACGCCGGACGATGCGCTGCTCTGCGCGATCGTGGCCGAGCTGGTGGGGGCGCCCCAGGTCGGCATGGGCGACAACTTCTTCCATCTCGGCGGTCATTCGCTGCTGGCGGTGCGCCTGGTCGCTCGACTGCGCGAGCGCCTCGGCCGCGATGTCTCCGTCCGCATGGTGTTCGAGCATCCCGTTCTCCAGGATCTCGCCAATGCCATCGCAAAGGCAGCGAAGGCGAACAATCCGTTGGCCGTAAGTCCGGATCCGGACAACCTGCTCCAACCCTTCGCGCTGACGCCGGTGCAGCAAGCCTACTGGCTGGGCCGCCAACAGCTCGTCGCCCTCGGCGAGGTGGCCTGTCACGCCTATGTCGAGCTGCGCGCAACCCAGTTTGATCCCGCACGGTTCGCCAGCGGATGGCGGCAGGCGATCAGCCGCCATCCGGTGCTGCGGGAAGTGATCGATACTGATGGCGTCCAGCGTGTGCTGGATGGCGAGATTCCGTTCGCGATCAAAACGGCGGATCTTGGCCATCTGTCGCCCGCGCAGGCGGAGGCGGGCGTGGCCGGTATTCGTCAGCAAATGTCTCATCAATTGCTGCCGCTCGATTTGGCGCCGCTGTTCGATGTGAGGGTGACGCGGGTCGCCGCCGACGATTGGCGCATCCACATGAGCTTCGATGCGCTCATCCTGGATGGTGAAAGCATCAACCTGCTGCTGGCGGAAGTGTTCGCGGTCCATGCGGACAAGCCCCTTTGGCCCCCGCCGGTCCTGACCTTCCGTGACCATGTTATGGCCGGTGCCCGAAACCACGAGGCTCACGCCCGCGCCGAAGCCTATTGGCGGAGCCGGATCGACACCCTGCCGGCGGCGCCAGCGCTGCCGCTCGCAGTCGCGCCCTCGCAGATCAAGGATCCACGCTTCAACCGCCGCGCCGCGTGTCTTTCCCCGGCGGTCTGGAGCCGGCTGAAGCGCCACGCGGCCGATGCCGGCCTCACACCGACGAACCTACTTCTAACCGCCTATGCGGAGGTCGTGGCGACTTGGGCCAGCGAGGAAGATTTCACCCTGAACCTGACCGTCGGCAACCGTCCCCACGGGTTCGACGGCGTGCTAGGTGTCTTCACCACCTTGCTCCCGCTCGAAATCCGTGCCGCGCGCCAGGGATCGTTTCGTGAGCGCGCGCTGGCCCAAGGCCGGCGGTTGGCGGCCGATTTGGATCATCTAGCCTTCGGTGGCGTGGAGGTGCAGCGCCTCAAAGCGCAGGCGGCCGGCGACCCCGAGGCTGGTCTCTTGCCGGTGGTGTTCACCAGCGTCATTGGCGAGATTGACGTGACACTGCCCGAGGGTGTCACGGTCGCCCACGCCATCACCCAAACGCCGCAGACATGGCTCGACAGCAAGGTCTACGAGGAGGGCGACGCCGAGGGAGTCGGGCTCGGGATCGACTGGGATGCGCCCGAGGCGCTGTTCCCGCCCGGTTTACTCGACGATATGTTCGCCGCCTACGTGCAACGGCTCGAATGCTTGGCCGAGCCCGAGGCGTGGAACGCCCAGGGCGCGGTGTTGACGCCGTTGGCGCAGCAGGCCCTGTTCGCCGCGGCCAACGCCACCCAAACCGAGGCCAGCACGGACCTGCTGCATGCGGGGATGTTGCGGGCCGCCGCGCGCCATGCTGCGGCGCCGGCCTTGATCACCGCGGCCGGAACCCTCACGCACGTCTCCCTGCTCGTGCGGGCCACGGCGCTGGCGCATGAACTGCGCGCCGCGCTGCAACCGGACGACGAACTGGTGGCGATCGTCATGGAGAAGGGACCGGAGCAGGTCGTGGCGGCGTTGGCCGTGCTGCTGGCCGGGCGAGCCTTCCTGCCGATCAGCGCCGGTCAACCCGACAAGCGCATTGCCGGAATTGTCGATCAGGCCGGCGTCCGGGTGGCAATCACCCAGGCGCGCATCGAGCGCGGCCGAGCTTGGCAAGCGGCGATCACGCTGCTCGATGCGCCGGAAGCCGACCCGGCCACGCTTCCACGGCCATTGGTGGCGGAATCAGTGTCTCCAGAGGCATTGGCCTACGTCATCTACACGTCGGGGAGCACCGGCGCGCCCAAGGGCGTCGCCATCGCCCATCGCGCCGCCGTCAACACCCTGGCTGATCTTGGGCGGCGTTTCGGCGTCGATGAGCGCGACCGGCTGCTCTGGGTCTCATCCTTTGAATTCGACCTCTCCATCTTCGACATCTTCGGCGTTCTCGGCGCGGGAGGGGCGATCGTCATTCCACCCGTCGAGGGCGCGCGGAATCCGGCAGCCTGGGCCGATCTGGTGCGGGAACACGGCGTTACCCTGTGGAACTCCGTGCCGATGGTGGCCGAACTCATGCTGGCGGCGAGCCCGGCGCCGCAGGTCCAGTTGGCAAGCCTGCGGTTGGTCTTGCTGAGCGGTGACTGGATTCCACTTGCGTTGCCTCCGCGACTGCGAACCACGCTCACCGCAGGCTGCCAGCTCATCAGCCTTGGCGGCGCGACAGAAGCCGCGATCTGGTCGATCCTTCACCCCATCGCGCATATCCAGCCCGACTGGATATCCATTCCCTATGGTCGGCCGCTGGCCAACCAGCGCTTCCACGTCCTCAAGGCTGACCTGTCGCCCTGTCCGATCCACACGCCAGGCCGCTTGTTCATCGCCGGAGCCGGCCTTGCCGAGGGCTATTGGCGCAATCCAGAAGAGACCGCGTCCCGTTTCGTGCGTCATCCCGCCACCGGCGAGCGCCTGTACGATACTGGCGATCTTGGCCGGTATCGGCCGGACGGGGAGATCGAATTCCTCGGCCGGCAGGACAACCAGGTCAAGCTGCGGGGCTTCCGCATCGAACTTGGCGAGATCGAGGCGCAGATGTTGCGCCATCCCGCCGTGGAGGCCGCAGCCGCCTTGCTCATCGCTGATGGCAGCCGGCGTCAGCTCGTCGGCTATTATATGGCCGGCCCCTGCACGGAGGCCGACCTTCGCGCATGGCTGGAAGATCGGCTGCCCGACTATATGACGCCCACGGCGCTGATCCGGCTCGACGCGCTGCCGCTCACGGGAAATGGTAAGCTCGATCGCAACGCGCTGACGGCCTTGCGACCGATCGCTCCGGCCGGCGATGCCGCGCCGCGGACGCCAACCGAGATATGGTTCTGCAGTCAAGTTGCCAGGTTGCTTGGGTTGGAGCGTGTCGGGCCGGAGGACAATTTCTTTCACCTCGGCGGCGACAGCATCATCGCGATCCGCCTCGTCAACGCGGCGCGTAACGCCGGGTTCGGCCTTGCCGCGCGCGATGTGTTCCTGCATCCGGTCATCCGCCAGATCGCGGAGTGCTCTGCACAGGCGGATGTCTCTGAAGACATCGAGGCGGCCTTCTATCCGGAAGAAGCGCTCGCGCATCTACGGCGAACCCATCCCGACGCCGAAGACGCCTGGCCGCTCACGCCGTTGCAGCAAGGCATCTGGTTCCATGCGGCCTATGGCGGCGCAGGCACAGACGGAGAAGATCCTTATCTCGTCCAGCTCCTCCTGACCTTCGAGGGCGATCTCGATCCTGAACGCCTGCGGCGCAGTTTCCATGCCCTGCTGGAACGTCATCGCAGCCTGCGCGTATCCTTCCACGAGGATGGCGAGAAGCGTCCGGTGCAACTCGTCATGCGCGATTGCGCCCTGGCGTGGCGCGAAGTGGATCTGACCAGCCTGGCAGCGGAGCCGCAGGCCGCCCAGGTCGATACCTTGGCTCGCGCCGACCGCGTGGAGCGCATCGCGCTCGATGTCGCGCCGCTCATGCGCGCGACCTTGCTGAAGCTGGCGCCGGACCGAAACCGGCTGCTGCTCAGTCAGCATCACCTGCTCGGCGACGGCTGGGCGACGACCATTTTCTTCCGCGACCTCGTCGCGCTCTACCGGGCCGACGGCGCGGCCGGCGCTCTCCCGCCCCCGGCGGATTTTCGTGCCTATCTGGCTTGGCACGCCGGCCAGGATCGTGACGCCGCGCGCGACGCATGGGGGCATTATCTCGACGGGCTGGCGGAACCCACGCTGGTGGCGCCCGGTGCGGGCCGGACCGCTTCCGCCCATCAGGCCATGCGGGAACGGCTGTTGAGCCGCGCCCTGTCCGCCCGGTTGACGGAGATGGCGCGAGAGCACGGCCTTACGGTCGCAAGCGTGCTGCAAGGCGCCTGGGGCTTGACCCTGGGCCTGCTGCTCAACCGCACCGACGTCTGTTTCGGCGTGGTCGGCTCGGGGCGGCAAGCGCCGGTCGCGGGGATCGAGGATATGTTGGGCGCCGTCATCGTGACCACGCCCGTGCGCCTGTCGTTGCGGGGAACACGCACCAGCCTCGACCTGCTCCAGGCGCTCCAGCGTGATGCGGCGAATCTCATGCCGCACCAGCATCTCTCGCTGATCGAGATCCACAAGCATCTGGGCATCGAAGCCCTGTTCGATACGCTCTTCACCTATGAGAACTATCCGGTCGAGCCGCCACCGCCCGCGCGGTCGCCGGACGATCTGCCACTGACAGACGTCAGCGGTCATAACAGCAATCATTATCCGCTAAGTGTCGCAGTCCTGCCGGGGCCGGCGCTGGGCCTGCGGTTCCACTACAACGCCGACCTCCTGCGCGCTGATGAGGTCCGGCGCTATTCCGATGCCTTCGTGCGGCTGCTGGAGCAGGTCACGCGCGCGCCCCTGCAACCGATCGCACGGCTCGAGGTATTGTCCGCCGCCGAACGCGCCCGGCTGCTGGACGGGCTGCCGCAGCCCGCCGCGCTTCCGACCGTTTCCTTGGCTGAGCTGTTCGAGGCCCAGGCGGCCGCGACGCCCAGCCTGACGGCGGTCGTCGATCGGGATCAGAGCATCGACTATGCAACGCTCGATGCCGAAGCTAACCGGCTGGCCTGGCGCCTGATCGGACTTGGTATCGGACCGGGCGATATCGTGGCGACACAGTTCACCCGATCCGCGCTCATGGTGCGGGCAGTCCTGGCGGTAATGAAAACGGGCGCGGCTTTCATGCCGCTGGATCCCGATCATCCGCCGGAACGCCTGGCCCAGTTGCTGGCCGATGCAACGCCCAAACTTGCGCTGACGACGTGTAATCTGGCGGCTCGTTTGCCGGCCAATCTTGCGCGCCTCGCATTGGGCGATGCCATCGTCTCGACCGAGATCGCGGAGGAGTCTGAGGTCACGCCGCGTAACGAAGACCGCACTATACCGTTGCGGGGCGATTATCCGGCTTATCTGATCCACACTTCCGGCAGCACGGGTCGGGCCAAGGGCGTGCTGGTGCCGCATTGCGGTCTGCCAGGCTTGGCCACGGCGCAGGCGGATCGTCTCGGAATCGGGCCGGGCGACCGCGTGGTCCAACTGGCGTCCTGCGCCTTTGACGCATCGGTCTCAGAACTGGCGATGACCTTGACGCGCGGCGCGACGCTGGTGATCGCGGGCGCTCACGAACGCGCCGGCGCCGGTCTGGCCCAGTTGCTGGACAGCGCCGCCATCACCCACGTCACCTTCACGCCGACCGCATTACAGACTCTAGACCCTACAGCCGGACGGACTTTGCGAGCGGTCATCGTCGCAGGCGAAGCTTGCCCGGCTGACTTGGCCGCCGCATGGAGCGCGCGAGTCCGCTTATTCAACGCCTATGGCCCGACCGAAACCACCGTCTGCGCGACGATGAGCGCGCCCCTCACGCATGCAGGCGGCGTTCCCATCGGTCGCGCCATTGCAGGCGCGCGCGTCTATGTCCTCGATAGCGCCCTGCGTCCCTGCCAGCCAGGAACCATAGGAGAGCTGTACATCGGCGGCGAAGCGCTTGCCCAAGGCTATGTGGCACAGCCTGCGCTCACGGCGCTGCGGTTTGTGGCGGACCCCTTCACCCGCGTTCCCGGTGCTCGGATGTACCGCACAGGCGACTTGGCGGTATGGCGCGCCGACGGCCAGCTCGATTTTCATGGCCGCATCGATGATCAGGTGAAGATCCGCGGCGTGCGTGTCGAACCCGGCGAGGTGGCGGCGGCCATCGCGGCGATGCCGTTGGTCGAGCAGGCCGCCGTCGATGCCGCGCCAAACGCCGAAGGCCGCATGGCCCTGACCGCCTATGTGGTGCCTGAGCGCCGGGGCGATGCCATCGAGGCCCTGCGCCGCGCATGTGCGCTCGATCATGTCGAGGCGTGGCGTGAGGTCGAAGATGATGGGGTCGTGTCCGGCGACGTCGCCGATCCGACCTTCGACACACGCGGCTGGAACAGCGCTTATACAGGCGATCCGCTGTCGATCGCGGAAATGCGCGATTATGTCGATGGCGCGGTGGCCCGCATCGGCGGCCTCGCGCCACGCAGGCTGTTGGAGATCGGCTGTGGCGCGGGGCTGATCACCTTTCCGTTGCTCGGCTCGGCCGAGGCCTATGTCGGCGTTGACATCTCCCGGCGGCGCATCGCGCATTTGCGATCCCTGCAAGGCGAGGCTGCGTTGGTGGATCGCATGCCGGGGCTCTCGCGGGCGACGTTCCATTGCGCCGCCGCGCACGAGATCGGACGGCTGGCACTCGGCCGGTTCGACACGATCATCCTGCCGTCCGTCGCACAGTACTTTGCCGATGAGATTTATCTCATCGAGATCATCGCCCAGTTGATCGAAACCGCGCTCGAGCCGGGCGGGACGATCTTCGTCGGCGATGTCCGCCACAAGGGGTTGCAGAACGCCTTCAACCTGTCCGTCGAGCGCCGCCGCTGTCGCTCGGATATGGATGTCGCGAAACTGCGTGAGCGTGTGCGGCGCAAGGCAGAGCAGGAACGGGAGCTTCTGGTCGATCCTGCCTTTTTCATGAGGCTGCGCGCACGGTTTGCGCAGATCGCGCAGATCGAGGTTCTGCCGAAAGGCGGCGAATTCCCCGGCGAACTGAATCAATTCCGATACGACGTGCTGATCCGCACCGGCGGTCACGCCATTGACGCCTCGGCTTTCGAATGGATGGACGGCGGCTCGGCCGAGATCGTCTCCATCCGGGAGACGTTGGCCGCGCAGCCGCCGGTCCTGGCGCTGCGCGCCGTGCCCAATGCCCAGACCGTCGCCGCCTATTGCGACGCCACTTGTTTGATGGACGGTGAAATGGCGCTGTTTTCACCCGGCGTCGAACCCAGAGACCTGCGGCGACTGGGCGAAACCCTTGGTTATCGGGTCGATATCAGCCTTGCGGCCGCCCATCCCGGCGGCGGCCTCGATGTCCTGTTCCGGGCCGACGACGATCGACCCGTGCAAATGCCGGGAAGCACCGCCGGCATGGACGCCGGTGCGTCGGCCGCAAGTCCGCTGGACAGCGTGCTTCGTCAACGCATCGTGCGACGCATTCGTGAAGCGCTCGAGGCCAAGCTGGCCGCGCCGTTCATCCCGCAAGACATCGTCCTGATCGACGCCTTGCCGATGACCGCGTCCGGCAAGCTCGACCGGCAGAAATTGCGCGGCATGGCCCGGCGAGAAACCCGGCCGGTACAGGCACCCCGGAATGCCCGCGAACGCGTCCTGTGTGCGATCGTCGCGGACCTTCTGTCGCTCGATGAGGTCGATCTCGACGGCAACTTCTTTCACCTCGGCGGCGACAGCATCAGTTCGATACGGCTCGTCAGTCTCGCCCGGGAGCAGGGACTTGTTCTTTCGCCGCGCGATGTCTTCCAGCAACCTGTGCTGCGGGATCTCGCGGCCGCGGCTCATTTCGGACCGGAGGAGCCCGAGCAGGAGGATGTGGCGGAAGGCGGTGTCGTCGCCACGCCCATTATCCATCATGCAACCAGCCGCAGCGATCTCTGGCGCAGCTTCCACCAGGCCAGCGTGCTGCTGACACCGGCCAGGCTGAACATCGGCGCCTTGGAGCGCGCCTTGGCGGCCATCATCGTCCATCATGACGCGCTGCGTCTGACGGTCGATGACGCGGGGGGGTTGTTCGTTCCGCCGCCGAACACAGGCAAACCCGTGTCGCTGCGCCGGCTGATGACGGCCGAGAACACAGCCGCCGAGCGTGATGCCGCGCTGAAAGCAGCCTACACCGATGCCGTCGCTCGGCTCGACCCGTCATCCGGCCGGATGCTGGAAGTGGTATGGGCCGACGCGGGACCATCGCAGCTTGGGCATCTGCTGCTCGTCATCCACCATTTCGCGATCGACGGGGCATCCTGGCGCATCCTGGCCGAAGATCTCGTCCGCGCCTATGCGCAGGCTGAGGCAGCCGGACCGATCGACCTCGGCCGGAAGACGACGAGCTTTCGGCAGTGGTCGCTGGCGCAGACGGCAGCAGTCTCCAACCATCGAAACGAGCTGCCTTACTGGCGAGCGATAGTGGAGAGTGCAGGACTTACGTTCACGTCCGGCCGGCTCGATCCCCGGCGGGATCGACTGGGAGAGGCCGGCTATATCAATCGTTTTCTGCAAAGCGCGATTACCAGCGACTTGCTCACCCGCGTTCCGTCCGCGTTCCGGGCGCGCATCAATGATGTGCTGTTGACAGCCCTGGTGCTGGCCGTCGCTGCCTGGTGCGAGCGAGCCGGCAAGGGCGGCCGGCCAGCGCTGACGCTGGACTTGGAAGGGCACGGTCGCGAGCCGCTGGATGCGGCGGCGGACCTGACCCGCACCATCGGCTGGTTCACCAGCCTCTTCCCGGTACATCTCGATGCCGGTGATATCGATCTGACCGACGCCATGGCGGGCGGAAGTGACGTCGGACGAGCGTTCAAGCGGATCAAGGAGCAGCTACGCAAATTGCCTCATGCCGGCGTCGGCTACGGTTTGCTGCGGCATCTCGACGAGGAAGGTCGAAGAGTGCTGAGCGGCGGAACGGATCCGCAAATCGCCTTCAACTATCTTGGCCGTTTCGGTCGTCCACGGAATGAGTCATTTGCCCCGGCCGACACATATGCCGCGGTCTTCGGCGGAGCCGAGCACGACAGGCCGCTGGACCATATGATCAGCCTGAACTGCGCGGTGCATGAAACGCCCGACGGGCCGCGGTTGGACGCGGTATGGCAATACGCGCCCGGGCTGATCGGCGAGGCGGCGATGCACGACCTTGCCGATGCCTGGAACGCCGCCCTCCAGGCGCTGGCGCGCCACGCTGCGACGCCCGGCGCTGGCGGACCATCGCCCAGCGATTTCGACCTCGTGTCATATGACCAGGCCCAAATCGACGCTTTCGCCGCGATCGTTCCTGAACTGGACGACGTATGGCCTCTCACGGCGATGCAGGCCGGCTTACTGTTCCATTCGCAGCGGACAGCCGGGCAGGATCCCTATCTCGTCCAGCTCCGTCTCGAACTCGATGGGCCACTTGATCCGGGCAGGCTGCAACGGGCGCTGAATTCGCTGGTCAAGCGGCATCCCGGTCTCAATGTGCGACTCGCTCATGATCGGCACGGTCGATCTGTGCAACTCGTTCCCTTGCAGGCGTCCCTGCCTCTACGAAGGGTCGTTCTGAACGATGGCGCGCCGGATGGAGTGGACCGTATTGCAGCCGAAGATCGAGCCCGTGGTTTCGATCTCATCGGCGGATCGCTCATCCGTGCTTCGCTGATCGAGGTAGACGGCGCGCGCGACCAACTTCTGCTGACGATGCACCATATGGTCGTCGATGGCTGGTCAGGCGCGCTCTTGCTGCAAAAGCTGGACGTGCTCTATCGCCATGACGGTGATGGGGCCATGCTGCCTCATCCGGCCCGGTTCAAATCCTACCTGCGCTGGCTCGCCGCACAGGATGACGAGGAAGCTCGTAACGCCTGGAGGGTATATCTCGACGGCTTGCCGGCTGACCCGCTGACCGGCGGAGAGGCCGGCACGCCCGGCGAAGTGTCAAAGAGCAAACTCAGCCTGTCCTGCGCCATGACAGCCCAATTGGAAGCGCTGGCGACGGCCGAAGGCGTCACCCTCGCTACCTTGGTGCAAGGCGCCTGGGCGCTGCTGTTGTCGCGGCTATCGGGCCGGAATGACTTCTGCTTGGGTGTCGTCAGTGCTGGCCGCCACGCGGCCGTGCCCGACATCGAGCGCATCGTCGGCATGCTCATCACCACCACGCCGGTTCGCGTCACGCTGCGCCGGGACGAGCCCGTGGTCGATTTCCTGCGTCGGCAGCAGCGCGAACAAGGATCGATGATCCCCTATCAGCACCTGCCGCTTTCGGACATCAGCCGGCTCGCGGGAGGATCGTTGTTTGACACGCTGTTCACCTTCGAGAACTTCCCCACCGAGGGTGAGCACAGCCGCGACGGAGGGCTGCCGCTTGCATCGGTGTCCGGAAGCAGCGGTACGCACTATCCACTGAGCCTGATCGTTCAGCCCGGATCAGCACTGTCGTTCCAACTCCATCTCAGTGGGACGTTGGCTTCCGCAAGCGGGCCGGAATTGCTGGCGCGGCTGGAGCAAGTCCTCAGATCCATGCTGGCTGATCGCCTCGCGGGCGTGGTGGGGCTCGATGTGTTCCTGCCCAGCGAGCGAACCAGACTCACACAGACCAATAATGAGACCGCCGCACCCATCGCCGCCGGCACGGTGGTCGATGTGTTCGAGGCCCAGGCCGCTCGTACCCCCGACCATGGTGCAGTGACCGACATGGGAACGACGCTGAGCTACCGCTTGCTCGACGAGCAAGCCAATCGGCTGGCCTGGCGGCTGATCGCCGAGGGCGTGGGGCCTGGCGACGTCGTAGCCATCCAACTACCACGCTGTGCAGCGACGGTTGTCGCGATCCTCGCCGTCCTCAAGGCGGGCGGCGCATACCTTCCGATCGATCCCGACCTTCCGGTCTTGCGGCGCGACTACAGCCTCGAGCAAACGCGGCCGGCGGCAATCATCACCACGAGCGAGCCGGCGGCTACACTTGCATCCTGTTGGCGCGGCGTAACCGTCGCCATCGATGCCGCCGAGACACGAGCGGATTTGGCGCAACGTCCGTCGCGGGCGCCGAGCGCACCGGATCGCCGTGCGTGGCTCTCACCGCAGCATCCCGCCTATCTGATTTACACCTCAGGCAGCACCGGCCAGCCGAAGGCGGTCGTCAACAGCCACGCGAACCTGATGCACCTGATGACCGCCGCCGACCGGTTCGGCTTCGGCGAAACCGACGTCTGGACCTGGTTCCATTCCTGCGCCTTCGATTTCTCGGTCTGGGAAATCTGGGGCCCGCTGCTGCGTGGCGGCCGGCTGGTGGTCGTGCCGCAGGTGATCGCACGCACTCCGCAAGGGTTCCTTGCTCTGCTGGCAGATGAGCGGGTGACGATCCTCAATCAGACGCCGAGCGCTTTTAATCGTCTGCTCCCCTTCAATCGCGATGGCCGTGAACTTGCCGTCCGAAAGCTCATCCTCGGCGGCGAAATCTGCCCACCCGCAACGGCGGGAGCATGGTCGCGCCATTGCGCCGTCCACAACGGCTACGGCCCGACCGAAACCACGGTGTTTGCCGCCGTGAGTCCGGCGCTGGACGGAACGCGCCCGCCGCCCATCGGCGCTCCGATCGCGAACGTCCGCGCCTATGTTCTTGATGAGCGGCTTCGGCCGTGCCCGACCGGGGTGATCGGAGACCTCTATATTGCCGGAACAGGTCTGGCTCAGGGTTATCATGCGCGCCCAGCGCTCACCGCCGCGCGCTTCGTCGCCAACCCTTTCGAGGATGCGCAGCGCCTCTATCGAACCGGCGATCGCGCCTGCTGGGACGATGGCGGCCAGTTGATGTTCCACGGCCGCCTGGATGGCCAGGTCAAATTGCGTGGCTTCCGCATCGAACTGGGGGAAATCGAGGCTGTCCTATGTGCCCGGCCCGATATCGCCCAAGCTGTCGTGCGCGTCAGGGACGAGGCCGAGCGGGCCCAGCTCGTGGCCTGGTTGGTTCCATCGGGTCCGATCGCGCCGGACATCGATGCGGTGAGACGCGAACTCGCCCAAACGCTGCCGCACTACATGATCCCCGGCAAATGGCGCATCGTCGCCGACATCCCGCTGACGCCCAACGGCAAGCTCGACCTGGCAGCCTTGCCATCCGGACGAAATGATGCGGTCCGCTCTGATGTCGAGGTCCGAGCGGGCGCGCCGGAGGAACTGGCGCTCTGCGCCATCGTCGCGGACGTCCTCGGGGTGGAGCAGGTTGTCCCGACCGACAATTTCTTCGATCTCGGCGGCCATTCACTGCTCGCCGCGCAACTGGCGGTGCAGATCAGCGCGAGACTTGATCGAGAACTACCGATCGAAACCATCTTCAGTCACCCCGTGATCGGCGAGATGGCCAAGCGGATCGGCGTGGTGGCTGAGCGCGGCGCCGCTTTCGACGTCATTCTCCCTATTCGGCCTGAAGGCACACGTTCGCCGCTGTTCTGCCTGCATCCTGGAACCGGCCTGTGCTGGCCCTACACGAATCTGCTGGCCATACTCGATCTCGATCAGCCGCTTTACGGCATCCAGGCGCGCGGTTTCTTACCCGACGCGCCGTTGCCAAAATCCTTCTCGGACGTGATCGACATCAGCCTGGCGGCGATCCGCTCGGTCCAACCGGCTGGTCCCTATCAATTGGCCGGCTGGTCGTTCGGCGGCAGTATCGCCCATGTGCTCGCCACGCGCCTGCGCGCCGAGGGGGAAGAAGTCGAGCGTTTGTTGCTCTTCGACGCCTTTCCGCCGGTCCCCGGCACGTCGCCCTCGGAACCCGGCGACGTCTGGAGTGAGATCGCTCACGGCGCCGATCTCAGGACCAAGGTCGCGCCGCGGGACGCCGCGCACCTGCTGACTCTGGCGAAGGCGCGGGGACACGTGTTCGGCAGCTTCTCGCTTCCACAATTGGAAGCCATGGCCCGTGTCGTCGCCAACAATGCTCGCCTTCTGTGGGAGGCGCGTTTTGATCGGTTCGACGGCAACGTGATCCTGTTCGAGGCGACCCGTGTCACACCCGGTCTTGACCGATCCTTCGCCGATCCGGAGGCATGGCGTTCCTTATGCAGCACGCTACGGGTCATACAAGTTGACGCGGAGCATCATCACATGATGTCGCCGGCGGCGGTCAGACAGATTCGGGGAAATATAGGTCGATCGCCAATCTGAAAACCAATCAGAAGGAACGCTCGGCGGGAGGGAGTCAAATGGCACGCACGGGTATCTGCCGTCAATCGGCCTGGGATCGATGAAAATCATGAAAGGCCGTTTCAAAGCGCCGATTCTCGAAGCCCCTTGTGAGAGTTCTAGTTTCTGATGCCGGACCGCGATCACGAAGACCAGCCAGCGCGCTTCGCCGCGCTTTGCGTGACCGTCGGCGTCGATCTGCGCAAGGGGCAGGAGCTGATTGTGTCCGCTCCCATCGAAGCCCAGGCTTTCGTGGGCCACGTCGCCGCGGCCGCCTACCGTGCCGGCGCGCCGCTGGTGACATGCCTCTACGAGGATCCCGCCCTGATTCGCGCTCGTTTCGATCATGGTGCGGACGAGGGGTTGGACCGCGCCGCCGGCTGGCTCTCCGACGGTGTGGTCAATGCCTATGAAGGTGGTGCCGCGCGGCTTTTCGTCTATGGCCCGTATCCTGACCTGCTGACAGGTGTCGCACCCGAACGGATCGCTCGCATGCACGCCGCCATCGCGGCCGCCTCGGCCGCCGAGGGAGCTTTCACCGCGGATTTGCGCGTGAACTGGTGTGCGGTCCCCTTTGTGACCCGGAACTGGGCGCGAATGGTCTATCCGGCGCTGCCGATCGCCGAGGCGACCGACAAACTCTGGGATGATGTGTTCGACGTCGTGCGCGTGAAATCGTCCGATCCCGTAGCCGCCTGGCGTGACCATCTGGCAGTGCTGGAGGCGCGACGTCAAAGGCTTCAAGCTCTCGATCTCAGCGCGCTCCATTTTATTGGCGGCGGCACGGATCTGATGGTCGGGCTGGCCGAGGGGCATCAATGGGTCGGCGGTCGATCACGAGCCGCCAACGGCGCGCTGCCGGTCTGTAACTTTCCGACCGAGGAAGTGTTCACCTGCCCGCATCGCGGCCGGATCGAAGGAAGGCTGGTGGCGTCACGCCCGCTCGCCTTGGGCGGGATCGTCATCGAAGGGCTCGCCGTGACCTTCCGCGGCGGGGTCGCGGAGCGCATCGAGGCGCGGCAAGGGCGGGAGATGCTCGAGGGACTACTCTCCAGCGATCCGGGCGCGAGGCGGCTGGGCGAGGTCGGCTTGGTGCCATGCAACTCGCCGGTCGCACGCAAGGACGTATTCTTCTACAATACGCTCCTCGACGAGAATGCTGCCAACCACATCGCTTTTGGCCAGTCCTACTCGGCTTGCATCGAAGCCGGGCGTGACCGAGAGGCGGCGGGCGCCAACACCAGCGCCCTGCATATCGACTGCATGATCGGCCATGACGCGATGGATGTGGACGGTGTTCTGAAAAGCGGCGAACGCCGGGCGATCATGCGGGCCGGTGATTTCGTATTGGACTGACCGGCCGGCCGAGGGGCTTCCTCAGCTCGGTTGCGTGAGAGTCTGACTAAGCGTGCCGGGTGCGATGTCCTGGCTTCGCACGAGCGTTCGCCGTGCTGCCTCAAACGATGGACGGGCCTCAACGCGGTCGGCAAGCATGCGCATCTGGTCGCGTAGCGCTTGGGTCAGCAATTCATCCTTGCCGTCCCACGACCATGGAATTCGGCTCCGGAGAGCCGGAACATCGTGAGCAAGACGCCGAACCTCCGACAGCAGCACGTCAGCATAAGTGAGGCTTTCCAAGCTGATCGTCAGATGGAGCGAGTGGTGGTCGGTGCATCGCGCGGCGTGCATGACGCCGCGCGGAAGGTAAAGAACATCGCCAAGCTGCAATACCATGCTTTTCCCTGAGCCGAGAGGTTTGTAACGCTCCGGTTCCCAAGGTGTATCCGCGGTCGGAAGGCTCGTCTGGTCGACATAGTCTTCGTGGATCGTCCAATCCTTCGTGCCACCACACTGGACGATAAAGCCATCGGCGATGTCGAAATGAGCAGGGAAACCCGCACCACCCATTGGGGCTAGGTAGAGGTTCACTTGGCACTTGGCCAGGAAGAGCTGATCGAGCTGGCGCACTGTATGTTCGACTGACGGACTCGCGTTCTGAATATCTCGGACGCGAACCATCGAACCCTGACGAAGTTGGTCGATGAGTACCGCGAGATGCGAACGTCCCGTCTTATGCTGGAGGTCGCCAAGGCGGACCAACTGGCCCCTGGCGAAAACGTCGACCGCCTCCGGCCGAATCCTGGCGGAGTCGACATCCGCTTCGAGCTGATCCACTGTATAGAACAGACTTGAAATATCGTTCCGCGAAAAGGTGCCGGGGTAATGCGCCCAGCGACGCTCCCGCACCTCTTCATTGAACTGATTGATCGTCTGCCCTCCGATAAGACGAGCGATCTTGTCCCCAATCGTGTGGGACGCTGCCGCTGTGCTTTGCTTTAAGCTGTTCATCCGCGAACTCTTTATCTCAATGCGGTTTAGTGATGAGCAGCAGATCACGCCTTGGATCAAACAACTAGAGCGGGATGAGGAAAAGTGTGCAGCGTTTTTCCGCCCGCATCCCGCGTCTCAAAATATTGGAATCGATCACGTTCATGATCCTGGATCGATTCGATCCAGGATCATCGTGATCTAGTGGAGTTTTGGATTTGACATTCGCTTCTCGCGTTCGCTGCAAACTGGGTAGCGAATGTCAAATCCACTCCACTAGAGCGGGATGAGGAAAAGTGTGCAGCGGTTTTCCGCCCGCATCCCGCGGCTCAAAATATTGGAATCGATCACGTTCATGATCCTGGATCGATTCGATCCAGGAT